>JABJKO010000050.1 GCA_018660305.1 Rhodospirillaceae bacterium
CATACGCCGTCTTGCCGGACCGGCGCTCGATCTTCGTCTCGGCAAATCCGATGATGGCGATCTCTCGATCACGCAGCGGGTTCTTCATGACACGCCTCCAATGGGCTAACGCATGTTTTCCATTTCCATCGCCATCAGGCCGAGCCATGTCCGGTAGATGGCTATCCCTTTCCGTGCCCCGCTCACCGCCAGATCATAGTCTTCCTTGCTGGAGACGTGATTTTGCGCCGCCTTGAACAGGAGATTTGCATGCTCGATATCGACCTCCATATGTTCCTTGTTGGAGGCTTGCTTTCGGAGCGGAATTTTCAGGTCGCGGGTGAGGTTTTTAGCGAACCGGTTGGCAAGGCCGCCGCCTTTGATGATGCCGTCTGAATTACCGATTTCCAGCATGCAGGACGATCCCAGCGCTTCCAGCCACGACGCGTGCTCGGCAATCTGTGTCCAGGCACTGGTGCAGATCATGGTGCAATCGCTGGGCGGTTTTTTGAAATCGCTCCGTTTCAGACCGACCGTCGCGCCTTCTTTCATGCCCAGCACCCAATGGTTTTCGACACCGCGCGCCGCATTGCCCTGCAGTTCGTCCTCTTCGTGCTCCCAGATAAGCTGCTTGATGTCGAACGGCGCATGGGCGCTCACCAACGCCCAGCATTGCCGCCGGTTCAAATGAAAATGCGACCGCTCGAAAATATAATAGGCGGCCCGCTTGCGGGTCAGTTTCAGGGACAGGAATTTTTTGTATTCCCGCGATTTGAAGACGTCATTGCCGAGAAGCGACAACTCGCGAAAAAGCCGCGCTACCCTGGGATTCTTTTTCGCCATGGAATATCCCCCTGAAAATTTTTCTTTCCGCCTCCCGTGATTTTTTTTAAGTGCTTTACGATGGCGGTATTCGGACGGAACGCTATCATTGTGAGAGAAGGTCGACAATGCGCGCCACCAAGCGCTCTAAGGGTGCGGCACGGTTGGCAGCGGCCAAATTTGCGCGCACTCTTGTCCGACAATGACATGAGGTAGCCATGTTCAAATCACCCGCGGCCCTTCTGGAGGCCAAATCCATCGCCATCGTCGGCGCGTCGGAACGCGGCGAATGGCCGTCGGCCCTGTACAAAAATCTCAACGACCTCGGCTTCCAGGGATCGGTCTATCCGGTCAATCCCCGCCGCGACGAGATCTGGGACGTGACCTGCTATGCGGATTTTGCATCTCTCCCCGAACCGGTCGATCTGGCGCTGGTGGTTATCCCCGGCGGGGCAGTGCTGAATGTCCTTGAGGAAGGTACCGCGCACGGATTGAAGTCAGCGGTGGTGTTCGCCGCCAATATGGGCGAGGGGGACGATCCGGAAGTGGTGGCGCGCGGCCGGGCTCTGACGGAATTGTGCGAACGGACGGGTTTGCGGGCCTGCGGTCCCAACTGCATGGGGATTGTGTCGGCTCACAACAAAGTCTTCGCCTATCCCAACGAGGCCATGTGCCGGATGCCGGCGGGAAACGTGGCGGCGGTATTCCAGAGCGGCGGCGCCATGATGTATTGGGCAGACGCGGCCGCCGCGCGCGGCATCCGCTTCAGCCACATGATCACCAGCGGCAATGAGCTTGATCTCGTGCTCGCCGACTACGTGGATTACCTCATCGACGATCCGGGGACCGACATCATCGTGCTGATGATCGAAGCCATTCGCCGGCCTGACGCCTTCATGCAGGCAGCCGCGAGGGCGCTGGAAGCCCGCAAGCCGATCATCGCGGTCAAGACCGGCCGTAACGCCGCGTCACAGGCATCGGCCCTGTCACACACCGGCGCCATTTGCGGCGACTACGACGTCTATCTGGCCATGTGCGAACAATTTGGGATCGTCAATTGTCCCACCTACGAATCGCTGATCGATACGGTTCTGGCCTTTCAGACCAAGCGCTTTCCCACCGGCCGGCGGATCGGCTTTGTCACCATATCGGGGGGCGTGGTCGATATGCTGCACGACCATATCGACGCCCATGGCGCTGATGTGCCGGATTTCGAACCGGCAACCAAGGAAGCGCTGCGTGACCTGGTCAATCCCGGCATGAAGATCCGCAACCCGCTGGATGGCGGGGGCGGTTCGGGGTTTGGCCCAAAATCCGCCGCGCATGTGTGTAAGATCGCCGCCAATGACCCCAAAATCGACATGGTGGCCTGGACCATGCGGCTGCCCGGCGAGCGCACCAGTTTTCGCGACCCCGCGCCCCTCCAGGAGCTTGTGGCGCAAACCGGCAAACCGATTCTGGCCTTTGAACGAACAACCTACACACCCACCGAGGATGATCTTGCCTTCCAGCGCGAAACCGGTATTCCGTTCCTGCAGGGAATAGACGCCACCGTCGGCGCACTCCATCGTTTGGGCCTGTATGGCGAGAAAATACACGGACCCGCACCACTGGTACCGGACCCGGTCCTACCGATGGACCCGCTCGACGACGGCGCCATCCGGTCCGCTTTAGTAGAAGCAGGTGTTCCGGGACCGGCCGGTGAAATCGCGATTACCCCGGACAGCGCGGCGAACATCGCTGAAACCATAGGGTTTCCCGTGGCCCTCAAGATCCTGTCGCCGCAGATTCTGCACAAGACCGAAGTGGGTGGTGTTCACTTAAATCTGAGTACGCCGGACTCCGTACGCGATGCCGCTATCGCAATGGCACTGAGCGTTAAGAAGGTCGATCCGGATGCGGCTATCGACGGCTTCACGGTGCAGGAAATGGTAAGCGGCGTGGAAATGCTCGTCGGCTGCCGCACAGATCCGCTCTACGGTCCAATGATTGCTGTCGGCGCCGGTGGGGTTACGGTGGAGCTGTTCAAGGACGTTTCCCTGCGCCTGCTGCCTGTCACCCGGGCCATCGCGCAGGCAATGATTAATGAGTTGAAAAGTGCCGCGTTACTCGACGGCTATCGCGGGGCACCAGAATGTGATCGAGAGGCGCTTGTAACGGCAATCTGCGCGATCGGAGACTTTTTCCTGCACAATAGATCGTGGCTGAAAGAAATCGAGATCAATCCGGTCACCGTCCTGGCAAACGGCCAGGGCCTTCGCGCCGTCGATATTCGCGCCATACGTTAAAGCGCCGCGCGTTCCCGAACCTTTTCCGCATAATGAGCGAGGGCCTTTTTCATGGGCCAGGCCGGCTTAAAGCCGAGATGTTTGCGCGCGGCACGGAGGCTGAAAGGTTCTGGCACGAAATGGCTGCCCCTTGATTTAGCCCAGGCTCCCTTGGTGATGGTGATGGACGCGCCGGGGATCGCGCGTTCGGCTGTCCGGATCATTTCCCGGGCGCCGCGCAGCTTACCGTCGCTGATATTGAAAACCCGATGGCTCGGGTTGCGCTTCAGCTTATAAGCCAGCGCCACGGATTCGCCAGCATCGGGTGCATAGAGATACTGATTGATATCGGTAAAGGGTTTGCGGAGGACCGCCTTACCGGTCAGCGCTGCCGGCTCGATCACATCACGCAGGAATGCCGATGCCCGCGACGTGTAATACTGGCTGATACCAAAGACGGAACTGAACCGGACGGCGACCAGATCGACGCCATAATCCTTGGCATATTGCATCCCCATCATCTCGGCGGCGAGCTTGGTTGAACCGTAATAGGTCCCCGGCCCCCAGCGATGATCCTCATTCCACGGCTTGCCGTCCCGCACGGTCGAATCATACACCCCGATGGTGCTGATAAAAACCGTGCGGCGGAGGCCCGCCAATCGGTGCGCCTCGAACATATTCACCGCCCCTTCCACGTTGACCCTCGTGCAAAGCGACGGGTTCTGACGCGCCCGCTCAGGTAGAAAAGCGGCGGTATGAACAATGCCTTTTACATCGTGCTTTTCGATGGTCCGCAGGATGTTGGGCATGTCGAGGATGTCGCCTCGCTCGACCGCATAGGGCCGTCCCTCCATGACCAGATCGATATAGGAAGTGTTGGGCGCGACATCGTAAAAAACGATTTTTTCCCGTCTTGCGGCCAACGCCGCTGCCGCATGGGTTGCGATCAAGCCCGCACCGGTCACCAGAACCGTCATCGTTTCATCCTCCCGTGAGGTTCACCGTCGGGAAACCGGTACCGAGACGAATACCGTTTTCCCGTAACTTTCTATCTCTTTGACGAGGACGGTATTCGGGCAAACCGCCAATAGGTCGTCAGACGATAGGCCGGTCCTCCATATTTTGCTATGGCGCCATCATCCCGGCGAGCAATCCTTCAAGCTGATCGAGTCGGACATCCCAGGTATTTTTCAGGGCGACGGCCTGGCGCTGCTCGGGGCTGGCAACGCCGCCGTCATCGATGGCTCTTTGCAGAGCCTCGACCCATCGATCCACGCCGTCGACAATATCCACCACGCCGGCATAGGGCAGAACGTTTTCCTGGCTCGTGCTCACCACCGGTTTGCCGGAGGCAAGATATTCATGCAGCTTGAGAGGATTTATCGCCGTCCAGAAACCATTCCCCTCACTCCGAATTGGTAGGATGTTCACATCCATCTGGTGATAGTAGGGCGCCAGCTCCTGATAGCGTTTTTCGCCGAGAAAATGCACGTTACGGCACGCTTGGCAGGCGTCATAGGCATCGATGAAATTTCTATCGCCGTCGAAGCCGACACCGGCGCTGCCGATAAAAACAAACTGCGTCCCCGGCATTCGATGCGCCACTGCAGAAATCAATTCCAGATCAACCTTGCGGCTCACCCTGCCTATGTTGCCGACACGGGGATGGGGAATCGCGGCGAGATCCTTGGGGCACGGCGTGCCGGCCCCCTCCATGATGAATTTGGCATTCACGCCATGGGTCACGATTTTTGCCCGTTCAGGACCATCACCGGGCAGATGCCGGGCCATGGAGTCGGCGACAGCGATGATCAGATCAGCCCGTTCAACCAGCTTCGCTAGCTGCCATTGCAGCTCTGGCGACCAGCCTGGCATGAGCGGCCAAGCATCGAATACGTAAAGAACCACATAGCGTGGATCGAGATGCTCGATTGTGGGCCAGTAATTAACATCGCAGACAAAGGCAATGTGATCGCCGGTCCGGCTGGCATTTGCCAGGCGCTTCAGGCGCTTCGCGTATCGCTTGATGACGTAATTGTCCCAGGCCGGAAAGGCTGGGTATCTCGACCAAAGCCGGCCTGGCCGGTCGACAACCATGGTTGACGCGTTGTTGTAGGAAATTGCCTCTGTCGCCCCAAACAGACCGGCCCTCTGCCAGCCAAGATCATCCCGTTGCCATAAATGCTGCGCACCGGTGGTATAGATCAGCGGCCAGCCGCGCTGGGCGAGGCCGTTAAAAATGTGATGGCGATCCATCCACACCTTGCTGTGCCAATCATGGTTGGCAAAGGCAAACAATGGCACCTTGGCCATACCACACTCTTTCAACATATTATTTTGTTGCCCCAATTAAAGGAGAGTTCCTGTTAACGAAGTATTTCGCGCCGGGCCGAAGGGGGCGGGCACGAATTGGCTACATTTCGATTTGACGCAGGCGCTCTTGGCAACGGAGGGAGGGCGCCTTAGCCCCCGGTCAGGTGCACCGTCAGGAAACCGGCGCCGAGACGAATACCGTCTTCGTCGATGCCGTGGCCGAGGCCCGGGCAACGGTGAGTTTCGACCAACACCCCATTTTCCCGCAAGGTTTCCGCCGCCTTATCCATCAGATCCACCGCCAGCATCGGGTCTTCTTCACCATGGATCATCAGGACCGGCGGTTTTGCCGTGATCTCCCCGGCCAGGGTTTCAGGCGATTCGAGCCGTCCGGAATAGCCGAGAATACCGGCGCATGGCGCCTTGCGCCGCATGCCCACATGAAGCGACAGCATGGTGCCCTGTGAAAACCCGATGAGCACGAGCTTGTCATCGCTCAGGCCCCGCTTCGCCAGCTCGGCATCGATAAAGGCATCGACGATCCTGGTGCCATTGCGCACCTGGGCTAGCCGGTCGACCCCTTCCTGCTGCCACACCTCGAACCATTGCAGCCCGCCGAACGGGTTTGCCTCGCACGGGTAGGGCGCGTTGGGCGACAGAAACTCGGCGTTGGGCAGCACCTGGGCAAAGGCCGGCGCCAGCCCGATCAGATCGTCGCCATTGGCGCCATAGCCGTGAAGCAGGATCACAAGCTGCTGTGGGTCGCCACCGGCGGCGGGGCCAAAGCTGGGCCCGGTCAATTCTGGTAAATCACTCATGTGGGTTTTGCTCCCGCTGCATTGCGCACGTTGTTGAGGTAATAGTGCCACAGCACGCGGGCCGCAACCGCCCGCCACGGCCGCCACGCCTCGCCCAGTGCCGTCAGTTCATCCTGATCGGGCCGTGCATCGAGTCCCTTGACCTTTTCCGCTCCCACCGCCAGCGCCAGATCGCCCACCGGCCACACGTCCGGCCGGCCGAGCGCCTCCATCAGATAAATGTCCGCCGTCCAGTGGCCGATGCCGGGAAGCTGCATCAGCTCCGCCTTTGCCGCCTCGTCGTCGTAACGCCGCAACCGGTCGAGCTTCAGCGTGCCGTCGCTGACCGCTTCGGCCAGGGCGCGGCCATAGCGGGTTTTCTGGCGGGAGAAACCCACGCCGCGGAGATCGTCATCACCCAGCTTCAGAAACGCCGCCGGTGCGGGCTCGGCGCCTAGCCGGGCCACCAGCTTCTCGAAGGTGGCCCGGGCCGACGCCAGCGATACCTGCTGTTCGAGGATCAGATAAAGCAGGGTGCGGAAACCGGCCGGCCGGCGCCAGATGGGCGGCGCACCATGGGCCGCGACCACGGCGGCGAGATCCGCATCACCTTCGCAAATTTCGGCAAGCGCCACGGTGTAGCGCGCCTGGGTGAGAACACCGCTCATCGATGCAGACCCCGCGTAATCTCCACATAATCCGGATCGTCCGGCGTCAGCAGCCCGTGGCGGATAAAGAAATCGATATTGGCGACGGCGCAGTTGAATTTGAAATCGGTGGTCTGGGCGGTGATTTCCATCACCTCCGATGCCGGAAGCAAGCGAAACTCAGCCGTTTCGCCATCGGTATTCCGGGGTTCGAAATCCCGTGGCAACTCCAGATCATACACGAACATGACGTCGGGCTTCATGCCATCCTCGGATTCATGGGTATAGGAGATGGCGCCCACCGGTTTTGCCGTGGCGGCGATGTCCGGCGGAATGGCGGCTTCTTCCCCTGCCTCCTTGATGACGTTCTCCATCAGCCCGAGACCGACCGGCTGACCGCCGGCCACCATCTGGTCAAGCTTGCCGGGATAGGTCGGCTTGTCTTCGGCCCGTTTGCCGATCCACAGGAGAATGTCATCGCCATGGCGCACAAAACCATGAATATGAACACCATAGGCCGGCACGCCGAACCGCGGCACGGCTGTGCGTTCCATCTCGAACAGGGGGGTATGATGAAAACCGGTCCCTACTGGATAGGCTTCATCCCGCCAGCCTGCGAAATACCCCTCGCCATCGAGCACCTGCAGCGGCGCATCCACAGCCGCCGTCCGCGCACCATAATCGGTAAAGTTGGGCGATAGCCCGATGCCCTCGCCGGTTCGCGTAAAAACATCGGGAAAACGATCTAGCTGCGGCGCAAAATCCCGATGCACCCAGCCAACGCGGGTCCCGGCGACAGTAAACGGCAAATAGGCGTCCCCCGCGACCGCGTTATCGCACTCTTCGATTCGGTCGAGAAAACTCATATCCAACTCTTTAATTGCCGGTCGACAGCCTATCCGGTGTTTTGATGGCGCGCAAAACGCCCTATATTCCGCCGCATGCAACAGACATTCCCCTGGTTCATCATTATCGCCATGGGCCTCGTGCTGGTGGTGCTGATCGCCGGAGTCATCTCCATGCTGCGGCACGGCAAGGTCGATGCGCGAACGTCCAACAAGCTGATGCGCTATCGCGTCATTTTTCAATTTGTCGCCATCGGGCTGCTTGCGCTGGCATTTCTTCTGGGCGGGCGTTAGTTGACCAAATTCATTGCAAGCCCGCACTGCTTGACAGGCGGAGAAAGCTGAATAGGTTGTGCCCACACAAATGACTGTCAGCGGCGCCTTTGCCGCGCAATTTCCGGGAAGATCATGAAGGTCCTTGTCGCCGTTAAACGGGTCATAGATTACAACGTCAAAGTTCGGGTAAAGGGAGACAATACGGGCGTCGAGCTGGCGAACGTCAAGATGTCCATGAACCCCTTCGATGAAATCGCCATCGAAGAAGCCATTCGCCTGCAGGAAGCCGGCACCGCCTCCGAGGTGATCGCCATTTCCCTGGGCGAGGCCAAATGCACCGAGACCATCCGCACGGCGCTCGCCATGGGTGCCGATCGCGGCATCCACGTGAAGACCGACACGGAATTGCAGCCCCTCGCCGTCGCCAAGCTGCTGAAGGCGGTGGTGGAGAAGGAAAATCCCGAGCTGGTCATTCTCGGCAAGCAGGCCATCGATGACGATTGCAGCCAGACCGGCCAGATGCTGGCCGCCCTGCTGGGCTGGTCGCAGGGCACCTTCGCCTCGAAGGTCGAGATGGCCGGCGAGACGGCAAACGTCACCCGCGAGGTCGATGGCGGTCTGGAGACGGTGGCGCTCAAGATGCCGGCGGTGGTCACCACCGATCTGCGTCTCAACGAGCCGCGCTATGCGTCGCTGCCCAATATCATGAAGGCGAAGAAGAAAACCATCGACGAGTACAGCCCGGAAGATTTGGGTGTGGATGCAACACCCCGCCTGGTGACCCTGCGGGTCGACGAGCCGCCGCCGCGGCAGGGCGGCGGCAAGGTCGCCGACGTGGCCGAACTGGTCGACAAGCTGAAAAACGAAGCGGGAGTCATCTGATGGGTGTCCTTGTCATAGCCGATCACGACAATGCGGAAATCAAGGGCGCAACCCTGAACACCATCACGGCGGCCACCCAGTTGGGTGATGTCGACGTTCTGGTGGCCGGTGAAAACTGCCAGACCGCCGCCGATGCCGCCGGCGCCATTCAGGGCGTCTCGAAAGTCCGGATGGTAGACAATGCCGCCTATGGTCATGGGCTCGCCGAGCCCCTGGCGGCGCTGGTGGTCAGCATCGCCGGCGATTACAGCCACATTCTGGCGCCCCATATGACGTCGGGCAAAAACGTCGCGCCCCGTGTCGCCGCGCTCCTCGATATCGTGCAGATCTCGGACATCATGGAAATCAAGGATGCCAATACCTTTGTGCGTCCCATCTATGCCGGCAACGCGATGGCGACGGTGCAGACCCAGGATGCCACGATGGTCATCACGGTACGCGGCACCGCCTTTCCCAAGGCGGAAGAAACCGGTGGCAGCGCGTCGGTGGAACCGCTGGCGGCAGCCGACGACCCGGGTCTGTCCTCGTTCGTGGGCCAGGAGCTGACCAAATCCGAACGGCCCGAGCTTACCGCCGCGCGAATTGTGGTCTCCGGTGGCCGTGGCATGCAGTCGGGCGATAATTTTCCACTGGTGGAGGCCGTCGCCGACCGTCTCGGCGCCGCCGTCGGTGCGTCCCGCGCCGCCGTGGATGCCGGCTATGTGCCTAACGATTATCAGGTGGGACAGACCGGGAAGGTGGTTGCCCCCGAGCTTTATCTGGCGGTGGGGATTTCCGGCGCCATCCAGCATTTAGCCGGCATGAAGGACAGTAAGGTCATCGCGGCCATCAACAAGGACGAGGAAGCGCCCATCTTCGCGGTCGCCGATTACGGTCTGGTGGGCGATCTGTTCGAGGAAATGCCCAAGCTGGCCGAAGAGCTGGACAAGCAGGACATAAAGCCGCGCTGATGGCGCTCCACATCAAATCCATCGGGATCATCGGCGCCGGCCAGATGGGTGCCGGCATCGCGCAGGTCTGCGCCCAGAACGGCTATCAGGTCCAGCTCGCTGATATCGATGACGGGGTGCTTGCCAAGGCCATCGACGGCATGCGCGGCCGCATGGATCGGCAGGTGCAGCGCGACCGGATGACCCAGGACGTGCTGGATCAGACCCTTGCCAATATCACCACCGGCACCGACTACAAGATCTTCGCCGATTGCGATCTGGTCATCGAAGCGGCAACCGAGAACGAGGCGATCAAGCAGGCGATTTTCGAGAAGCTGACGCCCTGCCTGCGGCAAGATGCGCTGGTCGCAAGCAATACGTCATCCATCTCCATCACCCGGCTGGCGGCTGCGACCGACAGGCCGGAACGGTTCATGGGCGTGCATTTCATGAACCCGGTGCCGGTGATGAAGCTGGTGGAGCTTATCCGCGGCATCGCCACCGACGATGCGACCTATGAGGCCATCCTCGCCGTGGCCGCGAAGCTCGGCAAGACCGCTGTCACGTCGGAGGATTTCCCCGCCTTCATCGTCAACCGCATCCTGCTGCCCATGATCAATGAGGCGGTCTATACGCTGCATGAAAGCGTCGCCTCGGTCACCGATATCGACCAGGCCATGAAACTCGGCGCCAATCACCCCATGGGGCCGCTGGAGCTGGCCGATTTCATCGGTCTGGATACCTGCCTGTCGATCATGCAGGTGCTGCATGAAGGGCTCTCCGACAGCAAGTACCGCCCCTGCCCGCTGCTCGCCAAATATGTCGAGGCCGGCTGGCTGGGCCGCAAATCGGGTCGCGGGTTCTACGATTATTCGGGTGAGACGCCGGTACCAACGCGCTGAGTAACAATTCTCATACTTGCGAATTATCCAGAATGAGGATGACAAGTGGCCGGGGGAGATTATGTTCGAAGCGGAATGGCAAAAGCTAAAATTCGATTTCGATAATCTAAATTCAAATTTCGAAACTCATATTGATCGGCGCCCTAATGAACAAATGTGCCGTCTTCTAATCCTTGGCGAAGATCACCGGTACAATATTCATCCGGGCGTTGATCCCATCGCAATTTGTCGTGCGTTATGGCGGACCTATTTTTGTCGTCGCCCCGAAGGTGGGTCCACCATTGCCATGCAACTAGTTCGCACCATTTCCGGCCGATACGAAAAAACACCGACGAGAAAGATTTTGGAGATTGTCCTCGCAGTCAGACTGACCAAGCACGTCGACCGAGAAAGATTGCCGTGCCTGTATTTGTGGGTAGCCTACTACGGGTGGAGAATGAATAATTTTTTACAAGCTTGCGATAGGCTGAGCATTGATCCCAATTCATCTTCTTTGGAAGATGCCGCGCAGCTGGTCGCGAGATTGAAATATCCCGAGCCACGCATTTCTAATCTTGAGCGTAAAAGAAAAATAGAAGTGCGATGTGCTTACCTCGCAAATCGTTATCGAAATAGAGGAAACCGCTTACGAACTGAATTGGCAGGAAGCGATGGAACCGTTCAAAGCACCGGCGCAACTGGTAAGATTAATTGAACACTATCCAGATGCACAGTTAATCACGGAAGTAGCACAAAGGGACGGGGAACCTGCTCGATATGCAATAGCACGACTTTGGCTCTCTGAAGGAATACCTTTTGCCTTCAAAGAGTGCCCCGCAATTTATGAGTCGGTTCGAACATGGCTCGCGGGACGGCTTGGCGTCGACGCAAAAGAAATTAGCCTTGCCGGCAGCGCTCGCTTGGGCACATCTCTATCGCCTAGTCAATTGGGCAAAGAATTTAATGAAAAATCGGATTTAGATTTTTTTATAGTGTCCAATGAGTTGTTTGAAAAGATTCGGAACGATTTCCAAACGTGGTCATTCGACTATGAAAGCGGGAAAATTGAACCAAAAAACGAACGCGAGGCGAAATTTTGGCGCGACAACAACTCTCGCGGACCAATGTTAATTCAACGCGGGTATTTGCATAATCAAATAGTTCCAAATCATAACAGGTACGAGACGGTAAAAAATATTAATCAATCTATGTGGTTGCTTACAGAGAAACTGAGAATTACTGAACTAGCACCTACGGTGAAAAAAGCGTCTATTGTTTGCTACAGTTCTTGGAGGGCTTGTGTACAGCGTATGGTATTGAACCTACGGAGCTAGGCACCTTTATTTTGCTGTTCTGCGTTAAAATTGCCAGTAAAGGCCGCGCGACGCCGGCACGGAAGAGGAATTCATCGAGAATTTCGACCGCGCCCGCATCGGCTCCATCGAAGTTTAGCGCTCCATCAAATTGAGTGTGCACTTTCAGCAACCACCCACCTCCCCTGACCCCTCCCCCAATGGGCGGAGGGGAACGCGGTCGTCAAAACCGAGCAAATTCCCTCGACGCCCGTCATGAATTAGGGGGGCGGAGAGGGCTAGGGAGAGGTGGGGGATGTTTCCGTCAAACACAAACTTGCCGTTAGAAATCCCTAACGTTGTTCACCCAGTTGAACGTAGTGATCGATCAGGGCCAGGGCTTCGGCGCTGTCCCATTCCGCGTGTCCGGCGAGACGGCCCAGTTCGTTTCCGTTGCGGTCAAGGAGGATGGATGTGGGGAGACCCTTTATCCGCATGACCCGGGACACCGCAGCTTTTTCATCCACATAGATGGGCAGCCCCGCGAGACCGTGTTTCTTCAGGAACGGTTTGACCATGGGCCAGCCGCGCAAATCCTGGGACAGGGCGATCACCGTAAAATCAGATCCACCGCGCGCCTTTTGCAGACGCAGGAGCGATGGCATCTCGCGGATACAGGGTCCGCACCAGGTCGCCCAGAAATTGACCAGGGTGACTTTGCCGCTGAATTCCGTGAGCGGAACCGACCGGCCGCTCTCGGCCCGGACGGCAAGCGGCGGTGTTGGCGGCGCGCCGTCGGTTGGCGTAAAGTTCTGCATCCACCCCGTCAAAGGCGGTGAAGCGCTCTTTTCGCTTGATTTAGCGTCAAAAAACCACCAGATGGCGGCACCGGCTGCTATAACCAGCACGGCTATGGAAACATTTTTGATCATCGATCCCTGAATTCAGTATTTTTGAGTCTACGTCATGAGCGCGAAAAGCAAATCAGCCACGCCGGCGCAGGGTAAATCTGCCACGGCACCGGCCACACGGGAAAGTCAAAACGCCTCGAACAGCATGTGGGGCGGACGTTTCGCGTCGGGCCCGGACGCGCTCATGGAGGCGATCAACGTCTCCATCGGCTTCGACCGGCGGCTGTACCAGCAGGATATCGCAGGCTCCATCGCCCATTGCGAAATGCTGGTGGCGCAGAAGATTCTGGATGAGGAAGCCGGCCGGCAGATCATCGGGGGTCTTGGAGCGATCCGGCAGGAAATCGAGGACGGCACCTTCGAGTTCCGCACGGCGCTGGAGGATATCCATCTCAATATCGAAGGCCGGCTGACCGAGATCATCGGCGAGGATGCCGGCCGGCTGCATACGGCCAGGTCGCGCAACGATCAGGTGGCGACGGATTTCAGGCTCTGGGTGCGTGACGCTCTCGACGGGCTGGACAACGCCCTGCACGATCTTCAGGCCGCTTTGATCGACCAGGCGGAGGCCCATGCCGACATGGTCATGCCCGGGTTCACGCATTTGCAGGCCGCCCAGCCGGTCACGGTGGGGCATCATCTGCTGGCCTATGTGGAGATGTTCGGACGCGACCGCGGACGGGTGACGGATGCACGGGCCCGGATGAATGAATGTCCTCTGGGGTCGGCGGCGCTGGCGGGAACGTCGTTTCCCATCGACCGCGCGCGCACGGCGCAGGCCCTGGGCTTCGACCGGCCCACCTCCAATTCTCTGGATGCCGTATCGGATCGGGATTTCGCGCTGGAATTCCTCAGCACCGCCGCCATTACCGCGACCCATCTGTCGCGGCTGGGCGAGGAGATCGTCATCTGGTGTTCGGCCCAGTTCGCCTTCGCCAAGCTGACCGATGCCTTTACCACCGGCAGCTCGATCATGCCGCAGAAACGCAACCCGGATGCGGCCGAGCTGGTCCGCGCCAAGACCGGCCGCATCATTGGCTCGCTAATGACCCTGCTGACCGTGATGAAAGGCCTGCCGCTGGCCTATTCCAAGGACATGCAGGAAGACAAGGAACCGGTCTTCGATGCGGCGGAATCGCTGGAGATTTGTGTCGCGGCCATGGCCGGGATGGCGCGCGATCTCTCGTTCAATGCCGACCGGCTGGCGGAGTCCGCCGGCGACGGACATTCCACCGCGACCGATCTCGCCGACTGGCTGGTCCGGGTGCTTGGCCTGCCGTTCCGGCGTGCTCATCATGTCACCGGCGAGCTGGTTCAGATGGCCGACAACAAAGCCTGCATCCTGGCCGATCTTGAGTTGGTTGACATGCAGAAGATCGAATCTGGCATCACAGAGGCGGTTTATGAAGTGCTGACGGTGGACGCTTCGGTCCGAAGCCGCACCAGCTATGGCGGCACCGCGCCGGATAACGTTCGGACGCAGGTGGGCCAGGCGCGGGAACGGTTCCTGTGACGAAATATTTTCTCATGATGCTCCTTGTCCTTGCGCTGGCGGCGCCGCTCGGCGCCTGCGGCAAAAAGGGTGAGCTGGAGCCGCCACCGGGCGAAAAGAGCGATTTCCCGAGGCAGTACCCGCGATGAACCATTTCGACTATCGCCAGGGGCAACTCTTCGCCGAAGACGTCGCCGTGTCCGACATTGCCAATGCCGTGGGAACGCCGTTCTATTGCTATTCGACGGCGACCCTGAAGCGGCATTACGAGGTCTTCGCCGGCGCGCTCGCGGATATGGGCACGCGTGTCTGCTATGCCGTCAAAGCCAACTCCAACCTCGCCGTCATCCGCACCCTCGCCGATCTTGGCGCCGGTGCCGATGTGGTCAGCGAAGGCGAGCTGCGCCGGGCCCTGGCCGCCGGAATCAGTGCGGACAACGTGGTCTTTTCCGGTGTGGGAAAGACCCGCGACGAAATGCGTTACGCCCTGTCGGTGGGAATCGGTCAGTTCAATATCGAATCCGAACCGGAACTGCAGGCGCTGGATGAGGTCGCCCGCGACCTCAACACACAGGCCACAATCGCGCTGCGCGTCAATCCCGATGTGGATGCCGACACTCACGACAAGATCGCCACCGGCCGCAAGGACGACAAATTCGGCATCGATATTGATGTGGCGCCCGCCCTCTATGCCCGCGCGGCGGCGATGGACGGCATAAGGCCGCTGGGTATTGCGGTGCATATCGGATCACAGCTCACCTCTCTGGATCCGTTCCGGGCGGCGTTTTCCCGGGTCGCCACCCTGGTTGGCGATTTGCGCGGCGCGGGGCTAATTGTGGAGCGTCTCGATCTCGGCGGTGGTCTCGGCATCACCTATCGGGACGAAGAGCCCCCGCACCCTGACGCTTACGCTGCTGTCATACGGGAAACCGTGGCCGATCTGGATCTCGAGCTGACCGTCGAGCCCGGCCGGTTGCTGGTGGGCAATGCCGGAATCCTGGTCACGCGGGTCATCTATGTGAAGGATATTCCGACGCGGCGTTTTGTGGTGGTGGATGCGGCCATGAACGATTTTATCCGGCCGACACTCTATGACGCCGAACATGGCGTGCTGCCGGTGGATGAACAGCCCGGCGCGCCGCGGCAGCCGGCGGACGTGGTCGGCCCGGTGTGCGAGACCGGCGATGTGCTGGCGAAGGACATGGCGCTGCCCGATCTGGCGCCCGACCAATTGATCGCGATCCAGACCGCAGGTGCCTACGGAGCGGTTATGGCATCGACCTATAATACCCGGCTTCCGATCGCGGAAATCATGGTAAATGGCGGTAAATTTTCCGTGATTCGGGCCCGCCCGGACTATGACTCGCTGTTATCGCTTGACCATATACCTGACTGGCTGGGAAACTGATTCTGGTCGTCTTCTGGCAGTAAAGCTGGCGTAAGAGACGAGGTTTCAATGGCACGATCTGACGATTCGGCGCCCCTGGGCCGCCCACCAAAACTGGGACGCAAGCTGTTCCTGGCGCGCCTTTCGCTCGCCTGGGAATCTCTGTGGCCCGCGCTGTGGCCCGCCGTGGGAATCGGCGGGGTGTTTCTCGCCCTGGCACTTTTCGATTTCTTTCCGCACGTGCCGGGCTGGCTGCATGTCCTTCTGCTCGCCGCCTTCGCAATTTTCTTTTTCCGGACGCTTATCAAAGCCATCAGGAGTTTTTCGTGGCCGGCGCGGCACGCGGGACGCCGTCGCATCGAACAGGCAAGCGGCCTCGATCACCGGCCGCTGACTGCGGTAAACGATTCGCAGGCGACCGGAACCAACGACCGGGACGCGGCGGCACTGTGGCAGGCGCATCAGGCGCGCATGGCCGCGCTTTCGCGCAACTTGCGTGCCGGTATTCCGGAACCGGGTCTCGCCCGGCGTGACCCCTGGGCGCTCCGCCTGGCCCTTGCGATCACCCTCGTCGTCGCCGGGATCGCCGGCTCGTCCGATCCGTTGCAGCGGCTCAGCCGCGCGGTGATGCCGACCCTGCAATCGGACGCAACGGCGCAGAAGATGGCGATGGATCTCTGGATCACACCGCCCAGCTATACGGGCCTACCGCCGCTGTTTCCCATGCGTCTGGCCCGGCAGGCCGCTGCCGAGAAGACCAGCCGGGAAGCCGCCCTCGCGCCCGATGACGGTGACAAGGAAGCGGCCGGGGCCGCCCCGAGCCTTCCGGTGATACAGGTTCCCGCCGGCAGCATTTTGACGGCGCAGGTTCAGGGCAAAGGCGAATTGCCGGCCCTGGCTCTCGGCGCCGCGACGACACCCTTTGAAAAAATCGACCAATCCTATAGCCGAGTGGTCCAGAAAATCGACAAGAGCGGCAAGCTTGCCATCGTCGCGGGCGAACACACTTTGGGCGCATGGCAGATCGCCATCATTCCCGACATGAAGCCCGCCATCGCCTTCGCCAGCCCGCCCATCGGGACGCCGCAGGCGACCTTCAAGATTTCCTACACCGCGTCGGACGATTACGGAATCACGAAGGCACAGGCGGAGATTCGCCGGACCTATGAACGTGGCGAGGTGGTGGGCAAGGAAGTCCATCGGATTGACCTGCCGCTGCCGAGCCGGGCCGCCCGCTCGGTAAACGAAACCGCTTTTTTTGATCTCGCGCCCCACAAATGGGCCGGCCAGCCCGTCATGGTCGAATTAATCGCAACCGACGGGTTGAAGCAGAGCGGCAAGAGCGAGCCGACCCGTCTGGTGCTGCCGGAACGTGTCTTCACCCACCCGGTCGCGCGCGCCATTATCGAGGAGCGCAAAAAGCTGGCGAACCAGCCCGAACGGCGTCGGTCGGTCATGCAGGGCCTGTCGGAGATTGCGTCGGAACCGCAGGCCTTCGGCCATGATTCGGTGGTTTACCTTGC
Source organism: Rhodospirillaceae bacterium (assembly GCA_018660305.1). Next base: position 17,244 of record JABJKO010000050.1, read on the forward strand.
CCTGGCGACCGCCCGCTCACGTCTGATTTACGATTCAAGCCATGACTCCGTCGATCCCCTCCTGGGGCTTCTGTGGGATACGGCGCTGCGCCTCGAAGACGGCAAGCTTTCCCTTGCCGAGCGCGAGCTTCGGCGCATCCAGCAAGCCCTGATGAAAGCCCTGGCGGAGGGCGCCAGCGACGCTGAACTGGACCGGCTGATGCGGCAATTGCAGCAGGCCATCTCCAACTACATGCAGGCCCTCGCCGAACAGATGAGGCGCAACCCCAACCGTCAGCAGCAGGCCGTCGAATTCGACCCCCGCACCATGCGTCTGATCCAGGGTAGCGATATCGCGAGGATGCTGGATCAAATCCGCAAACTCATGCAGTCGGGCGCGAGACAGGCGGCCCGCGAGATGCTGGCACGGCTGCAGCGCATGCTGGAAGGCATGCGGTCGATGCAGGTCATGCGGCAGCGCGGATCGGGTGGCCGAAATGGCGGTACGCTGAGAAAACTACAGGATTTGATCCGGCGTCAGCAGCAGCTTATGGAACAAACCTTCCGGTTGTCGCGACCGGGGGCGGGGCAACAGGGTCGCATGCCGGGGGCGGGCGATCAGAGAGCACTGCAGAACTTGCTGAGACAATTGCGCGGCATGATGCCCGGTGCCAAGCCCGGTCAGGGCCCCGGGCAGGCGCTGGACCGCGCCAATCAGGCCATGGAGCGTGCCATACGGTCCTTGGAAGGCCGGCGCCCGGGCAATGCCGTGGGCGAGCAGGGACAGGCGCTGGATCAGCTACGGCGCGCCGGTCGCGGCCTGCTGCAACAGATGATGGAACGATTCGCGCGGCAGTCCGGCAATCGACCTAACCAGCGGGGTAACCGCAACCAGCCGAGGCGCGATCCGCTGGGCCGCGAAACCATGGGCGATGACGTCGATACCGGGGGCGTCAGGATCCCCAACGAAAGCGCCATGCAGCGGGCCCGGGAAATTCTCGACGAACTGCGTCGACGCTCCGGCCAGATCAACCGCCGGCAGATCGAGCTGGATTACATCAATCGGCTGTTACAGCGCTTCTGAAAGACGGTCCGGCCGGTTTTGCTGTCTTTTAGTGAATGGTACCGTCGGGGTTACCCGGGCCGCTGATACCCAGCATGCGACTTACCGCGTCACGGATTTCCTGCAAGGTAAAGGGCTTGGAAATAATATCCTGGGAGAGGGCGTCCAGATTGTGCGCCCGCTGCCGCTCCGCGGCATAACCGGTCATCAGCAGCACCGGCAAATCGGGATATTCCTTGGCCGCCTTCAACGCCAGCGCAATGCCATCAAGCTGCGGCATCACAATGTCGGCAAGCAGCATATCGAAACGGCTCTTTGCGAGCGCGGTCAGGGCCTGCTCACCGTCGGCCACCGCCGTGACGTCGTGACCGTCCTGGCGCAATGCCCGGCCGACGAATTCCCGAACTGCTTTATCATCCTCGGCAAGCAGGATAGCGGCCACGGCTCAACTCCCCTTAACTGACGCATATAGTTGGTTATCTGCGTATAAGCCGGGAAGGTTGAGAATTCGTTTACGAAAGCGAATAAAGAGTTAACCGGCGGAATCCATACCCATGATCAATCGACCGGCAATTTACCGATAAAGGGCAGGCCGCGATATCGGTGGGCATAGTCCAGCCCATAGCCGACAACGAATTCGTCGCCGATGCTAAAGCCCACATAATCGGCCTCGATGGCCACTTTTCGATTCGCCGGCTTGTCCAGAAGAAGACAGGTTTTAACGCTGTCAGCGCCCCTCTCGCACATGGTCTGACAGGCAAAGGCCAGGGTCCGGCCGGACTCCAGGACATCATCGACGATAAGGATTGACCGGCCTTTGACGTCTTCCACGAGGTCATGGGTCAGCGTGACGGTACCCGAGCTGGTCCTCCCGGCGCCATAGCTGGACAGGGTGACGAAATCGACCTGAGCCGATGCTCCGGCGCGTTCGAGGGCCCGTATGAGATCCGCTGCAAAGACGAAGCTGCCTTTCAGGATGATGACAATCAGCAAATCGCCGGGTTCATCGGACACGATCTCCTGTGCCAGCGTATTCACGCGACGGGATATGTCCCCTTCGGAAAAGAGTATGTCGATCGATGACGGAGTCACCGGGCTCATCAGGGAGTAGCCGCTTTCGGCGCGTGGGGCATTTTCGGTTTGCTCGAATCGAATGTTACATTGACGCGCGCGCCATTGGCCGGCGGGTCCACCAGCTCGGTGGAAAACGGCGCGCGCTCCTTGATAAGGAGCTTGGGTGACGGCGCCGCAAATCGCCATTGGTGAATGATTTTGCCGTCTTTGTCGTAAACAAGACCCAACATCTCGGGCACCACGCGGGCTTTTTCGGAAATATTGACGACAAAGCCGCTGATGCTGATCACCCGTTTGCCGTCCTTCGAACTGACCTTGGAAGCGACCTCCGCCAATTGAAGGCCGGCACCGGGCGGCTCGGGGCCCAGCCCGACCAGATGGTAGACCATCTCCGATGCCGGGACCCGCGACATGATAAGGTCGCGGAACAGGATCGTGGCCGTTACGGCACCGCCAAGAACCAGGAAAACAAGGACCCACAAGACCGTCGGCGCGCGACTGCGCTTCTCGCTGGGGAGCGCCGGCAAGTTCGTTCCGCGGGGTAGGCGGCGATGCGGTGGCGGATCACCGCGCGGTAGCGGCGGCAATCGCGGCGTCGGGTCTGATTTCGGCAAATCCGGCGGTGGCGGCTCGGCCCAGCTATGACCACAACGGCTGCATCTGACCGTGCGGCCGGACGCACCGATCGCCGTCGGATCCACCACATATCTGGTCGAGCATTCGGGACAGGTAAGAATCATAACGCCCGAAACACACTATTCGTTGTTGTTGGACACGCCCTGCTAGTCGCCGTTGTATAAGAGCTAGACCGGAACAAGGCAAGGCAGGGACCACGAACATTGGTATAGTGGACGGATCGCGCGGCCCTGTGCGATGCTGAGATCCTGTGTTGTAAAGTGGGGAAATGCTGTGCCGGAAGGCGGGGAAGTGGTCCGGTTCCAGAATGTAGGCATGCGTTACGGCCTCGGCCGCGAAATCCTGCACGATGTATCCCTTCGGCTGGAATCAGGGTCGTTTCATTTTTTGACCGGTGAAAGCGGAGCGGGAAAATCGTCGCTGCTCCGGCTGATGTACCTCGCACAGCGCCCCTCGCGCGGGCTCATTACGTTGTTCGGCCACGATATCGCGACCACATCGCGCAAAGCCCTGCCGGCACTACGCCGTCAGGTGGGTGTCATTTTCCAGGATTTCCGGCTGGTCGATCATTTAACGGCGAAGGAAAATGTCGCATTGCCGCTGCGCGTCGCAGGGGCCAGCCAGCAGCAGGTCGATGAACATGTACCCGAATTGTTGCGATGGGTCGGGCTGGAGGAACATATCGATTCGCGTCCTTCCATCCTGTCCGGTGGCCAGAAACAGCGTGTCGCCATTGCCCGCGCCATCATTGCCCGCCCCCGGCTTCTTCTTGCCGACGAACCGACAGGCAATGTGGACGACCGTATTGCCATGCGGCTGATGCATCTCCTGTCGGAACTCAATAAAATCGGTACCACCGTGGTAGTGGCGACACACAGCCAGTCCCTGGTATCGGCCTTTGCCCATCCACGGCTCCATCTGGTGAACGGGGAGCTCGAGATTCTTCGACCGGGTGCAGGGGTCACGCAGGCTCCGGCCAACGTGCCAGACCTGCCAGCGGAACCGCACGGCATGGGTCATCCCCCATGATCAATACCGACCCCGTCCTACCCCTTGCGCGGGATGCATCCAGCCGGTTCCTGCCATGGCTCATCGCCTTCATGGTGTGGCTCGCGGCCATGGCACTGGCCGCGGTCATGGTGCTGTCCGCGGCCGGCGATCAGTGGCGCCGGAGCCTGACCGGATCGGTCACGGTTCAGATTGTTCCCACCGAAACGACCGACGCCAGGACCATGGAGGCGCGCGTCAACTCGGCGCTTGTCCTGCTCCGTGCGACACCGGGCGTGAAATCGGCGAACGCTGTTTCGGCGGATAGAACTGCCGCGCTGCTGGAGCCATGGCTGGGGCGTAACGCCCTGTCGGAATCTATCGGCCTGCCGATCCCCCGCCTGATCGATGTCTCCGTCGAACCCGAGACATCCAATATTGCCGTCGATTTGGGTACATTGGCGGCACAGCTCGCCGAGACTGTGCCCGGCGCTTCACTCGATGACCATGGCCAGTGGCTCGATCGCCTCATCGCGCTTGCCCGGGCCATCGAAGCGATCGGGTTCGCCATTCTGATCGTCATCAGCCTGGCGGCCATCGCCACCGTCGTCTTCGCCACCAGGACGGGGCTTGCCATCCATCACGATGTCATAGAACTCCTGCATCTGATCGGCGCCAGAGACGATTTTGTCGCACGCCAGTTCCAGCTCAATGCCCTTTGGCTCGGGCTAAAGGGAGGCGCAACCGGCGTCGTGCTGGCGGTGGGCACCCTGCTCATTCTCGGATCCCTTGCCGCAAAAGTTGAAGCAGGACTTCTGCCGCCGGTGACCCTGGCTATCTGGCAATGGATGGCGCTCGGCGGCGTCGCCATAGCAGCGGCAATTATCAGCGTCGCGACAGCCCGGATAACCGTGCTCCGAACCATCGGGCGTATGCCATAATGGGCCGTCAATCCCGCTCCGTCCGCGGCCGGGCCCGCCGGCTAATCCTATATATGGCAATCCTGTTTTTGACAGTGATGCTGGTGTGGTTTGCCGGCTTGATCTGGTTTGTGGCTCAGGTCCCCAGTGGCGGCAAAACGGTCCTGGAAAAGACCGATGCCATTGTGGTTCTGACGGGGGGGACGGGACGGCTGGATACCGGGCTTCAGCTGCTGGAGGAAGGGCTCGCCCAACAACTCTTCGTCTCCGGGGTCGCGCGCAACGTGGACGTGTCGACCCTGCTGCGGGTTGCCCAGCGCAAGCCGGATGAGCTCGCCTGTTGCATTTCCGTTGGATATCAGGCGGACGATACCGCCGGCAATGCCCGGGAAACCGCCATCTGGGTCGGCGCAAAGGGATTCAAATCCATCCGTCTGGTCACCGCCAGCTATCATATGCCGCGGAGCCTCGTTGAATTCCGCCGCGCCCTGCCGGATTTGACCATCCTGCCCCACCCGGTTTATCCACCACAGTTCAAACGCGACCAATGGTGGCTATGGCCGGGTACGGCGGCGCTGCTCTCCAGTGAGTTTAACAAATACGTGCTCGCCCGCCTCGGTGTCAGCGGGGACGGTCTTCTGAGTTGGGGCAAACGGCCATGATTTATATTCGATCGCTTATTTTTCAAATCTTCTTTTATCTTTGCGCGGGCTGTCTCGCCCTATTAGCCCTGCCTACCCTTATTCTGCCGTTCTGGGCAATCTCCTTCCTTTCCCGCATATGGAGCCGGACAAATTTCTGGCTGTTGCGCGTCCTCAACGGACTCACCTACCGCATCGAAGGTACCGAGACACTGCCGTCCCAACCGGTCATTTTCGCGTCGAAGCATCAATCGGCGTGGGACACCATGATCTTCCCCCTCATTCTCGGCAACCCCGCCATTATCCTGAAGAAAGAGCTGCACTTGATTCCGTTTTACGGATGGTACGCGAAGAAATACGGCACCATTGGCATTGACCGTTCCGGCGGCGCCGCGGCCCTGCGCGCCATGCTGCGCGACGCCCGCGCGGCCATCGAAAACGGCCGCTCCATCGTGGTCTTCCCCGAGGGAACGCGCACCGAACCGGGCGAGATCAAGACCTATCAAAGCGGCGTAGCGGCCCTCTATAAGGATCTTGGCGTGCCCGTTGTCCCGGTGGCGTTGAATTCGGGCCTGTTCTGGGCCCGGCGCAGTATCCTGAGAAAACCCGGCACCATTACGCTGCGCTTTCTCGACGCTATCCCGCCGGGCATAAAACGCGGCGACTTCATGGCCCGGCTGGAATCCGACATCGAGACAGCCCAGAAAGAGCTGGTCGGGCAATCCGATGCCGCAATCCCTGCCAAAGCGGCCCCCGAATGAAACTTTCCACATCCTGTGGATAAATCGAATTGTCATTTATTTTCAGCAATCTATATCAGGATAGAGCTGGGGATTTCTGGCGAATTACTGAAATGTTCGGCGCCACATAAGACGATTCGAACAGAACAAGAACATTGAAATTTCTCCAACGGTCATGTATACTGGTTGGTACCAAAGCACCGTTTAGGTGCCGCCTGAAGAAGGGTAGAAAATGACCACGGTTGCCACGATTTCCCAGCAGATCTGGGATATGAAATACCGGTTCAAGAAACCCGGTGGCGAGGTCCTGGACAAGACCATCGAGGACACGTGGCGCCGGGTCGCCCGCGCGCTGGCCGAGCCAGAATCCGATCCGGCCGCCTGGGAAAATCGTTTCTACGAAGCGCTGGAGGATTTCAAATTCCTGCCGGCGGGCCGTATCGTCGCCGGTGCCGGCACTGCCCGCAATGTCACCCTGTTCAACTGTTTTGTCATGGGCACCGTGCCCGACGACATGACCGGCATCTTCGAACATCTCAAGGAAGCTGCCCTCACCCTGCAGCAGGGTGGCGGCATCGGCTATGATTTTTCAACCCTCAGACCGAAGGGTGCGCTGGTGCGCGGTGTCGGCGCCGATGCGTCGGGGCCACTTTCGTTCATGGATGTGTGGGATGCCATGTGCCGCACCATCATGAGTGCGGGCTCGCGGCGCGGCGCCATGATGGCGACCCTGCGCTGCGATCATCCCGACATCGAGGCCTTTATCGACGCCAAGCAGGAGCCCGGGCGGCTACGCATGTTCAATCTGTCGGTGCTGATTACCGACACCTTCATGAGCGCCGTACAGGAAAACCGCCCCTGGGAACTGATCTTCGATGGCCAGACCTTCCGCACGGTTCAGGCCCGCGATCTGTGGGACAAGATCATGCGGGCGACCTACGCCTATGCCGAACCGGGCGTTATTTTTATCGACCGCATCAATCAGCAGAACAATCTCGCCTATTGCGAGAAAATCGCCGCGACCAACCCGTGCGGTGAACAGCCCCTGCCGCCCTATGGCGCCTGTCTGCTGGGCTCGATCAATCTGGCTGCCCTGGTACGCGAACCCTTCACCGAGGCCGCGCATCTGGATCTCGAGGCGCTGGCCGATCTTGTGCCGGTCGCGGTGCGCATGATGGACAATGTGGTCGATGTCTCGCGTTTCCCTCTGGAGGCACAGAGCGCGGAAGCCATTGCAAAGCGCCGCATCGGTCTCGGCGTCACAGGGTTTGCCGATGCGCTGATCATGTGCCGGGCCCGCTATGGCTCCGATCGGGCTGTCGCACTGGCCGGGGAATGGACCGCCGCCATCGAGCGTCACGCCTATCTGGCATCGACCGCCCTCGCCGCGGAAAAAGGTGCGTTTCCACTTTACGATGCGGACAAATTTTTAACCGGCGCCCATGTGGAGACACTGGACGAAGATGTCAGAGACGCCATCCGAACCAACGGCATTCGCAACGCTCTCCTGACGTCCATCGCGCCCACCGGGACGATCTCGCTGTTCGCCGACAATGTAACGTCCGGGATAGAGCCGGTCTTCGCCTATAGCTATACGCGCAACGTACTGATGCCGGACGGCAGCCGCGCGGCGGAAGAGATTTCCGACTATGCCTGGCGGCTGTTCCGCCGGACCTATGGCGAAAACACGCCGCTGCCGGATTATTTTGTGGATGCCCAGTCGCTGACGCCACGCGACCATCTGGTGATGCAGGCCGCCGTGCAGAAGCACATCGACAGCTCCATCTCCAAGACCATCAACTGCCCCGAGGCCCTGTCATTCGAGGCCTTCAAGGACGTCTACGTTCAGGCCTACGCGCTGGGCTGCAAGGGCTGCACCACCTATCGTCCCAACGATGTGACGGGCGCGGTGCTGGAGACCAAGAACGACGCCGCCACCAGTATGGATAGTCAGGCAGAACTGCCGCTGGAAGCACCGCAGCCGCGACCGGCGGACGGGTACGATTCCGGCGGCGTGGTCTATATGACGCAGCCGCTCAACCGGCCAGAGGAACTGCCGGGCAACACGTATAAAATCACCTGGCCGGATTCCGATCACGCCATCTACATCACCCTCAATGACATCATCCAGGATGGACGGCGGCGCCCGTTCGAGGTGTTTATCAACTCCAAGAACATGGAGCATTACGCCTGGACCGTGGCGCTGACCCGGATGATCAGCGCCGTATTCCGGCGCGGCGGCGATGTCTCCTTCGTTGTGGAAGAACTCAAGGCCGTGTTCGATCCACGGGGCGGTCAATGGGTCGAAGGCAAGTATGTGCCGTCCTTACTGGCGGCCATCGGCGGCGTCATCGAGCGCCATATGATCGATATCGGTTTCCTGCCCCACCGGGGCCAGGAGAGCGGCAAGGAAATCGCCCAGATGGCGATCGCGGCGGCCGCCGGCGCGTCGTCCGACGGCGATACCGGACACGCCCACCAGATGATCCCGGCGCAATGTCCCAAATGCGGCGAGGCCGCCATCATCCGCCAGGAAGGCTGCGATCTCTGCACCGCCTGCGGGCATTCAAAATGCGGGTAGAATAGCCACCCCGCCCGACAAGGAAAATCATGGGCCGACTGGACGGAAAGGTCGCGATTGTCACCGGCGGCAGCCGGGGGATCGGGCGGGCAGTAGCCCTGGCCTTTGCCGCGGAAGGCGCCGATGTCGCCATTACCGGCGCGCAGGATCAGGAAGCTCTGGACAATGTGAAGGCCGAGATTGAGGCGTTGGAGCGGCGAGCCATCGCATCCATCGCCGACGTGTCTCACAGAGCGGAAATCGACAATTTTATCGCCGCCGTCGCTGACCGCTGGGGACGCACGGATATTCTGGTCAATAATGCCGGTGTGATCCGCATGACACCCCTGGAGGACATCAGCGAGGAACAATGGGACCGGACCATCGCGGTGCACCTCAAAGGGACGTTCAACTGCACCCAGGCCGTCATTCCAATAATGAAGCGCGGTAGCGGCGGCAAGATCATCAATGTGGCGGCTCCGTCGGCACTGCGGGGCTCCTCCGGAGTGTCGGATTATGCGGCGGCCAAGGGCGGGATCATCGCCTTTACACTCAATGCCGCCAATGAGCTCGCACCGTACAATATACAGGTCAATTGTATCTCACCGGTGGCAAGGACTCGCATGACCGATGAGCTGATCGCCTATCGCCAACGGCACGCCAACGAGCCGTCCGGATCCCTGACCCGCGGCGGGACAATCGAACCGGAAGCGACGACCCCGCCTTTTGTGTTTTTCGCGAGTTCGGAGTCCGACCTGATTACCGGCCAGACACTGGCCCTGCATCGCCGATAGTGCGCGACTTCATCGGCATGACCGGCATGATCGGCAGAATTACAGATCACCCAGGTGACCGCATCGTCAAAATGCCATAAATTTAACCGGGAGTATTTCTGACCGGCGTACAACCTGAAAAATTACGACGTTGGGAACAAAGCCTATGGGTACTATCGAGATCAGCGTGGATTCAGATGCAGGCGCCTCGATTTTCGATGTACGCGGCGAGGTGACGGCCGATGAAATCATCGCGGCAATGGACCAGCAATATGTCGCGGGCGCACCACCCCATGCCATATGGGATTATAGCCGGGCCGGCTTTTTTCAACTCATAACCAATGACTATAAGCGTGTTGCCTTGGCCGCGAAGGAACGGTCCCAGCATCGCCCCGGCGGCAAAACCGCTTTTGTCGCGCCAGGGGAAACGGAAGCCATCGCCCTCAGGTTCCTCCAGGCCACCTCACAGGTCATCGATCTACCCATCCCGCTCGAAATCCATCAAACACGGGTGGAGGCCCTGGCCTGGCTCAAGGGCACCTAGTCTTCTTCACTTTGCCGTTGGCCGGGTACGTCCACGACCAACTGTTGATCGAACCGTGAGCGGCCGCCTTATTCCGCCTCGATGGGGTTTTGCAAAGTGCCCACACCCTCGATTTCCACCTCCAGGAGATCGCCGGGCTTGAGATATCGGGGCGGATCGAATTCGATGGCCGATCCGCCGGGGCTACCCGTACAGATAAGATCGCCAGGCTCGAGCTGGGTAAAGCGGGAGATAAAGGAAATCACGAACGGAATGTCGAAAATCATCATATCGGTCCCCCCGTCCTGGCGGGTTTCGCCATTCACCCTTGTCTTGATGGACAGCTTCATGGGATCGGCGATCTCGTCGGCGGTGGCGATGACGGGTCCCATGGAGCCCGACCGCCACTGATTCTTGACCGGACAGTTCTGGGTGCCGCGACCGATCCAGTTGCGGACGCTGCCTTCATTGGCGATGGTGTAGCCACCCACATGGGACATGGCATCGGCCTCCGAGACGTGTCGGCCCTGCTTGCCGATGACCACAACCAGCTCCCCTTCGTAATCCAGCTGGTCACCATCGTCCTTGCCCCGGATGATGGCTTGATCATGGGCCGAAAAGGAATCGCGGAAACGGGGAAAGATGCTGGGCCATTCGGGGCGCCCGTCTTCCTTGACCTCGTGATAGGCATAGTAATTCCGCCCGACACAGAAAATCTTGCTGGGATTGTAGATGGGCATGCGCACGGTCACATCGCTCATGCCCAGGGTCGGTGACCCGCCATCGACGAAGCGTTGCAATTCGGTCAATGCGGCGGGGCCGGCCGCAAAAACATCGCGCAGACCGGAAAAATGCGTTTCCTGATAAAGCGCGCCACTGAGGTCCAGAATCCCGCCATCGATGACCGCGCCAAAGCCGTTCTTGCCGTCATGATTGAAGCTGATGAGTTTCATTCCCCGCTCCCTTTTCTGTTGTGTTTCCTAGGCCTGACGTGACGCGAGAATCGTTACCCTGTCAAGCAGCCGGTGCAATAACCCGTCTGAAATTCCAAGATCATCCAGATGACGAACGGTCTGTTCAAGATAGTCCCGGTTGGGACCGCGCTGTCCCGCGCAACGGGCAATGCGGGCCGCCATGGCCTCATGATCCAGCGCCCCGACATAGAGGTCATGATCGCGATTGACCACCAACGTGTAGGCCGTGGCCGGACCAATGTTCATTTCCAGTCGGATCTTGCGGCAGCTATAGATTTCTTCCGGCATTTCGCGCTCCGCCAGATAAGCGAAAACCGCCTCGCGATCCGCCGCGGCAATTCTCAGGGCCCGCCCGCGGCAGGATCCGCCACGATCCAGCCCCAATGAAAGACCCGGTTCCGCCGGCGTGCCGCGATAGATCACTGACGCAACGCAAAACCGTCGATGCCAACCGCGTAACAGGGCAGGCCGAATTTCGGCGGGCACGAAACCGGGATCCCACATCAGCGACCCATAGGCAAAGAACCAGACATCGCCTGGTTCTTCGACGATTATCTCCGTTCGTTGGTTCATTCACTCGGTTCCTGCCCGCTCCCCCTCCCGGCCACCCTGAGGATACTATCGCCGAATTGCTTGGGGGGTGGCCGGGAGGGGGAGCGGGCTGGCCTGGCAATTCTATAAAAAGTCATCGATTTGCCAAGGCCACACCCGCCACCGCAATTGCCATACCGGCAAGCGCCAGAGCCGCGAAAGTCTCATCGAACATCAACCAACCCATCAGGGCGGTGGTCGGCGGGCTGAGATAGATCAGGCTGCTTACCTCGGCCGCCGCGCCCCGTCTCACCAAAAAGTAATAAAGCGCGATCGCGATGACCGAAAGGCCGATCGCGGACCACAGCAGCGCAAAATAGAACTCGCCGGTCCACTGGACCTCCATGGTCTCGAAGGTGAAAGCGAGGGGGGCGATAACCACAAGAGAGACGGCGTTTTGTATGGTGACGGATGCCCTGATGTCGACCCCGCTGCAGAATTTTTTCTGATAGAGCGTCCCCAGAGTAATGCCGATCAGCGCCAGCAAACCCAACGCCGCCCCCCATGCCTCGCCGGAGGCAAAATTCACCTTCTCGGCCACCACGAGGCCGAGACCGATAAACCCGAGGGCCAACCCGACCCACTGTTTGGTCGATACGTGCTCACCCAGAACCGGAGCGGCAAGCGATCCTGTGATAAGGGGCTGCAAACCGACAATTAAGGCGATGACACCGGTCGAGATTCCCAAATAGACAGCATAAAAGACGCCGATCAGATAGGCCGTCCCCACCATCAGGCCCGCGACCACCACGTGGCCGAAAGTGCGTGGCGGTCTTGGCCATGTGGCCCGCCAAATCATCGAAAGCGGGATGAGAATGAGAAGGGCGACAAGGAAACGAAGGGTGAGAAAGGTGAACGGCTCCGCATAGGGCAGGCCGAACTTCGCCGCGATAAACCCGCTCGCCCAGAAAAAGATGAACAGCGCGGAGGCTATTGCTTTCCAGCCGGGGGAAAGCCCATCGGATTCGATATCTGTCATGAAAGCTCAGCTCGTGTCCCGCGAGTGTACCGGTCGGGCGGGCCTGTGCAACCCCGTCCCCGGTGTAATTCTCGACCGGCCAAAGGGACCCGCCTATAAAGACAGCATGAGGTCACCCGCCATCAAATCCCAGTTAAAGATCCGCCGTTCCTTCCGCCTGACGATCTATATCCTGTGTGGCCTGGCGGCTTTTCACGCCGCCGCCTGGTATATCCTCGCGGACCAGCTGGAGCGCGGTATCGCGCGCTGGGCGGATGAACGCCGGGCAGACGGCTGGATGGTCAAGCACGGCTCCGTGGAATTGGGCGGATACCCTCTTAGCTGGCGGGCCGCCATCGACTCCCCCGAACTGGCCCGGCAGACAGGGGATCCGGGATTTCAATGGTCCGGCCCCGCCATCGTCCTAACCTGGGAACCCTGGCGACCAGGTGATTTGGGTTTCGAGGTCACAGGATCCCATGACATCGCGCTGGGCACCCATCGGAAATTGACCAAAACAAATGTAACTTTGGCGAAGGGCCAGGGTCGGCTTCAGTTCGGCCCGAACGGCGCCCTGCAACGGCTTTCGCTGTTGCTGGATGGTGCGACGCTCGGAACCAGGCCGGAACAGGCCCTTCTGATTAATCGCGTGCGGGCTGTTATCGACACCACGCCCGCCACACAAAGCACCTCGCCCGCAAAACCTCATCTGATCCCATCGGTCCGGCTCAACGGGAATATATTTGGTCTGACTCTTCCCAAGGGAACAGTCGCGCCCCTCGGCAGGACGATCGGAAAACTGGTTCTGCGCGGCACGATCATGGGCCGGATACCGCCGGGCAGACCCGCCGACGCCCTGTCCGTCTGGCAAAAAAGCGGCGGCACCATGGAAATCGGACATCTCGAACTGGGCTGGGCGTCGCTGATCGTGCAGGCCGGCGGGACCATGGCGCTTGATTCTTCCCTGCAGCCGGTCGGCGCCCTGACCGGGAAGATTTCGGGATATAATGAAACCGCCGACACGCTGGTAACCGCCAATTTAATCAAGCCGGGGGCCGCCATGGTCGCCAAGTTTGCCCTGGGTGCGCTTTCCCGGACACCGCGAGGTGGCGGACGCCCGCAAATCGAAGTCCCCCTGTCCCTCCAGGAGGGCTGGCTGTACGTGGGGCCGGTCAAACTGCTGAGACTGCCGAAAATTCGCTGGCACTGATCGCCGCCGCGCGGGCGGGTCTCAGTCGTCGACGGAATCCGATTCTGGCCAGCCCGGCGGGCGCGGCGGGATATGCTGACCGGCATCGACCACGCCGCGCCGGATTTCCCGGGTCCGGGTGAAGATATCCTGCAGTTTGTCGCCATCGCCATCCCGGATGGCGCGCTGCAAACCGGTGAGGTCTTCCGTCAACCGCCCCAGCATTTCCAGGACCGCATCCCGGTTATTGAGAAAAATATCGCGCCACATGACCGGATCGGACGCGGCAATGCGCGTGAAATCCCGAAAGCCGCTGGCGGCGAATTTCATGACTTCGGATTTAAGAACGTCTTCCAGATCCGTTGCCGTGCCGACGATGGTATAGGCGATCAAATGCGGGACATGGGATGTGATCGCCAGCACCTGGTCATGATGATCGGCATCCATGATTTCAATATTGCTGCCGGTCTGGCGCCACAGAGCCGCCACCCGGTCGATGGCACCCTGATCCGTGCCTTCCGGTGGCGTCAGGATGACCCAGCGGTTCTCGAACAAAGTGTCGAAGCCCGCATCGGGTCCGGAATTTTCGGTCCCGGCGATAGGATGACCGGGGACGAGGTGGACGCCGTCGGGAAGATGCGGCGCGATGGCATCGATCACCGTACGCTTGACCGAGCCTACATCCGAAACGATGGCGCCGGGCGCCAGCACGGGGCCAATTCGTTCTGCGATCGCGCCATAGGCGCCGACCGGCGTACAGATGATCACCAGATCGGCACCACTGGCGGCCTTGGCGGGATCATCGGTGACGGAATCCGCCAGTTTCAGGTCCAGCACGGTCTGGCGGGTCGCCTCCGAGCGCGCGCAGCCAACGACATGGGCCGCAAGCCCGTCGCGTCTGATGACACGCGCCAGGGACGAGCCGATCAGCCCGACACCGATCAGGGCAATGCGATTAAAGAGAGGCTTTTCCGTCATGGTCTGATCGATAGCTCCGTTATGGCCCGGCCATAAATTCTGTTGCCAGTCTGGCCGCCGCCCGCATCTCGTCCTCCCGGCCGATGGTGAACCGCAGGCAGTCGGGCAGGCCGTATCCAGTGGTTTCCCGGGGGATGACACCGTGCCGGGAGAAGAAATCCATGGCATGGGAGGCGGTTTTTCCGCCTTCCGCGGGAAACCGGACCAGAACAAAATTTCCCGCGCTGGGAAAGACTGTCAGGCCCAGCGCTAACAGCTGATCACTGAACCAGGGCAGCCAGACACTGTTGTGGTCGCGCGACGCCGCCACATGATCCGTATCTTCCAGCGCCGCCTTGCCCGCGGCCTGCGCCGCGGTGCTCAGATTGAAGGGACCGCGAATGCGGTTGAGCACGTCGGCGATTTGCAGCGGACAATAACTCCACCCTATCCTGAGGGCCGCGAGCCCATGGATCTTGGAAAATGTCCGCGTCATCACCGTATTGTCGCCGGCATCCACCAGATCCATCCCCGGCGAATAATCGTTCGTCGTGACGTATTCGGCATAGGCGGAATCGATGACCAGAAGAACATTATCCGGCAGCCCTTGTCTCAACCGCGCCATTTCATCGGCGGATATATAGGATCCCGTCGGGTTATTGGGGTTGGCCACGAAGACGATGCGCGTCCTGTCGCTGACACGGGACAGAAGAGAATCCACATCCACCGTCAGGTTGGTTTCGGGCGCCGTGACCGGCGTTGCCCCGACGCTGAGCGCGGCGATGGGGTAGATATTGAAGCCATGCTCGCTATAGAGCACCTCGTCACCGGGACCCGCATATCCACGGGCCAGATTATACAGCAGCTCATCGGATCCGGCGCCACACACGATCCGGTCTTCCGCCAGCCCGTGGCGGGCTGAAATGGCCTCCCGCAACAGGGTGGCCCCGCCATCGGGATAACGATGCATGGATTGTGCGGCCTGTTCGGCGGCAAGAATAGCCCGGGGGCTTGGCCCCAGCGCACTTTCATTGGCCGACAGCTTCATTTCCACGGCCCGCCCATCCACCGTCGACTTGCCGGGCACATAGGGCTTTATGTCGAGAATCCCGGGCCGCGGTTCGGGACTCGTCATGAATTTGTGTCCCCGACAATTTCCGTGGTGCCCAACGGGACCGCATAGGCCCCGACCACATGGGCCGACCGGACGCCCGGTGCATTCTCCAGACAGGCGGCCAGCCGCTTATCATCCGGCGTGACAAACCCGTTGATCTCGGCCAGCAACATCAAGGCATCGGAGCTCGAACCGCCGGCGATAAATTTCATGTCGAACCCGGCATCACCGAACGCCGTGGCCAGACCGCCGCGGCTCGCGCTTTCTTCCTGTTCGATCAGAATAAAACTGTGATCATCACCACTCGGTTCAGGATCGTTCGCCGTCACGACCAGGGCTCCTGAGCGTACGCCCTTGCCATTACCGATGGACCCAAAGGGCAGCCGGGCGCAAATCTGCAATCGCTTGTCCGTTGTCACATCAAGGGCCGGCCACCAGGGATCGGCTTCCCCTTCCTGTGGAAACGGCAGCACGCCGGCCGTCGCGGTTCCCTCGGCGACCGCATGAAGGACACCGCGCGTCGATTTGAGACGGGTCATTTCCGATCGCGTGCCAAAATGATCGCGGGCAAGATCCCAGCACCCCACGTCGCCGGTATCCCAAACGGAAACCGAGAAAGGTCCCTGAAGACTGACAAAGGCGGAAACCAGCTCGCGCCACATGCGGATGATCACATCACGGGGCAAGGTGCCGCTATGCCTGTCGGCCAGACGGCGCAGTATTTCGGCCTCGCGACCGGGTCGGAAAATGGCGCCACCGGAATCCGCTTTCGCGTCTTTCACCTGGTCGACCACATCCGCCCGCCGCATCAGCAAATCGTGCAGCGCATCATCTATCTGGTCGATCTCGTCGCGGAGATTCGAAAGATCGGAATTGTTTTCGCTCATAATAGCTACTCGCGGACGGGTAAGGCTCTCGGGACGCGGTTATACAAGGTAGCGGTAAGGACCAAAAGGAAAGAAAACATTGATATAATGGCATTTTGGACCTAGCTATCATGGTGTTTTAGCCAATCCTGCGGCCTTCCGGATCGAATTTAATGACGTCGAGTCTGTCCCTGAGCGACATTGCGAACGGCTCCCTGCCCGGCCAACAGGTCACGCTGGGCGGGGCACAGCCGCTTGAGCTCGATTGTGGCGCGGCCCTGGGACCGTTTACCGTCGCCTACCAGGCCTATGGAACGCTCAATTCGGACAAATCCAACGCGATCCTCATCTGCCACGCGCTGACCGGCGATCAGTTCGCCGCCGACCGTAATCCCGTCACCGGCAAGCCCGGCTGGTGGAATATCATGGTGGGACCGGGCAAGGTCATCGATACCGAACGTTTTTTCGTCATCTGTACAAATGTCCTCGGCGGTTGTCTCGGGACAACCGGGCCGGCGTCCGTCAGTCCTGAAACCGGCAAGCCCTATGGCCTCAGCTTTCCGGTCATCACCATCGGCGACATGGTGCGCGCCCAGGCCATGCTCATCGACAGCCTGGGCATCGACCAGCTGTTCAGTGTCATCGGCGGGTCCATGGGCGCCATGCAGGTTCTCGAATGGGCATCGAAATTCGGCGACCGTGTCTTCTCCGCCATCCCCATCGCCGGGGCACCGCGCCATTCGGCTCAGAACATCGCCTTCCATGAGGTGGGTCGGCAGGCGATCATGGCCGATCCGGACTGGTGTCAGGGTGAGTACCTGGCCGAGGGCAAGCGGCCCCATCGCGGTCTCGCGGTAGCGCGCATGGAAGCCCATATAACCTATCTGTCGGAAGCAGCCCTGCATCGCAAGTTCGGCCGCCGGCTGCAGGAACGCGAAGCCGTCACCTATGGCTTTGACGCCGACTTCGAAGTGGAATCATACCTGCGCCACCAGGGCAGCTCATTTGTCGACCGGTTCGATCCCAACGCCTATCTCTATATCACGCGGGCGATGGATTATTTCGATATGGCCGGTGAACATGACGATGTGCTGGCCGACGCGTTTCGCGACACCAAAGTACGTTATTGCGTGGTCTCGCTTTCCAGCGACTGGCTGTACCCGACGTCGGAGAGCCGGACGGTTGTTCACGCCTTAAACGCCGTTGCCGCCAATGTGAGCTTTATCGAAATTCAGACCGACAAAGGCCACGACGCATTCCTGTTGGATGAACCGGAGCTCCACAAGACACTGTCGGGATTTATCGACGGCGCCGCGCGGCACCGGGGTCTGCTGTGATGCCGCTCGATCAGGATAACATTCCGAAAGAGGACGCGATGGCGCCGACCCTGGCCGCCAACCTGCGCCTCGATCTCCAGCTCATTGCCGATATGATCGAACCGGAAAGCCGGGTTCTCGATATCGGCTGTGGCGACGGCGCCCTGCTGGACTATCTTGCCCGGGAAAAGAATGTGGATGGGCGCGGAATCGAAATCAGCCAGGAAGGCGTGAATGCCTGCGTGTCCCATGGCCTGTCCGTCATCCAGGGGGATGCCGATACCGATCTCGCCAACTATCCGGCCAATGCGTTCGACTATGTGGTGCTGGGCCAGACGCTGCAGGCGACCCATCAACCCAGGCTGGTCCTGGAGGATCTCGTGCGCATCGGCCGTCATGCGGTAGTGTCCTTCAATAATTTCGGGCACTGGCGGACCCGGCTGTCCCTCCTCGTGCGAGGCCGCGCGCCGGTCAGAAGCGGGTCGGTCTATGGCTGGTACGACAGCCCGGACATTCATCTCTGCACCATCCTGGATTTTGTCTGGCTGTCCAACGCCCTGGGGCTGACCATCGAAAAAGGCCTGTCGGTGGGCCGCGACGGCAAAGCCCGGGTAATCCGGTCGGCCGGTCACATGGAGAATTTGCTCGGCGAACAGGCGATCTTCCTGCTGCGACAGGGATAGAAGCTAATTCAACAAGCCGGCTGGTGCGCGTCCATGTCATAACGAGCGCAACGTTCACAACATCGGATCGTGTGATGTCCTCTTCTCTTGCCACGCTCGACGCCCTGCCGCCGATCGCGGATTTCTACGCGCACTACTGGAACAAACGGCCGTTCCTAGTGCGGGACGCCATTGATCAAACCGTGATGGCCGGGCTGATCACGCCAGACGAGCTTGCGGG
>JABJKO010000158.1 GCA_018660305.1 Rhodospirillaceae bacterium
CTGCTGGTCTTTCTCACCACCTTGCTGCTGCGCGAGCAATCTCCACCGGCCCACGGAAAACGGGTTGGAGGATTTGCCGACCTTCTGCGTGACCGGGCCTTTTTGCTGTTTGTGCTGGCCGCAAGCGGCGTGCAGGCGAGCCACGCGGTGCTGAACGGGTTTTCGGTGATCCACTGGCGCGCGGCGGGGTTGTCGGGAACTCTGATTGCGCTCCTCTGGGCCGGCAGTGTGGTGGCGGAGATTATTCTGTTCGCATTCAGTGGATCGGCCGTGCGCCGTCTCGGGCCCTTCGGCTTGCTTGCGATCGGCGCCGGTGCCGGGTTTGTGCGCTGGATCATCCTAGCGGAAACCACCGCGCTCCCGGGTTTGATCGTCGCCCAGATCCTTCATGCTGCAACCTTCGGGGCCACCTATCTCGCGACCATGCATTTTATCGCTGCACGGGCCCCTGACGGGCTCAAGGCTTCAGCGCAGGGCCTTTACGCTTCGGTCTCAGGGGTTGTGATGGGGATCGCATTTCTGTCGGCAGGTGCGTTGTATGCGGCCCTGGCGGGAAACGCTTTCTACGCGATGTCTGTTGTGTGTCTGGCGGCAATCCTGATCGGGTTTGCGGCATGGCGGACGGCAAAACAGTCTTAGCAATCAGACGTCGACCCAGTCCTCGTCGACCTTGATCCTAATCTCGGAAAATGAGGCGGCCGCGTTGATGGCGGCCGCCTCTTCATTCCTGGTCGTATTGGCCCGCTATATGGACTTGCGGTTTTTCGGGATGATCGGCAGCAGGAGATGAGCCTGATGCTTGGGTCCCGAATGCAGGGTCGTCTTGCCACCGAAGATTTCCTTCGGCCGATCGGTCGGATGATCATGCAGGAACACCCCGGACCCGCGTGAAGGCACGTAGGCATCGACGGCCGGTCCCGGCCGGTCGAAATCCTGTCCGGCGATGTTCAGGGCAATCTGGAAGCCTTTCGGCAACACGACGCACTGAGGCCAGATTTCGACGTCCACCTCATAGATCTCACCCGGGATGATCATCTGCTTGTCATCATGGGTGTGATAGGGGCGCCAGGGTTCGGATTTCTCTTCGTCGAGTTTGCGATGCGAAACCCGCAGCCAGCCCTGTGCCAGCGGTGTCTTGGGGTCGACAGTTCCCTGGAAATGCACCTCGCGACCCTTGTCGGAGAAGGCCTGCATCGTAATAAACAGATCGCAGTCTTCCGTAGACGAGGAAACGTAGAGCTTGGCGACCATGGGGCCCGTGATCTCCGTTTCGCGTTCCAGCGGCGGAGATCTCCAGGTGACACCGCGGGTCAAGGCGCGGAACTCTTTCGCGCGCTTAACCTTGGGGGCCTTCCAGTCGAGCTTGCCCTTGCCACCGGCATCGAGGAACAGCTTGGTCCATTTCGTGCCTTTGAGGGGCCATTCGCTCTCCTTGCGGAGTTCCACATCATCGGTGAACGGACGGCGCAAATTGACCCAGACGCGGGGCTCCTTGTTCCAGCCGTTCTTCTCACCCTTGAGGTAGTAGTCGAAGAAGCGCTTCTGCAACTCCATCCCGTATTCGAGATAGAACCATTCCTCGTGGCGACCCGGATGACCTTCGAGCCATTTCTCTTTCGAGGCGGCCTGGGTGAAGGCTTCGAAATTGCCCCGCGGATGCAGACCAAATCCGGCCCAACTGGCCGGACTGAGGAACGGCACTTTGACGTTGTCCCAGTTTGGCGAACGGGATTCGTACCAGTCGTCATCCATTTCCCGGATGCGGAAGTTCTCCAGGGTATCGGCGCGGTTTTCTTTCAATTCACGTGCGGAAAGCTTGGCCGGACCGGTGGCGCTTTCGCCCATCCAGCGATCAATCGGCCCCTTGGCGTTGCCGTGCTGCACGTTCTCCACCTGGCGCGGATACCAGATCTCCATGAATTTGTTCGACAGGATACCGCCATGGCGGGCCCAGTCCCGGTACTGATCAGCAGCACCTTCCCACGGGATCATGGCCGAGAGATGCTTGGGCTGGAGCGCAGCGACCTGCCACTGGTTGATGGCGTAGTAGGAGACGCCATTGAGGCCGACCTTGCCGTTTGACCAGCTTTGTTCGCCGGCCCATTCGATCGCGTTGGCGTAGTCCTGGGTCTCGCGGGGCGAGAAAATATCCAGATAGCCCGGCGAGCGACCGGCGCCACGTGAGTCGAGCCGCACACAGGCATAGCCCCAGGGGACCCAGATTTCCGGATCGACCGTTTCCCAGGTCAGCCAGCGATGCTCCGACCCGGGCAGAATATCCGGGTGCATCTTGAGGAGTGATTCCCAAAGCGGCTTGTAGTGTTCCTGATACTTCACACCCTTACCGTAAGGGCCGCCGGCCATAACGATCGGCACTTTCGCCTTCGTATCGGGGCGGTAGACGTCAGCGCGCAAGATGACGCCGTCGTCCATTTTGATGGGTACGTCCCGTTCAATAATCATGGTGTTCTTCTCCCGGTCCTGATGGTCGTTCCTGGTATTCGAACGATCTATGGCCGCCGCCGCTTGTCGTTGAGCGTGCGCACCGAATTCCACTATAGGAAACATTTCTGGAGGGTGGTAGCGAAGATAAGTCCGGCTCCAGGGTTGTCCGGACAACTGATATCGACGATTTTCAACCGGTTCGACCGTCAACTTAGCATTCGCAAATGGACGGCTGATCGCTACGATCCCGGTTTTGGGACACATCTTTCGGGAGGGGTATTTTCATGGCGACGTCTTCGGGTGAACAGATCATCGCAATCGAAGAGCATTACTGGGATCCAAACCTGGTCGCTCAATATGCAGAAGCTGACAAGGCCGGTGGGGCCGGAAAACTGCGCCCGAAGCTCGAAGACCTTTATGACGAGCGCATTGCCGAGATGGATTCAGCCGGCATCGACATTCAGGTGCTGTCCCATGGCGCCCCCTCAACCCAGCGGCTTGATCCGTCCAGCGCGGCAGAGATCACCCGGTCCGCGAATGACCGTTTGAAAGAAATCGTCGACGAACGCCCGGATCGTTTTGCCGCCTTTGCCAATTTGCCGACCCCGGACCCGGACGCCTGCGCCGATGAACTGGAGCGCTGTGTCGACAAGCTCGGATTCAAGGGGGCGATGATCCATGGCCTGACCCATGGTGTTTTCTTTGATGATCCGAAGTTCTGGCCGGTCTTCGAACGGGCACAAGCGCTTGATGTGCCGCTCTATATGCATCCGGCCATGCCGGACCCGACCGTCGTCGAGCGGTATTACCAGCCCTATGTGAAGGATTTCCCGGCGCTGCTGAATGCGGGTTGGGGCTTCACCGTGGAAACCGCAACTCAGGCGATCCGGCTGGTGCTCAGCGGTGTGCTCGACAAATACCCCGAGTCAAAAATCATGCTTGGCCATCTTGGTGAAGGTCTGCCGTTTTTGCTGTGGCGGATCGACCATGCGCTTTCGCGTCCCGGGAACAAATCCCTGTCATTCCGTGACGTGTTCAGTCGCAATTTCTACATCACCACGAGCGGAAATTTTTCCGATCCGGCGATGGTGTGCTCGTTGCAGGAGATGGGTGCGGACCGCATTCTGTTCTCGGTCGACTGGCCCTTTGTTCCCAACGCGCTGGGC
>JABJKO010000338.1 GCA_018660305.1 Rhodospirillaceae bacterium
CGCCCATCGGGCGCACGCCTCCACCGAAGGTCTGGCCCATGTGATGCCCGCCGCTGCCGGCCGCCTGATGCAGGCGGAGCTGGAGGCGCTGGACACGGCGCTGGGCGATCCCACCCGGCCGGTTGCCGCCATCGTCGGCGGCGCCAAGGTGTCCACCAAGCTCGACGTGCTGACCCATCTGGTGGGGCGGGTGGATCAGCTCATTATCGGCGGTGCCATGGCCAATACGTTCCTGTTCGCGTTGGGCACCGATGTGGGCGTGTCACTCTGTGAACGCGACATGGCCGATACTGCCCGTGCCGTCATGGCGGCCGCCGACGAGGCGGGTTGCGAGGTGGTGCTGCCTCGGGATGTGGTGATCTCCGCCAAGTTCGAAGCGGGTGCCGATTGCCAGACAGTGCCCATTGCGGCTGTCCCCGACGACCAGATGATTCTCGATGTGGGGGGCGGCACGGCGGCGGCGCTGGCCGAAAATCTGTCCGGCTGCAAGACGTTATTGTGGAACGGCCCCTTGGGGGCGTTTGAGATCCGGCCCTTCGATGCCGGCACCAACGCCGTGGCTCAGGCCGCCGCAAAGCTCACCAAAGAAGGCAAGCTGGTCTCCATCGCCGGGGGTGGCGATACGGTGGCCGCCCTGACCGCGGCCGGGGCTATCGACGATTTTTCCTACGTATCCACCGCCGGTGGCGCCTTCCTCGAATGGATGGAAGGTAAGGTGCTCCCCGGCGTTGCGGCGCTCCAGGGGTAAGCCGTCGAACCCAGTTTTTATTGTCATCCAAGACTTGATCCGGGATCCAGCCTTCGGTTGCCCCTGGGCCCCGGCCATGGGCGTGAAGCGCACTTGGGTCCGGGGTGACAAACGATTTAGGGGGGCAGGCGCCCTATTTCTTCTTCTTCCGCGCGATAAACCGTTCAAGCGCCTCTGTCGTCATGGGCTCCTTGAACATTTCGTTGCGCATCCAGACCCTTTGCAAGCTGACATCCACCATGGCCTGCTCCATTTTGGCCATGTCCTTCTTGTTTTTGATCAGTTTGGCGGCGATTTTGGCCTGTTCGATATAGTGGTCCTTTTCGTCCTCCCAGATTACCTTCATGGCCTTGGCGGTCATCTGGTTTACCTTGCCGCCCTTGAGTTTCGCGCCCACCCGGAACAGGGCCGTGCCGCCGCCTTCGGTGATGCCCACCGCCGCCTTGCCGATGATTCCGCCCTTTGTCACATAGCGCCGGCGGATGTCGCCGAGCTTCTTTTCCTCCGGCAATTGCCTGAGGTCGCGCTTGGTGAGCTTACGCTTCTGTACATGTTCCAGAATATCGGCCAACAGGACGAAATGGCTGTATTCCGACACAAGCTGCTCCAGCAGGAACAGATAATCGTGCCGGTCGATGGTTTTTCCCACCTTGGGAAAGTCGCCCACCGCCTTGGTCAGTTCACGGTGCAAGCCGTTGAAGAACCCGTCCACCGGGTTGAGCTCTTTCCATAGCTGGGCGCGCAGATAGAAGG
Source organism: Rhodospirillaceae bacterium (assembly GCA_018660305.1). The sequence continues at coordinate 1,502 of JABJKO010000338.1, forward strand.
CGTGATCGGCCGGTTTGGCGGTCTTGTAGAACCGCCGCGCGATCTCCGCCTCGGCCTCCCAATAAGGGTTTGCGATGTCGATAAGTTGCTGCATGACAGTGGCCATGAATGCTCTCCCTAAATTTGTTGAGCGCAACCTAATGGCGCCCGCCGCTGGCGGCAAGGCCGTGCATCGGCGGGAGGCTTGCGCTAGATTGCCGCCATGAAAAAGGAACAAGAGACATGATGCGTGTATCCACCGACGTGTTCATCGTCGGCTCCGGCGGTGCCGGCATGTATGCCGCCGTCGCGGCCGCCCGTGAGGGCGTCGACGTCGTCCTTGCCGACAAGAGCCTGATCAGCCGTGGCGGGGCCACCATCATGGCCCAGATGACGGTAGCCGCCGCCGTCGGTCATGAAGAGCCTGATCACTGGACCCACCATCTGGCCGATACCATCGAGGCCGGTCACGGGCTCTGCAATGAGCGGCTTTCCGCCATTCTGTGTGAGGAAGCGGCCGCCCGGATTAACGAGATGGACGAGTGGAAGGTCGGCTGGGCCCGCGAAAACGGCCGCATGACCCAGGTGCATGCGCCGGGTCACGGGCTCAAGCGCTGCGTCTACGTGGATTATCTCAATACCGGCCCGGCGGTCGCCCGGGCGCTGCGCGGCGAGGTGGCGCAGCGCGGCGGCATTGCGCGGGCCAGCGGCCTTGCGGTGCTGGAGATCGTCGTCCGCGATGGCGAAGCGGTGGGTGCGGTGGCTATCGATGTGGAATCCGGCGAGCCGGTGCTGGTGGAGGCTGGCGCGGTGATCCTCGCCGCCGGCGGGCTGACCCGGCTGTATCAGCGCAACAGCGCGTCGTTGAATATGGCGGGCGAGGCTTATGCCATGGCGTTGCGGGCCGGGGCCGAGCTGATCGATATGGAGTTCGTGCAGTTCTTCCCCATCGGACATCTGGCGCCGCGCATGGTGGGTATGGACCCCATCATGTGGGATCCGTTCCGCTACAAGGTGGGCGGCAAGCTGCTCAACGGCGAATTCGAGGAATTCATCCATAATTACGGCGCCTCCGACGGCGGGACCTACACCGCCCGGCGCGACGTGGCGTCTTATGCCATCACCCGCGAGGTAGAGGCCGGGCGCGGCTCGCCCCATGGCGGGGTGTGGCTGTCCTTCGAACATATTCCCGATGACGTTATGAAGGACAAGTTCGGGCCCATGATCGGTAAGCTTGCCAAGAACGGCATCGATCTCTCCAAAATGCCCATCGAGGTCTCACCCATCGCCCATTACCACATGGGAGGTGTGCGGGTGGACGAGGAAATGCGTACCCGTGTGCCGGGGCTCTTTGCCGCCGGTGAAGCGGTGGGCGGCGCCAATGGCGCGACGCGGCTGTCCGGCAATGCCATCACCGAGGCCTTTGTGTTCGGCGAGCGGGCCGGGCGGTTCGCGGCGGCACGGGCTAAAGGCGCGGCGCGCGCGTCTCTCGATGATTCCGCCGTCGAAGCGGTTTTTGCCGAACCCCGCGCCCAGTTGAAAAAAGGCCTGGAACCCGACGGTGGCCCGGCGGCCCTGATGAAGGAGCTGCAGGCGCTTATGTGGGACAAGGTGGGACTGTTCCGTACCGGCGACGATCTCGAGGCGGCGCTGGCCCGTATCCGCGAAATGCAGGCCGACGATATGACCCGTATGGCGATCCCCGACGATTCGCCGTTTAACCAGGCGCTGCTGGATTGGTATGAGCTGCGCGCCGGGCTTCTGTGTGCGGAAGCGGTGACGCTGTCGGCGATCAACCGGACTGAAAGCCGGGGCGCCCATCAGCGCGAGGATATGCCCGACGTGTCACGGGATTTCGAACGTAACCAGACCATCGCCCTCGAGGGTGGCGAACTGGTCTCCGGCTGGCAGGATGTGCCGCGGATTTCATACACCCTCGAAGACAAACAGGGGGCAGTAATATGAGCAGTAATCTGGTCGCAACCCTGAAGGTCTTTCGCGGCGTCGAGGGCGAAGAACCCCGCTATGACGAATTCGATGTGCCGTTCGAGGACGGCGCCTCGGTGCTCGATGCCCTGGTCTGGCTCCGTGCCAACACGGATTCGTCGCTGGCCTTCCGCTATAGCTGTTTTAGCGCCAACGCGTGCAAGGAATGCATGGTCCGGGTCGACGGCAAGATCGGCTATGCCTGCACCGAGCACCTCAAGGCTGGCGATCAGACCGTCGAGCCGCTGGCCAACAAGCGTCTGGTCCGTGACCTGGTCACCGACATCGTTCCCCCGAAGGAACGGCTGGGGGGCGGGGATTAATCCATCGTCCCCTATGCCGCCATGATTGGCGGTCACTGCGTATTTACCATATTTGCCGTCGGAAATTTTTACAGTTGGGGAAATTTATCCCCGCGGCGGCGGCATAAGCTATTGAATTACAACAATTCGTGGAAGTTGGCACGGTTCTTGCATAATTCCCGGCAAGGGAAGCAAAGCGTAACCGGATGCTGGTGTTAACAGTAATTTTGCGCATCGGGTCCGTTGGTTGGTAATTCTTATGCAGAGGTCCCTATTATGAAAAATCATGACGAAGACGTAGTCGAGGAACGCCGTGAGTTCCTGAAATCCGCCGGCAAGGTGGCGATCACCGCGCCCGCGGTGGCATTGCTGTTGTCGGCTAATGTCAAGCCCGCCTCGGCGGTATCGCTGTACCCTCCCGTCATTAACGGAGAGAGTTAATCCAGCGGTTTCAATAAGCCCGCCGGCGTGGCGCGACGATGCGCCATGCCGGCGGCGCTTGATTTTTATCCGGTCGATTTTTTCCGGGTGGTGGCTGCCGCCCCCTGGCCGTGCGTTGGTTTGATTCTGCGCATCACCAGCCAGACCGGCAGCAGAACATAATCATGGATCAGTTTGACCGGATAATAGAGCGCAAATAGCGCGTCCGGCAGGGCAATCATGTGCAGATGGGCGCCGCGCGGCATAAGGATTGTGCGAAGCACATAGGCGGCGCGGTCGCGGAGTCTTTCGCGCATGTGCAGGCGGTAGGAGGATACGCGGTAGAGGGGCGCCGGCCCGTCCGGCGATTCCGGCTCGTCGTCCAGGGATAATTTAGCAATAATTCGGTCAGCCAGCCGTTGTGCCGTTACGTCGCGCTCCTGAGCCGCCGCGACCGGCGGCGGAAGGGGCGTTGTCAGCAACCGGTTCGCCAGGGACACCGCCAGCAACACCATTCTCAGACATCCCTGGTCGGTGGCCCTCTGTAGGGTTGTTTGCCAGTCCAGGGCCGGGTTGGCGTCCATAAACCAGGCAATGTCGCAAATCCACTGCAGACGCCACCATCCTTCTTTCGATCCATGCACGGACAGGACGATCAGCTGGTCCTCCGGCGCGAAGCCCAGGATGCTTGCTCCGTTAAAGGGCATGGGCCTGGCCCTTGCCCATAGGCCGGCATAGTCGAAAGATACCGCCAGGACGGCGGGCGCAAGGGTCCAGTGGGGCTCGATGACAATCTCGCCACCCGGCCGTGACAGCATGGTCTGGCCGTTATACCGGAACAGCGCCCGGCAGCGCGCGGGGGACAAATTCTCATTGGTGTCGTACCCCAGCCCGGCCAGACATGTTTGCGTGGCGGGAATGTCGGTCTCGCGGATCAGGAAATCGAGGTCGCGAAAGGTTCTAAGGGACACATGGGAATAGGCGGTCGCGGCAAGAACCGGGCCCTTGAACGGAATTGCGGGGATGCCGCTTTTCTCCAGAGCAGTGAGAATGCGGGTAAGTTCATCGGCGCTGTTTGTGTTGCGTATCCGGGTACCGTCCTGGTTGACGGTCAGCGCCTGGGCGATATCGGGGGGCAGCGCGTCTCCGAAGACGGCTCCCGCGTTGCGCGCCACAAGCGGGGTAATCCCGTGACGGAGGGCGAGCCGCACGAACCGGGACCAATCCATGTCGGTCCCGCCTGTCAGGGCCTGCCCCTCCGCGTCCGGATGAGGGCGGGCACAGCGGACCAGGGCGTCGAACTCCGTGTAACCGAAAACTGCCATAAGGGGCCTGAAAAGCGTCGCGACGGGCTGTTCACGCTGATGTTCCGTCGTCCCGTCTTTATCCGGGACAGGGTTAAGGCTCACTTAACGGTTGCCGTCTAGCGTCGGTCGCGACCCCCCAGAATTACACCACTGCATCATGCCCCTGGAAGCGACCGACAAGATAGCGCTAGACGCCCGCGCGCACCTGTCCATTGTCGACAGCGGCGGCCTGGTGTTTTCGGAAACGACCCAGGAAATCTACGCCCTTAATACCCTCGCGACTTTTGTATGGTGCTGCGCCGAAGAGGACATGTCCGTCCCGGACACCGCCCATAGGATCGCGCGCAGTTTTGGGTTTTCTCCGGATAAGGCCGCCACCGAGGTTGCCGCCCTGCTCGGCCAATGGCGGGGGCTGGGACTGATGGCCGGCCGCGACGGGGAAGAAGCCCGAATTCCCCCCCGGAAAGCCGAAGAAAAATATCCGGTGCCCACGGGCATGCCGCACTGGGTCCAGCCAATTGTGGTGGCCGAACGCCGGTACCGGCTGCTGACGACAGTGGTGACGGTCCGCTTCACAAATGTGGAACAGGAAGCATGGGTTCATCCGGTTCTGGCTCAATTCGAGACCCAGGAAAGCAGCCACGCGGTGTCGGTGATCGATATGATAGAGGTGGACGGCCACCATTTGATTTACAGCGACAAAGAGCCGAGAGCGCGCTGTGAAGATCTCGATACCATTGCGCCCTGGGTCAAGTCCCTGGTCTGGCAATCGGCGATCGATCATTACGACTATTTCCTCCAGATCCACGCGGGAGTCGTTGGTGCCGGCGATCACTGCATTCTGTTACCGGGGGCGCCCGGCAACGGAAAATCGACCCTTACTTCGGCCTTGTCCCATGCCGGGTTTGATTATTATTCCGATGAGGTTGCGTTGCTGGAATATCCCGGTTTCGTTGTTCGGCCGTTGCCCCTGAGCATCGGGGTAAAGTCCACGGGATGGGACGTTCTGGCGCCCTATATGCCCGAACTGCGGGACCTGCCCATACATCGTCGCGCCGACGGCAAGGTGCTGCGTTATGTCCCGCCTCCCGTGCCGGATATTCACGCTGATCGGGACACCGGGTGCCGTGTCGGACAGATTATTTTTCCCTGTTACGCACCCGATGCCGACACAAGACTGGAGCCCCTTGGCCGGGTTGCGGCACTGAAACGATTGATGGACGAATGTCTCGCCATTCCCGGCCGGCTGACAGTCGATAATGTCGCCGGTCTCGCGCGGTGGATCAAATCGGTCAATTGTTACGAATTGCCGTTATCGTCGCTGGACGAAGCCGTCGCTCTGGTGCGCGGTATCGCCAGCCCATCCCGAACCGGGTCGGATGATTCCGCTTTGGTTGACAGCACCCGGACCTGAATTTAAGCGGCCTCTCCCGCTGCGATCAACTCGACTAACCGCCCCGGTGTGATGGGTGCCTCGGCGATGTGAGCGCCGAAGGGCGACAGCGCGTCTTCGATGGCCGAGATCACTGCAGCGGCGGCGGGGACGGTCGAACCTTCGCCGGCGCCTTTGACACCCAGCGGGTTCAGGGGCGACGGGCTTTCCAGGAAATCCACCTTGAACGGGGGGACTTCGGGGGCGCTGGGGAGCAGATATTCGCCGAAATTGGTGGTCACCGGCTGGGCGTCGTCGTCATAGCCCATCCATTCGAACATGGCATTGCCGATGCCATGGGCGACACCGCCTTCCACCTGGCCGGTGACAATCATCGGATTTATCAGCACGCCTGAATCGTGAACGATGGTGTAGTTGAGGATCTTCACGCCGCCGGTTTCCGGGTCGGCCTCCACCTCGCACACATGGCAGCCGTAGCAGTAGCACAGCGGATCGGTCAGGAAGTTCTGGGTCGATTCCACCCCAGGGGTAATGCCTTCGGGCAGGGCATAGCCCGGGGTGCCGGCCACTTCGTGCGCCACCCGGCCCAGCGAGATGGACATGTCGGGTACGCCCTTGACCCGGATCTCGGTACCGTCGATCTCCAGATCCTCCTCGGACGCCTCCAGTATGTGGGCGGCAATCTTGAGGATCTTCTCCTTTACCTCGATGGCCGCCATGTGGGCCGAGGAACCGGCGGTGATGGTCTGACGGCTCCCGAACCCGCCCATGCCCATGGGGATGGGGCCGGTATCGCCGGCGACGATTTCGATATTGTTCATGTCGCCGCCCAACTGTTCGGCCACCACCTGTGCCATCATGGTGTGGGTGCTTTGTCCCATGGGGGCGGCGCCCGTATAGACCGAGATCTTGCCGGAAGTGCCGACGCGCACGGTGGCGGTTTCGAACGGTCCGCGGCCGGTGCCCTTTACGCCAAACGAAATACCCATCCCGAGATAGCGCCCTTCCGCCTGCGCCGCCTGCTTCCGCGCCGGGAAACCGGCGTAATCCGTGGAGTCCATGGCCATCTGCATGGCCTTGGGGAAGTCGCCTGAATCATAGGTGATGTTGACACCGGCGCGGGTTTTGAGCGGTTTCTTGTAGGGCATCTCATCGCCCGGAATCATATTTCTGCGGCGCAGTTCGGCCCGGTCCATGCCAAGCTCGCGTGCCGCCCGGTCAACCAGACGTTCCATGACGAACGTGCCCTGGGGATGACTGGCGCCGCGCACAGGCGCGCAGGGCACCATGTTGGTAAAGACCAGGGTCTGATCCATCCGGTAATTGGGTATTTTGTAAGGACCGGGAATACAGGCCGCGGCATTAAAAGGCAGGGTGATGCCCTGAATGGTATAGGCGCCGTGATCGTGGATCAGGTGACCGCGCACGCCGAGGAATTTTCCGTCGTCATCCAGGGCAATCTCCGCTTCCCAATACTGGTCCCGTTCCTGCACGGTGGAGATGAAATGCTCTCGCCGGTCCTCGATCCATTTGATCGGCCGGCCGAGAAGCCGGGCCGCCAGCGAGATGATCACCTCTTCCGAATAGAACACGAATTTCGGGCCGAACCCGCCGCCCACATTGGGGGTGATGACCCGCAGCTGGTTTTCATTCAGATCCATCAGCTTCGCCATGAAGCCGTGGATGAGATTGGGCATCTGGGTGGAACTCCAGACCGTCGTCCGGTCTTCGTTTTCATTGTAACGGGCGACCACGCCGCGGCATTCGATGGGGTGTCCGCTGCCCCGATGCTGCCAGATTTCCTCACGGAAACTATGGGGCGCACTGGCGAAAATGGCGTCCACGTCGCCATATTCCTGCACCATGGTCATCATGAGGTTGCTGTCGGCATCGTGCTTGTAGACTGGCGACCCGGGCTCCAGCGCCTTTTTACAGTCGCCCACGGCGGGTAGCGGCTCCCAGTCCATTTCGATAAAGGCCGTGGCGTCTTCGGCGATGTGACGGGTTTCGGCGATGACGAGGGCAACGCATTCCCCGGCATAGAGGGTCTCGTCATAGACCATGATAACCGGCCCGGCGGTCTCCGCCTGCGGCACCCCGCCGGGGAACTCGACGGGCAGCTTGTCATCCGTCAGATGCGGTTCGAGATCGCGAAATATGTAAACGGCAACCACGCCGTCCATGGCCTCGGCGGCGCTGGTATCGATGGATTTCAGACGGGCGTGCGGAAAAGGGCTTCGGAGAAAGGCCGCGTGGACCATTTCGCGCAGGCGGATATCGTCGACAAATTTGCCTCGGCCCGTCAGCAGAGCCGGATCCTCCAGACGGTTTACCCGATTGCCAAACACTTTTCCTGCCATCGTCCCGAAAATCCCTCCGCCAAAACCCTTTGATGAAAAATTGATCGATCGCCGCTGGCGGGACTGTAATCGGTCGCTGGAAAAATGTCATCCGGGCGGATGGCCGGGCACAAAAAAACCCGGCGAAAGCCAGGCGATATTAAACGGGAGATCGGGGCGAACCTACTCCGCGGCGGCGACCTTCTTACCGCCACCGCCAGCGCTGCCTTCCACCTGCTGGATGGCAAACAGATAATCGGGATCGAGCTTCCAGCGATCGACCACCTTCTTGGCGGTATCAACGCGCAGCCGGTCAAAGAATTTCATGACGCGCGCGACTTCATCGGGATCGACGGTTTTGTCCCCGGGTCGGGCGGCGCGGCTCAACAGGAACAGCGAGCCGAAATCCGGTTTGGTCAGCTCGGCGGCCTTGCAGGCAATCGCCAGACCTTCCCCACCCGGTTCATAGACCAAACGCCGTATCAAATTGGTTCGTAGTCCGGTGAGTTGAGCAAACATGCCCTCGAACATGCGGACTTCACCCTTACGCAATGTCTGGAGCAGCAATTGTGGCGTGATGGCGTGGGTTTCGGCGAGCTTGCGCGCCAGATCCATCGAGCTTGTATCGATGATCTCGCCGTCCGGTGGGATCTCTTCCGCTTCCTGGGGCGCATGTTCCGCCGGTTCGCCCAGCAGGTCCTTGATGGTGCTTTCGATCTTCTGATCAAGCTCCGTAGGATCGATCTTGTATTCTTCGACAATATGCTTGCGCAGGGCCGCCGATACCCACCAATACATCCGTTTGGCGAGATGGGGGCTGAAATCTGGCCGGTCGAGCAGCGATTTCTGATAGGGTTCGCGGGTTTTGGATTCGTTGACCAGATACTCCAAGGTGTTTTCGGAGATCGTGGCCGTTTCGTTTTCGATCAGGGTCTGAATGACCTTTGAATTACCGGTTTCCACCAGCGCGTCGGATACGGCTTCCGATACATCGTTTCTCATGGCGATGGTCAACTGATGTTCGAAGGTCCGGTGCTGGATAATCTCGATCAGCTCGAGATCCTGAAGCACCATACTGCTGTGCAGAATTTTGTGCGCGACGTCGATCTCGTCATTGGCGAGGATTCTGACGAGTTCCGAGGGCGCGTCATTTTCCACCGCGAGCCGGTCGGCCAGGGCTTTACGGACCGATTGCTCCACGTCGTGGATGAGCTGCTGCAGGATCTGTGTCATCAGCGCGCGTTCGCGGTCGTTGGTGACGCTCTTTTCCTCGAAGAAAAGATCGCCGACGACCTGGACAAGGCGCGTGCGCCCGTTCACGGATTTATCCCGTGCCAGATCCAACAGTTCCTGCATTTCGACGTCAGGGGGCGTAGTCATCCGTCAATCAGTCTTAGAGACTGGCCCTTTCTCCTATGGGTTAGTCCCCTAGCATCGGGTACGGCGATTAAATTTAGGTTAAATGCCGGTTTGTACGGCCCGCAAAACCGCGTAATTTTGCCAATATTGGAAACCATTAAGTATAATTATAAAGCAGCTATTAACCCGGTCCCCGCTATTCTGGCGGCCAATCGAGATAAGGGCATAACCGCCCAACAGGGAGATTTTCGCTCATGAACGTGGCCCCCGGAAGCGCATTCCTCCAAACCGCGCAGGGTTCCGCCGCCAGCAACGGTTCGGTGCAATCCGTGCAGTCGGCCCGGCCGTCGGAGCCCTCCGAAAATCCCGGCAATCAGCTTGCCCGGCCGCCCAGCGATAGCCCGCGCGGCCGGATCCTCGATATCGTCGTCTGATCGCCACCGCTGCCCCAAAGCGCTTCGGGGGATCGCCGCTAGAGCTCTATAGGGTTCTAAATCTTTAGCCCTTGCCAGCCTGAAAGCTTCAGGCAAGAGTCCGGCGCATGGGTAAAGAGGATTTCGCGGGGCCATCGGTCATAGAAATTCCCGCCGGCGATACGCTGGAACGGCTGGTCTGTCCCGATTGCGGCTTTATCAATTATGAAAACCCGAAAATCATCGTTGGCGCCGTTGCTGTCTGGGAGGGACGCATCCTGCTGTGCCGGCGGGCCATCGAACCCCGCAAAGGATTCTGGACCCTGCCCGCCGGGTATCTCGAATTGAACGAAACCGCGCTGGACGGCGCCAAGCGGGAAGCCCGGGAGGAGGCCAATGCCCGGCTCGATATTCGCGGGCTTCTTGCGGTCTATTCAGTGCCGCGCATCAGCCAGGTGCAGCTGATCTACCTCGCCGATCTGGTGTCGCCCGATGTATCGGCGGGCGAGGAAAGCCTCGATGTGGGGCTTTATCGCTGGGACGATATCCCGTGGGAAGACATCGCATTTCCGTCGGTCAAATGGGCGCTCGATCACTACAGTGAAATCGGTGACGCGCGCGACTTCACGCCACGCAGCAACCCGCCCGGCGAATACGGTCAGATGGAGTAGGGCGAGATGACCGGAGCGTCTTATTCAAGAATCCGGCAGTCCCATAAGATTACGGGCGAAGCTTGTCGCGTCGAAGGGGCGTAAATCGTCTTCGCCTTCACCGACCCCGATGGCATGGACCGGCAGACCAAATCTCTCGGCCAGCGCCACCAGGATGCCACCCCGGGCGGTGCCATCCAGCTTGGTCACCACCAGCCCGGTAACCGCCGCCATCGCCTTGAAAGTTTCGACCTGTGAATGGGCGTTCTGGCCCACTGTCGCATCGAGAACCAGAAGACAGCTATGGGGCGCGGCTTCGTCCAGCTTGCGGAGGACGCGGACAATCTTCTCAAGCTCGCCCATGAGATCCTCGCGGTTCTGGAGCCGGCCGGCAGTATCGATCATCAGGAGGTCCATGTTGTCGCGCCGCGCCTGTTCCAGCGCCTCGTAGGCCAGCCCGGCGGCATCGGCACCGGTGTCGCGGGAGATCACCGGACAGCCGGTCCGTTCGCCCCAGATCTTGAGCTGGTCGACGGCGGCGGCGCGGAAGGTATCGCCGGCGGCCAGCATGACCGACTGGCCGGCGTCCCGGTGCAGGCGGGCGAGCTTGCCGATGGTGGTGGTCTTGCCCGAGCCGTTGACGCCCACCACCAGGACAACATGGGGTCTGTGGGCCGTGTCCGGCGCGAAGGGCACGGCCACCGGGGTCAGAATGTCGGCGATATCCGCCGCCAGCGCCTCGCGGACTTCCTCGTCGCTGATTTCCTTGTCGAACTTGTCCTCGGCAAGTCTGGCGGTGAGCTTTGCCGCCGTCGCGACCCCAAGGTCGGCGGCGATCAGCGCCTCTTCGAGCGAATCCAGCGTCTCCTGATCGAGCCGGCGTCTGGTGAGGGCGGCGGTGATGCTGCCGGTGAGCTGCGACGATGTGCGGCTCAGCCCGGCCTTGAGACGCGCGAGCCAGCCTGTTTTCTGTTCCGTCATGCCAGCAATGTCGCCTTCAGCCGATTGTCTTCGCGTCCGGTCACCGTGGCGGCTGTTATGGCGCCGGGCGGTATATCGCCATCGAGGCTGACCGGCAGATAATGCTCGCAGCGCCCGGTGCGGTCCTTTTCTATCAGCACCGACACGGTCTGGCCGATACGCTGTTCCATGATTCGGTGCATTTGCGCCTCGCCCGCCGCGCGCAGACGCGCCGCGCGTTCGCGCCGGATCGGCACCGGTAGCTGAGGCATGCGCGCCGCCGGTGTTCCCTCGCGGGACGAATAGGGAAACACGTGCAGATGAGAAAGTCCGGCCTCGTCCACCAGCTTGAGACTGTTTTCGAACATGGAATCGGTCTCGGTCGGAAACCCGGCGATCAGATCCGCGCCGAAGGTCGCGTCCGGCCGCAGCGCGCGGATACGGTCGCAGATCGCCAGCGCATCGGCCCGGCTGTGACGCCGCTTCATGCGTTTGAGAATCATATCGTCGCCGGCCTGAATACTGAGATGGAAAAACGGCAACAGCCTTGGTTCATTGGCGATCAGCGCCAGCAGCGCATCGTCCACCTCCACCGGATCGAGCGACGACAGGCGCAGGCGGGGCAGGTCGGGCACATGCGCCAGCAGGCGCCCGGCGAGCGATCCCAGGCTCGGCCGGCCGGGAAGGTCGGTGCCGTAATCGGTAAGATCGACTCCGGTGAGCACGATTTCACGATAGCCGTTGTCCACCAGAGTCCGGACCTGACGGACGATCTCGGCAACCGGCACGGAGCGGCTGGGGCCGCGGCCGAACGGGATGATACAGAACGTGCAGCGGTGGTCGCATCCCTGCTGGACCTGAACGAAGGCCCGCGACTTGCCGTCGAAGCCGCCGATCATATGGCTGGCGGTTTCGCGCACCGACATGATGTCGTTGACCTGGACCCTTTCGGTGCCGGCGGTGCCGTCGGCCAGGCCGGACCAGCTCTCGGCGGCAAGCTTCTCCGAATTGCCGAGAACCGTATCGACCTCTTGCATGGCGGCGTAGCCATCCGGATCGATCTGGGCGGCGCAGCCGGTGACGACGATATGGGCGTCGGGACTGGCGCGGCGTGCCCGGCGGATCGCCTGACGGGCCTGGCGTTCCGCTTCGCCGGTGACGGCGCAGGTATTGATTACCACGACGTCGGAAAGTCCGGCCTTGGCCACGTGGCCGCGGATAACCTCGGATTCATAAGCGTTGAGACGACAGCCGAAGGTCTGGATATGGGGGGCGCTCATGACAGATACCCCGCTGCCAGAGTGCCGGTGAAGCTGACGATGGCGGGCCCGGTCATCAGCACGTGATCGTTGGACCGCCAGTCAATGTTGAGACGGCCGCCATCGAGCCGGGTCTCCACCTGCCGGCCGGTCAGCCCGCGCCGGTTTGCCGCCACCACAGCGGCACAGGCGCCGGTGCCGCAGGCCATGGTCAGTCCGGCGCCCCGCTCCCAGACCCGGAGGCGCAAGGTTTTCTGATCTAGTATCTGGGCGAATCCGATATTGGCCCGTTCGGGAAACAAACTGTGGGTTTCCAACTGAGGACCGAGCTCATCGATGGGTGTGGAGTCCAAATCGTCGACAAAGAATACGCAATGGGGATTGCCCATGCTGACCGCCGCGGGATCGCGCACCGGCCCGGACGATAATTCGAGATGCCGTGTGTCTTCCGGCTGGGACAGGGGAATATCGCGCCAGTCCAGACCGGGCACGCCCATATCAACCGCCACCATGCCGTCGCCGCGCGCTTCCGCCAGCAACAGACCGGCACCGGTCTCGATATGAGCGCTGTCGCGGCCCTCCTGCATCATCAGAATTGCGGCGACACAGCGGGTCGCGTTGCCGCAGGCATCGACCTCGCCACCATCCGCATTGTGGATCCGCATGAACAGGTCGGCGTCTTTCTGGTTGGCCGGTTCCATGACGATAAGCTGGTCGCACCCGATGCCCGTATGGCGCGCGGCAATGGCCCGCACCCCGTCAGGGGTCAGGGACACAGCATTCTTGCGGGCATCGATGATGACGAAATCGTTGCCCAGCCCATGCATCTTTGTGAACGGTATCGCGGTCATAGCCGCCTTATAGGGTGCCAGGCCCGCCGCCGTCCACCGGTTTACAGGGGGTGCGGCTCATTCCCTGAGGGTGGAGGCGAAGACCATTGGTTCAGCGGCAATCGATCCTGACAGGTCCGGCTGAGATCGAACGGTTTTGAAGCGATCGCCAGTGGGACCGCCGGTGATGCGGAAAATAACGCACAAATTTTAGAAAAATTTTATAAGTCATTGTTATTATTACGATTATTCACTTCATCTTAAGACCCACGTTCTATTTTGCAGGAATATTGCGATGAATTTAGACGCGATTTGTCGATGATCGGAACGCACCGGCCTTAAACTCCGCGGTGATGGTTCCAGTGAGAACGAGCGTTAGGTAGAGTAAGTATAGCCATGTCCATATACGAAATTCAGGTAAAATCCGGCGAACGCTGGACCGTCGAAGACGCATCCGAGGAATACGATGTGGCCTTTGAACGCGTGCTGCGGATGGAACGGGTGGAACAGCCCGGGGAGTTGCGGCTCCGTCGTGTTGATCAGATCAGGACGGGAATCTCGCGGGAAAGAACCGTCTATGAGGGTGGTAGCCGGATCCGCCAGGAACGGAGAGCCCGGTACGCTCTTGAAGAGCGAAACGCCCTAAAGCAGCGCATTCAGGACCGTCAATCCCATAAAAGAATGACCGAGACGGCGAAAGTCGAGGCAGAAATTGAGGCCAAGAGGCAAACCCGGCTCCAGGCGCAAACCCACCCGGTCTATATGACCCTTATGTCGGGGTTCATTTTGCTCCTGGGTTTGGGGGCAATGTACTTTGTCCAGCATTCGCTTTTCGTCTCTTAGAGCAGTATCCCCATACGTGGAGCGGGTTGGTTCGCGCTCTAATTACCCCGCTTGCGGCAGCCTGCCCGCGTGCGGCGGCTCTTCGCGGCAGTCAAATTTTGGCACGCCGGGTTTTCCGGCAACTGGTCTGACGCGCCCTTCGGCGGAAAACGTGCCGGCAATTTCCCGGATCATCTTGCGGCGGACAGAAACCGCGAGATCCTTGTAATTTTCCACCACGATGGAAAACGCGCCCGGGCCGCCGATGACGCAATCTGAGAAATACCGGTCGAGATTCGGCATGGGCGGAAAGCTGAAGTTGCGCCGCATAATCAGGACAGGCAGCCCGTTTATAGTAATGCCTTTTCCGAGGGCGCGCTGGCGGGCTCCGGCGAGCGGCGCACCGGCATTGTTGCGCCCGTCGCTGGACAGATCGATCACCCGGCGGGTTGCCTCGAACGGTGCCGCCGCGACCAGCTTGACGGCCCGATCAAGGGCGCCGCTGATGGATGTCCAGTAGCCGCCGCTGACCGGCGCGGCTTTCAGCGCCGCGCCCGCCGCCCGGGCGCTCTCGGCGCTGTCGATGCGGGTCCAGCCCATCACCTGATGCTGCTCGCCGGGGCCGGCCCACTCGAGATAGGTTACGGCAATGCTGCCCCGGCGACCGCCCTTGATGGCCGCGATGATCAGCGGGTCCGACAATGCATCGGCGTACCCGTAGCGTTGCAGCCAGGCTTCTTTTTCATTGATGCTGTCCGAGACATCGACGGCGAGGACCAGCAGCAGATCGACGGCCTTGCCGTTGCCGGATTCCTGGGCATGGGGCGCGGCAATACCCCATAGGCCGATGACAACCAGACCCATCTTCAAGCGAAGCCATGATGGTCTCAGACGCATTGGGGTCTCTCCTATTCGTCGTCGATGATACCCCGGAACCGCCTTTCACCTTCATCGCAGGGCGGCACCCAACGCTGTAACGGCGTGTTTCCAACTGCCTGGCCCACTGCCTGCCCCACTGCCTGGGCGTAGCCCGGCACTGGTGTTTCTGTGGGTGGCGCGCGCGGCATGATGCCGGCGATTTCCAGGATCAGCTTGCGGCGGATCGCCTTGGCAAAGGACCGAAATCCATGGGCGACCACAATGAAGGCGCCCGGCCCGCCGATGACGCATTTACGGTAATAGAGATCCAGATTGGGCATCGGCGCCCGGGAAATATTGAACCGGTCATTGATGATGGGAAGCCCGTTGATGGTAATGCGCCGGGCGACAGCCGCATCGCGTGCCGCCACAACCAGTCCGCCCGTATTGTTCGGCCCGTCGCCCGACACATCGATGATCCGGCGCGTACCGTCGAAATTGTTGGTGCCAAACAGGGCGGCGCTGAAATCAATGGCCTGACTGATGGACGTCCAGGGCCCCGATCCCACCGATGCATGGGAGAGTTTTTTCGAAAAAGCCCGGGCGGCGGCGGCACTGTCGATCAGGGTCCAGTCCACAACCGGGATCTGCCAGCCGTCGCCGGCCCATTCAAAATAGGTGACCGCGATACGCCCGAGAATGCCCGACCGGATCGCGCGAATAATTTCAGGATCGGCAATGGCCGCCACATAACCCTGGCGCTGCAGGGCCGCTTCCTCCTCGTCGACACTGCCCGATACATCCACCGCCAGCACCAGCTCGAGATCAACCGCCATGGGTCGGGCAGGCGCTGCGTTGGTGAGGAACAGGGTAACGGCGATGGCCGGAACGACAGGCCACCATGAGCGCCATGCCGCCCCCAATTTGCTATGCCTCAAGCACTTCAGCGAGGGTGCCGTCACGGTCGATGCAGCCGGCCAGCAGCGGGCCGCCAAAGCCCGAGCCGCCATCCAGGCTGATGGTATAATTACCGGTTTCGATGCCACGATGTTTTGGGTCGAACCCGCGGATGATCTTGCGAAACCCGCCATATTCGTCGTCGATATTGTCGAACCCGCCGGTGCCCCACCAGAACACATCGGCCTGGGCATCGAGCGGGCGGTCAGTCCGCACGCCGCGATTGACGAACAGCAGATCGCCTTCGCGCGTATGGGCGGCGTGCTTGAGCGCGCTGAGCCAGGCCTGATGACCGGTCGCCTGGAAATCTCGGCGTAGCTGGGTCGTCCAGTGGGTGATGGCGAGCGCTCCTTGCCGGATGGCCCGCGACGCCTCGTCGGCACTGCTGCCATAGGCTTCGAGGGTGGCGCCGACGCCCTGTTCCAGCATCCAGTCCAGGACTTCCGAGGGGTTCACCGCGAACTGCAATTGCAGCAGCTTTTGCCACATCTCTTCCTGCGCGCCGCGCAGCAGGGCGACGTCATGAACCAGTGCGTTGGGCCGCGCCAGCATCAGCCGGCGGAAAGAAAGCACACTATCGACCGTCTCCCGCACCGCCGGTCCGTGCCCCAGCACATTGCCGAGATAGACGAGCCGGTCATTGGGTCCGATACGGCGTGCCAGATCGGTGTGAAGCTTCCGCAAGCGGCCCGCCTCGCCATGGATCGACGCTACGGCCCAGATGCGCTCTGCCTTGCGCAGAGATGCGAACATTGTGCCATCTGCCATGGGATGATTAGGCTCGAATCAGCCTTGCCGCGTCAAGCGCGGCGCGCGCCACAAAGTCGTGGCTGTGGATATCTATTGGCCGAAGGTCCGGTCGCTGATGACCACGAAAACTCCATCCTTGTCGCTGAACTGGAATTGGCTGATGGGACAGGATTTGGCGATCATGTCGGCCCGGATCTGATTTTCCTCAGTATTCCGGTTCGGCTCCGATAACAGCCACATGGGCGCGTAGCCCGGCGAAAAGTGAGTGGACAGCCCTTCTATCTCCGCCTGTACCGCCGCCGCGTCTTCCACCCTGAAACCCACGTGATCGGGCCCGCGGCCGGTGACGCTGATACCGCCATAATCCTGGATGCTCCAGGGGATCAGCATCAGCGTAAGGCGTCCGTCGGACAAATAATGGTTGGGATCGTCCCCGGTCGGGCCAAGATGCGAAAATCCAAACACATCCTCATAGAACCGCGCGCATTCATCGAGCTTGCGGGTGCGGATGGCATAGTGATGCAGATAGCGGCCCGACGGATCTTTGTCGGACCATCGCGCGAAGTTGGTGGAGGTAGGCCTGTCCTGCGGCCGTTTGGCGGCCAGGGATTTTTCCGCCGGACCCTGCGACAGGGCGAAGATACTGCCCGCCGGGTCGTGGGAAAAATAATCGCCATTGGCGCCGTCTTTCGGCTGATCCATCCAGCCAATGGAGGGGTAATCCGCCTTCAGCCTGTCGAAGACGGCGTCCAAATCGTCGATCTCGATGCCGAAATGATCCAGCCCCACGCGGTGTCCCGCCAGGCGCGGACGAATATTGAGGGTGACGTAACCGTCGGACAGCACCTCGCCCAGATCGGGCGTCCGGCGCGCATGATCCACCTCCATGCCGAAAATGGTTTCGTAAAACGTCGACATGGGCGCGGGGTTGGTGGAGATCGACGCAATATGGCTAATTCTGGCGGACATCTGTGTTCTCTCAGTCGAGGGTCACAAAGCAGACGCCGTTGCTGTCGCAATATTGATATTTGCTGTCCGGCGCGGCTTTTTTCAGCATTTCCGCCCGCTTCTTGTCCTTGGCCCGGCTGTCGAGCAGCCAGCAGGGCGCGGCGGTGGGGGTAAAGCGGCTGTTGTAGTCGAGAATTTCCGCATGGACCTTATGGGCATCCTCGACCCTGAAGCCGATATGGTCGATCATGGGCCGGTTGGCATCGACCCCGCCATAATCGGCGATCTTCCAGGGGATGAGTTTCAGCGTCACGCGCCCGTCGGTCAGGCTGTGGGTTTCGTCGTCTTTCTGACGGTTGAGCGGCGTCATTTCAAAGACGTCATGATAGAACTCGGCACAGAGCGCGGGGTCGGGCGTGCGCAACGCCAGATATTCCACACGGCGGTCCTGCTCGCGGTCCCCTTCCAGATAAAGCCCGCCGGTTTTGACCTCGCTGATATCCTGTTTCATGTTTTTCTGATTGATATCCACCACCTGGCCGTCAGGGTCATGGATGCCGACCTGGGCATAGGGCCGCATGCCGGAGCGCTTCACCCATTCCACCGTCGGGTAGTTCTTTTCGGCCATGGCGAATGAGTTTTCGATGTCCTCCACCTCGATCCCGAAATGGTCGAGACCCGCTGGGCCGGGACGTCCCGGAAGGATGGGATTGAAGTTAAGCCCCACATAGCCTTCCCGGGCGGTCGCCGAGTGGCCAATGGCCGAGGCCCGTCGCTCCAGGGTCATGTTGAAGATGGTCGCGTAAAACGTCGCAACAGTCTGCGGGTCCAGCGCGATACAGGCGATATGGTTCAGCTTCGGCATTCCCTTGCTCCTTATCCGAGCCTCCGATTAAGCCACTATAAGTCAAATTCATCGACCTAAGAAGGCAGGTCGTCGCCGCAAGTTTTTGATCAGGCCGAGCCTGCCCTAATGCCGGCGTGCCGAGATGACGATACCGATGGTAACCAGGACGAACGCGACCGGGTGATACCAGTGCGGCTCTTCCCCCAGGACGGGGATGGCGATGGCCGCGACGAACAGAGGCGGCAGATAGTTGAAGATACTCATGCGCGCCGGGCCCAGTATGGCGATACCGGCATTAATGAGATAGACCGCGCAGATGGCGGGAAAAATGGCGGTAAAGACAATGGCGCCCACCGCCGGCAGGGTCGCGACCACCGGCCGGCCGGCAAGGGTCTCGATCATATAGGGCGGCACCATCATGAGTGCCCCCAGCACCATGGTGACCTGCAGCAGCACCATGGGATGGATGTCGCGTGGCACCCGGCCGATCAGGGTCTGGTACAAGGCGATGCCCATACTGGCGCCCACCAGCCACAAATCGCCCTGGTTGAGATCCATCTGCAGCAGGATGGTCGGGTCGCCCCGTGTCAGGACAGTCACCACGCCGATCACGGCGATGCCGATTCCCATCCATTGGTAGCGGGTGACCGTGCCGCGGAACAGAAACCAGCTCAACAGCAGGATGATCGCTGGACGGGCCACCGGTATGAGGCCGCCATTGAGCGCCGTGGTATCCTGCAGCCCCACATAGATCAGATTGTTGCCCAGCGGGACCATGACGATGCTCACCAGAAGGAGGATGCGCCAGCTTCGCCGGATCAGCGGCCATTGTTCTCGGCAATGACGCACTGAGAACGGCAGAAACAATAGGGCCGCAACCAGCCAGCGCCAGAATGACAGGCCCAGCGGTGGAATTTCGGTATGGGCGGCGCGGCCCACGATGATGTTCAGCGCCATAAACAGAAAGGCGAGCGTCAGGTAGCAGTAGGCGCGAAAATCGCCCCGCCAGGCATCGGCGATGGACAAGGATAATTCCTGAGATGTTTTATCGGATCGTCCCGCTACATCTAGAGCAGTGTCCCGCTAATTTGAACCCCCTGCGCGCAACCCTGCGTGCATATGGCCGCCCTTTGTGGAATTCTAGGGGCGTGACAGATTGCAAACCGAGAGTCGGAAGAAATATTTTGTTCGCCAGCCTCGCCCCCTCGAATCAAACCCCGCGCCATGCTGACCGTCGGTGACATCGTTCCCCCCGTTGACTTGCTGGATGCAAAGGGCGCCAGCGTTGTGCTCAATTCCGACCATATCGCCGGCCACTACACCATCCTTATTCTGTGCAGCGGTGACGACGAGCGCACCGACGTCCAGCTCGGCCGGTTCACGGCAGCCCGTGACGAGATCGAGGGGGCCGGCGGAATCATCTTTTCCGTTACCCCGCGGATTGTGGGTCCGGTGTCTCTGCCCTTTGCGACAATCGCGGATCGGGCCGGCGTACTGTGCGAGGCGTTCGGCGTCACCGCCGTGACCACCCTCGTGGTCCGGCCCAATCATCATGTGATGGCCCTGTTCGGCGATGACGAACCCGATCATGCCGCCGCCGCGCTGGCCGTGATCCGCGCCGATACGGAAAACCGGGCGTCGCGCGAAGCCGCCCGTCATCCGCCGGTGCTGATCGTGCCCGATGTGCTGAGTGCCGAGGATTGCGACCACCTCATTTCAATTTTCAATTTCAAGGGAAATGTCTGGGTCGAGCCGGGAGACGGGCCCAAGAACATGGCCGACGATTACAAGATGCGGATCCCCGATTACGGGCGGGAGGACCGCATCGACCACTGGATCATCAACCAGGAGACCCAGGACTTTGTCACCAGCCGGCTGAAAGCACGGTTGTTTCCTGAAATCGAGAAAGCGTTTCACTACCGGATTACCCGTTTCGAACGCTACCGTATCGGGAATTATAAGGGCGAGCGTGGCGGCGAGGCCCTTGGGCACCGCGACAATACCGCGGAACACGTCGCGCACCGGCGGTTCGCGGCTTCGATTAATCTCAATAGTGAGGACTTCAAGGGTGGGGAGTTACGGTTTCCCGAATATGGCGGTCATCTGTACCGGCCCGAGACCGGCGCCGCCATCGTGTTTTCTTCATCCATGCTCCACGAGCCGCTGCATGTCACCGAAGGGCAGCGTTTCGTGTTGCTTTCATTCCTGTTTGGCGATCACTGAGTCGGTCGCGGTCTCGGCAATTCCGCTGGGCCGGGTCATGACATAGAAGGCCGCGATGAAGAGGCCAAAAATCGTTGCCGCCACGATACCCTGATCCACCTTCAGAAGGATTATCAACACGGCGCTGGCCGCCATGCCGGCGAGGGCGATGCGTTTGCTGGTGGGGCGAATGACGCCATGGGTTAGAAAGTCGCCAATGGCGTTCCCAATACGGGGCCATGCCAGAATCCGGCGGTACATGGCGGGGGAGCTTTTGGCGAAACAGATCGCGGCAACAATCCAGAACACCGTGGTGGGCAGGATCGGCAGAAACATTCCGACAAAACCGGTCGCGAAAAACAGATACCCCGCCGCAAGCAGCAACAGGCGTCGGGGATTGGCATTGTGGGTCATGGACAACTTCGACTGAACAATCATGCAATTTACCTCCGGCAAGCCTAGAGGACCGGGCTCAACAAAACGTTATTGAGCCCGGCCTCGGGGCCTTTGCGGTATTTATTCGGCCGCCGCATTCTGGTTCAAGGCTGCCCTGACACCGTCGGCATAGGCGGGGTCGATCTGGCGGAAATGCGCCATCTGACGGTCGACGATCTCTCCCGGCACACCCTGCATGGCCGCCGCGATATTGGTGAAAAGCCGTTGTTTCTGGCCATCATCGAACAGGGCGAACAGGGCCCGGGGCTGGCTGTAATCGTCATTTCCCTCGCGATGGTTGTAGCGGTCCGCATCACCGGAAATTCTGAGCGGCGGTTCCCGGTAAACCGGATTGTCAGCCGGTCCCGCCATCGAATTTGGCTCGTAATAGGCATCCGGATTGCCCGTGTCATTCCGGAAGAACCGCATGGACCCGTCCTTGTGATAGTGATGCACCGGGCATTTCGGCGCGTTGACCGGCAGGGCTTCGTAGTGGGTGCCGATGCGATACCGATGCGCGTCGGCATAGGCGAAGATGCGCGCCTGCAGCACCTTGTCGGGGCTGAACCCGATACCCGGCACTACGTTTGACGGGCTGAACGCCGCCTGTTCGATTTCCGCGAAGTAATTGTCGGGATTACGGTTGAGCTCCATTACCCCCACCGGGATCAGCGGATAATCCGCATGGGGCCATACCTTGGTCAGATCGAACGGGTTATAGGGTGTCTCGTCCGCATCCAGTTCCGGCATGATCTGCACGTAGACAGTCCATTTGGGGAAGTCGCCCCGATCGATGCCGCCGAACAGCTCTTCCTGATAGGTCTCCCGCGATTGGCCGATGACATGGGCGGATTCCTCGTTGGTGTAATGCCTGTGGCCCTGCTGGGTCTTGAAATGGAATTTGACCCAGTAGCGTTCGCCGTCATCATTCCAGAAGCTGAACGTGTGGGAGCCATAGCCGTTCATATACATGGGCGCCACCGGAATGCCGCGATCGGACATGAGGATGGTGATCTGGTGCAGGCTCTCGGGCGATTGCGACCAGAAATCCCACATGGCGGTCGGGGATCGCAGATTGGTTCTGGGATGGCGTTTCTGGGTCCGGATGAAATCCGGGAACTTCAACGGATCGCGGATAAAGAACACCGGTGTGTTGTTGCCCACCAAATCCCAATTGCCTTCTTCGGTATAGAATTTGAGGGCGAAGCCGCGCACATCCCGTTCCGCGTCCGCCGCGCCCAACTCACCGGCGACGGTGGAAAACCGCAGCAGCATATCCGTCTTCTTGCCCAATTCGGAAAAGATCCCGGC
Source organism: Rhodospirillaceae bacterium (assembly GCA_018660305.1). Next base: position 23,829 of record JABJKO010000338.1, read on the forward strand.
CCGCGTGTATTTGCTGATGTCGTGTGTGACCGTGAAGGTACCAAACGCCCCCCAGCCCTTGGCGTGAACGACCCGTTCGGGAATGCGTTCGCGGTTCTGGTGAGCCAGTTTTTCCACCAGCTGGTAATCCTGCATCAGGAGGGGGCCGCGGACCCCGGCGGTCTGTGAATTCTGATTATCGGCTATCGGCGCACCGGCCGATGTGGTCATGGTCTTCGGTGTCTCTGTCTTCATTGTCCGTCTCCATTGTTTGAAATGACGGACTTAAAATCGCACCCTTGGACAAATAACTGAAATATATTGAAACTATTGGATTAATAGGATAAACCGATCACAAGCCAATGAATATAAGAGACCTCGAATACGCCGTCACGGTGGCGGATTTCGGCCATTTCGGCCGCGCCGCCGAGGCCTGTCATGTGAGCCAGCCGGCCCTGAGCGGCCAAATAAAGAAGCTGGAGCAGGAACTGGGCGTCGATCTGTTCGAGCGCACCAAGCGCAGCGTGCGGGTCACCGACGCTGGTGAAGATATCCTTCGTCTGGCGCGACAGCTCCTGGAGCAGGCGGATGCCATCCGGGAAACGGCGGACGCCCTGAAGGATCCTTACGCGGGCCGTTTGCGTCTCGGGATCATCCCGACCATTGGACCTTATCTGACACCGCTTTTACTGCCGTCGTTGACGCATCATTTGCCACGGCTCGAGCTGACCCTTGTGGAGAGCATGACCCATGTTCTTGAACAGCGATTGGTGGACGGCGACATCGACGCGGCCATTCTTGCTACGCCGCCGGAGGAGTCCCGGCTTACCGCCATTGCTCTTTATGATGAGCCTTTCTGGATCGCGCTACCCCATGGCCACCGTCTGGAAGCCGAGGAATCCATCGACGCCGCGGACATCCAGCTGGACGAACTGTTACTGCTGGCGGATGGTCATTGTCTCCGCGACCAGGTGTTGAGTTTCTGCCATCGGGGTGGGTCGGCGACGAATACCCAGGACACAAGCCTTGCCACCATCCTCGCCCTGGTCGGAGCCGGTGCCGGTGTGACGCTGGTGCCGGCGATCAGCCTGCAGGGGTCCTGGATGACGGATGCCGGGATCGCCGTGCGGCGGGAAAAGAGCGGCCTGGCGCAACGCACCGTCACGCTGGTTTTCCGTGCGTCCTATCCCCGCCGGGAAATTCTCGAAAAGCTGGCGGATATTATCTGCGCCATCGTACCGGACACGGTAAATCCGAGCCGCCGCTAACCCTATAGGGCTCTAGTTATTCTTCGCCCTGAAGGCGAAGGATATCTTCGATCATGACGCTTTCATGTTCTTCAGGCGCTTCGATTTCTTCCTGAAGCTGGAGTCCGATTTCAGTGTTCCGAACCCAGCGAACTTCCGCATCGAAAGTTCCGATTTCGGGCATATGCAGCCTGACCGTAGATTGTTCAAGCTCGAGCGGCTCGAGAGTGCGGATTTTGGTACCTTTTTTGGACAGGTCGATAATGAAACAAGCGATTCTGTCTCCACCGACTTCCAACTCCCCGGTGCGCACCAGGTGCCTGCGGGGAGAGCCGCGGAATTCCTCCTGCTCGTCTTCTTCACCGACCAGTTCCAGCAGATTTTCGGGTCTCTGTTTGGGCGCATTCGATGACATGGCGATTCCTCTCAAGATAATCACCCGATGAGGCGTTTCAGTTCTCGAGCTTGCTGGCCATATGGTTAATAAAGGGTGGACGCTTTCTTCAAGCGGTGCCGGTTGCGCCGGGCAATCTTCTGTTACGTGTTACGCCACCCCGTATCTTTGCGCCATGGCGTCGAAGAACCCTTCGGCTTCCAGCGAGTCATGGATGCTTTCGTCCATATAATCCTTGAGACTGCCCCGCCCACCGGACACCTCGACCGTTGCAATAACGTTTTCGCCGCCCTCGCGGGTAACTTCGGCATTCATCGGTGTGTAGGCTTTGAAGTTGTCGTAGGTGATGTCGAGGTTTTTCCGGTCGGTGATGTTGAGCGCCCTGGCCATGATTTCCTTGGCGCGGTCGGCATCGGTCACCGCCAGGTAATTGCCTTCGACGATGGCCCGCATGCCGCGCAGGACCGTGTCGCGGTTGGTGGCGAGAAACGCCTTGTCGACCACCAGCCCGCTATAAAGCCACGGGATGCGGTCGGCCAGCATGTCGCTGATGGCATGGATACCCTCGGCATAGGCTTCGCTGCGATAGGGTTCACCCAGCATGGAAGCCGACACCTCGCCGCTGCGTATATAAGGCAGGCGCAGCGTGCCGATTTCCTTGAGTGTCACGTCATTGCGCGACAGCCCGAGCCGTTCGAGCGCGACAATTGTGGAAAGTTCGCTTTCCGACCCCGCGCTGCTGATGCCCACCGTACGGCCTTTTAGTTGGTCCGCGGACGTGATGCCGGGGGCCGCGAAAAGAGTCGAGCGGATGACGTTGCTCAACGAGCCGATGGTCACCACGTCGAAGCCGGCGGCGTTGGCGCGGACCACCGATGACATGCCGATATGCATGAGCTGGATACGGCCTTCCGAGAGCGCCGGGCCGGTCTGCGAGCCGCCGACCATCTTGACGATCTCGAAATCGAGCCCGTTTGCCTCGAACAATCCGGCGGCATCCGCCATATAGATGGCGAAAAACGTATTGGCGGGTGATGCTTCGCCAATCTTGAAGATTATTCCAGCCATACGGCGATACTCCCTGTTTTTATAACGATAATGGTCGTTTTTATGAGGCTACGTGTCGCATTGGGCTTCACCGGCGTCAACATCCCCTGGCATTAACACTTGCCTGTCGGTGGATTTTACAGTTTTTGGGCAAAACGGCCCAAAACGCTAAAAACTGTCGGTAAACTTTACAGTTAACGGACTGGGCCCCCATGACCGGCCGGCTAAGTCTCTGAAATCGAACAAGACCCGAAAGTTGGCATGGTTCTTGCATGAGTAGCGCCAAAGGAACCCCGTGCGACTGCCGCGCGGGGCACTGGAGGCCAAAATGGAACGGGATGATAAACAGAAGCCGGGAGAAATCGCGTGGGTGGTCACGTCGGACGCGCGCATGCTGCCGGTCTATCTGAGTGGGTCATTGAGATACGCCGTCCCGTGCCCGAGACCCATCGTATCCACCCGACAGCGCCGGCCGTTTTCCCGGAATACGCAGTCCCTTGTCCCCCTGTCCCTTCGCACGGCGCATCGCGACCGCTAATTCTGGTTTCTCCCACTTTCGCTTGACTTTGCGCCGTCCAGGCGTCAGTTTCCCGCCACCCAGAGGCAATTGTATGAGTTTGCCACGCCCTAGGGTGTCCATCGGTCCGCGAGTGTCGCGCACCGGTGCGTTTCGCGTTGTGGGGAATATGAGCCGGAAGCTGAATGTTCGAGTCACTTAGCAATCGCCTGAATGACGTCTTCGACAAGCTGAAGAAGCGCGGCGCGCTGTCCGAGGCCGATGTCACGGCGGCCCTGCGCGAAATCCGGGTCGCCCTGCTCGAGGCCGATGTCGCCCTGCCGGTGGTAAAGGACTTCATCGAGGCGGTGCGCGAGCGCGCCGTCGGTGAGGAAGTGACCCGCAGCGTCACGCCGGGTCAGATGGTGATCAAGATAGTCAATGATCACCTGACGGAGATGCTGGGTGGTGATTCCGTCGAGATCAATCTGGCGGCGACACCGCCGGTGGCCATCATGATGGTCGGGCTGCAGGGTTCCGGTAAGACCACCACCACGGCAAAGCTCGCGCTGCATCTGCGCGACCGTTATCGCAAGAAGACGCTGATGGCGTCGCTCGATGTACGCCGTCCGGCAGCGCAGCAGCAATTGAAAGTTCTCGGCGAGGAAACCACCATCGCGACGCTTCCGGTGGTGCCGCTGGAGACGCCGGAGCTAATTGCCAGGCGCGCCATGGACACCGCCCGCAAGGAAGGGTTCGACGTTGTCCTGCTTGACACGGCGGGCCGGCTTCATATCGACGACGAGCTGATGAAAGAGGCGGCGTCGATCCACGAATTATCAAAACCGGTGGAGACCCTATTCGTGGCCGATGCCATGACCGGTCAGGATGCGGTCATTGCGGCCAAGGCGTTTCACGATTCGGTCCATGTCACCGGTATCGTGCTGACCCGCATCGACGGCGATGCGCGCGGCGGCGCGGCCCTGTCGGTCAAGGCGGTGACCGGCTGCCCCATCAAGCTGCTGGGTACCGGCGAAAAGATGGATGCGCTCGAAGTGTTCCATCCCGAGCGCATCGCGTCGCGCATTTTGGGCATGGGCGACGTGGTGACCCTGGTCGAGAAGGCCCAGGAGAACATCGATGAAGAGGACGCGGAAAAACTCGCCGCCAGGATCCAGAAAGGCCAGTTCGATTTCGAGGATTTCGCCAGCCAGCTGCGCCAGGTCCGCAAGATGGGCGGCATGGGTGGTATCATGGGCATGCTGCCCGGTGTCGGCAAAATCAAGAACCAGATGGCGGGCGCCAATATCGATGATAAGGCGCTGGCGCGGCAGGAAGCGATCATTCTGTCCATGACGCCGAAGGAACGCCGCAACCCCAAGGTCTTTAACGGCTCGCGCCGCAAGCGGATCGCGGCCGGCTCCGGCACGTCCGTGCAGGAGGTCAACCGATTGCTCAAACAGTTCACGGAAATGAGCAAGATGATGAAGCGTATGAACAAGCTCGGCAAGAAAGGCATGATGCGACAAGGACTCGCAGGCTTGATGCCGAGATAAACTCTGAATTATGCGGCACCGGCCCGCTCCCCCACCCGACCACCCACAGGGTACTGACGATGGGTGGTCGGGTGGGGGAGCGGGCCGGAACCGGACTTTGAATTCAAAACGAAAGGACTGAAGTAAATCATGGCATTGAAGATTAGATTATCCAGGGGTGGCGCGAAGAAACGCCCGTTTTACCGTATCGTCGTCGCCGATTCGCGCAGCCCGCGTGACGGCCGCTTTATCGAGCGTGTCGGTGTCTACAATCCGATGCTGGCCAAGGACAGCCCGGACCGCATCAAGTTTGACGCCGAGCGCATCAAGCATTGGATGTCCCATGGCGCGATCCCCAGCGACCGGGTCGCGAAATTCCTTGGCATGGCGGAAATCCTGCCCATGCCGGTGCCGCGTGACCAGACCAAACAGCATCTGCCCAAGGCCAAGGCGCAGGAGCGTCTGAAGGAAGCGGAAGAGGCTGCCAAGGCCGCCGCTGCCGCCCCGGCTGAAGAACCCGCCGAAGAAGCTGCTCCCGCCGAAGAGGCTGCGCCGGAAGAGGAAGCTGCCCCCGCCGAGGAGGCCGCTCCTGCCGAGGAAGCCGCTCCCGCCGAGGAGGCTGCGCCTGAAGAAGCGGCTGCCGATGACGGCGAGGCAGAGAAGAAGGAGTAACCGCGACGCTTGGGGAACGATCTTAAGGTGGCCCCCGATCCGGATAGCCGTGTTTGTATCGGCCGCATCGCCGGCGGGCATGGCATCAAGGGCTGGGTGCGGATTACCAGCTACACCGAGGACCCCAGGAATATCGGCGCGTATGGACCGGTTAGTGATGAGACAGGCGAACGCATGTTCGAATTAGAGGTCATGAGTATGGCGAAGGCGCATGTCCTGGCCCGCATCCCGGGCATTGGGGACCGCAACGCCGCGGACGCGCTCCGCGGCGTGCGCCTGTTCGTGCCCCGTGACCGCCTGCCGGCCCCTGAAGAGGACGAGTTCTATCACGACGATCTGATTGGCCTGTCAGCCGAAACCACCGAAGGCGCGGCGCTCGGCACAATCCTGTCGGTGCAGGAATTCGGCTCCGGCCCCATGCTGGAAATCGGTAAGAAGCGCGGGCGCACCCTGCTGGTGCCGTTTACCCGGGAAATCGTGCCGATAATCGATCTGGCGGCCGGGCGTGTCGCCATCGAGCCGGTGCATGGATTGCTCGATCCGGTGGGTAAGCCGGAAGAGGAGGCCGATCATGGAGCGTGCTGACTCTCTTCCCGTCTGGACGGCCCGCGTGCTGACCCTGTTCCCCGAAATGTTTCCCGGGCCGCTGGGCTATTCGCTGGCCGGCAGGGCGCTGCAGGACGGGATCTGGTCGTTGCAGACAACTCAGATTAGGTCCTACGCGAGCGACAAGCACGCCACCGTGGACGGCGCTCCGTTTGGCGGCGGGCCGGGCATGGTCATGCGGGCCGACGTGGTCGATGCCGCCATCGAGGCGGCGGGGCCCAGGACCCGTCCTATATATTTGACGCCGCGCGGCGCACTACTCACCCAGGATCGGGTACGGGCGCTCGCCAGCGATCCCGAAATCACCATCCTGTGCGGCCGGTTCGAAGGCATCGACGAGCGCGTCATCGAACAGCGCGGCCTGGAGCAGATCAGCGTCGGCGATTTCGTTCTGTCCGGCGGCGAACCCGCGGCTCTGGTGCTGATCGATGCCTGTGTGCGGCTGCTGCCCGGCGTCATCGGCAAGACCGAGTCGCTGACCGATGAAAGTTTCGAGGGGGGATTACTGGAATACCCCCACTACACGCGCCCCGAGACCTGGCGCGGCAAGGCGGTGCCCGAGCTATTGCTGAGCGGACACCATGAGCGAATTCAGGATTGGCGGCGTGAGGCTGCCGAACGTATTACGCGGGAACGGCGTCCGGACCTTTGGGCCCGGTACCAGGAACGCATGACTGCAGTGAAGGATTAAGATCATGAATATTATCGAACAAATCGAACAGGAACAGATTGCCAAGCTGACGGGCGGTGAGGCGGTTCCTGAATTCGGTGCCGGTGACACCCTGCGCATCCACGTGAAAGTGGTCGAAGGAACCCGCGAGCGTGTGCAGATCTTCGAGGGTGTTTGCATCGCCCGGAAGAACTCGGAACTCAACTCCTCCTTTACGGTGCGCAAGATTTCCTACGGCGAAGGGGTCGAGCGGGTCTTCCCGCTGTATTCGCCGCGCATCGAACGGATCGAAGTGGTGCGCCGCGGCGTCGTAAAACGGGCCAAGCTCTATTATCTGCGTGGTCTGCGCGGCAAGCGGGCCCGCATCGCCGAAAAGGTCGAACGCCGGATGGGCGCTGCTACCATGGCCAAGAAAGACGAGGTTGCCGTTGCGTCCGATGAGGCTGTCGAGCAGGTAGCGGTAACGGAAACGCCGGCAGAGGAAGCCAAATCGGAGTAAGGACTCTAAGGGATGACGCTGCCACCGACCGTAAAAACGGCGGTGGCCATGAGGAAAGGGAGAAAGCGTAATGTCGCAGCCAAAGACGCTGTTCGATAAGATCTGGGAAAGCCATTTGGTGGATGTTCAGGACGATGGCACCTGTCTCATCTATATCGATCGCCAGCTCATTCATGAAATCACCAGCGCCCAGGCCTTCGACGGTCTGCGGGAATCCGGGCGCAAGGCGCGCCGGCCCGAGGCCAATATCTGCGTGCCGGATCACAACGTACCGACCACGCCGGGCCGCGGTGAAATTGCCGATATCGATAACGAGGATTCGCGCATCCAGCTTGAGGTTCTCGAGGCGAACGCCAAGGAATTCGGCCTTCCCTATTTCCCCATCAACGATATTCGTCAGGGCATCGTCCATGTGATCGGTCCCGAGCAGGGCTTTACCCAGCCCGGTGTCACGCTGGTCTGTGGTGACTCCCACACCGCGACCCATGGCGCGTTCGGCGCGCTGGCCTTTGGTATCGGCACCTCCGAAGTGGAACATGTGCTGGCGACCCAGACTCTGATCCAGCGCCCGGCCAAGAACATGCGCGTCACCGTCAACGGCGCCATGCCGTTCGGCTGCACCGCCAAGGATCTGATCCTGGCCATCATCGGCGAGATCGGCACCGCCGGCGGCACCGGCCATGTGATCGAGTTCGCCGGTGATGCCATCATGGATCTTTCCATGGAAGGCCGCATGACGGTGTGCAACATGACCATCGAGGGCGGCGCCCGTGCCGGGCTTGTGGCGCCTGATGAGAAGACTTTTGAGTATGTGAAAGGCCGCGCGCAGTCGCCCAAGGGCGCGCAGTGGGAACAGGCCGTCGCCTACTGGAAGACCCTGCCGTCCGACCCCGGCGCCAAATACGACACCGAGGTGACGCTGGATACCAAGGATATCGAGCCGCAGGTCACCTGGGGCACCAGCCCGCAGGACGAGATCGGGATTTCCGGCAACGTCCCCAATCCGGCTGACGCAGGCGATGAAGACACCCGCAAGGCGATCCAGGCGTCCCTCGATTACATGGGTCTCGAAGCGGGCACCGCCATGACTGATATCCCGGTGGACAAGGTGTTCATCGGGTCCTGCACCAATTCGCGTATCGAGGACATGCGCGCCGCCGCCGCGGTCGCCAAGGGCCGCAAGGTCGCCGATAGCGTCCGGGCGCTGGTGGTGCCGGGGTCCGGTCTGGTCAAGGCACAGGCCGAAGAAGAAGGCCTCGACAAGATCTTTACCGAGGCCGGATTCGAGTGGCGTGAGCCGGGCTGTTCCATGTGTCTCGCCATGAACGGCGATCAGCTGGAGCCGGGCGAACGGTCTGCGTCGACCTCCAACCGTAACTTCCAGGGCCGTCAGGGTCCCGGCGGGCGCACCCATCTGGTCAGCCCTCCCATGGCCGCCGCGGCCGCCATCGAAGGCCGTCTGGCCGATGTCCGCGACATGATGAAGTAGGGGAGAGAGACAATGGAAAAATTCACCGCCCTCACCGCCGTTGCCGCACCCATCGATATCGTCAATTGCGATACCGACCGCATCATCCCGGCGCGGTTCCTCAAGACCATCAAGCGCACCGGTCTTGGCAAGAACCTGTTCAACGATCTGCGCTACAACGCGGACGGCTCGGAGAATCCGGATTTCGTGCTCAACAAGCCGGCCTATCGCAACGCGCAGATTCTCGTCGCCGCCCATAATTTCGGGTGCGGTTCGTCACGCGAGCACGCCCCCTGGGCGCTGGACGATTTCGGTATCAAATGCGTGATCTCCACCGATTTCGCCGACATCTTCTATTCCAACAGCTTCAAGAACGGCATGCTGCTGATCAAGGTCACGCCCGCCGAACTGGAAAAGCTGATGGAGGATGCCGAGCGTGGCGCCAACGCGACGCTCACCGTCAATCTTGAAGATCAGGAAATCACCGGCCCCGATGGCGGCACCATCAAGTTCGATCTCGATCCGTTCATGAAGCATTGTCTCCTGAACGGCCTCGACGATATCGGGCTGACCATGCAAAAGGGTGAAAAAATAGACACCTACGAAGGCAAACAGAAAGCGGGTCAGCCCTGGCTGTACGCGTCATAACAATAAGCAACAACAAGCATTAAAATCAGGGCGGCGCCGCAAGGCGCCGCCCTTTTTGTTTTCCGGCGCTGGCCGTTCTGCATGTGGCGGTCTGGCAGGATTCCTATCGCGCCGTTTATAGCGTCACCGGTTGACCGCGAGCTCACAGGCGCGGAGTATTTGGAGTAGCGTCGTGCCTGACGTCATCCTCTCGGATCGTTGGTACGGCCAGAGGAGTATCGCGATGCTTAGCCAGGAAGAAAATGAACGCGTGACGCGGGTCGGTCCCGGCACGCCCATGGGGGAGACCCTGCGGCGGTACTGGATGCCGGCCCTGCTTGCCTGGGAACTCCCCGAACCCGATTGTCCGCCGGTGCGGATAAAACTGCTGGGCGAGGAACTGGTCGCGTTCCGCGCCACTGATGGCTCCCTCGGGCTCTTGCAGGAATTCTGTCCTCACCGGCGGGCATCCCTGTGGCTGGGGCGCAATGAGGAGAATGGACTGCGCTGCGTCTATCACGGCTGGAAGTTCGATGTAACGGGCCAGTGCGTGGAACAGATGAACGAGCCCGAACCGTTCTGCGAAAAGATCCGCGCCACCGCCTATCCCACCGTGGAAAGCGGCGGTGTCATCTGGGCCTATATGGGACCCGTGGATAAGCGGCCCCCGGACCCCGGGTTCGAGTGGACCCGGATGCCCGACGGACATTGTTCCGTGAGCAGGGTCAGGGAGGAATGCAACTGGCTGCAGGCACTGGAGGGGGGCATCGACACCTCCCATTTCACCATCATGCACCGGGTTCTGAACAGCAATTCGTCGGGGCCCGGCATCCAGGTAGATACGCCGGCGGTCCGGGGCGGTCCGCCAACGCTCGACGTCGACGTCACCGATTACGGCTATGCCTATTTCGGCATCCGTCCGTTGGGAGACTCCAACTATGCAAGGGGCTATCACTATGTCATGCCGTTCACGCAGATGCGGCCGCCGGATTCCGACGATTCTCAGGTGCATGGCCATTTCTGGGTGCCCATGGATGACGAAAACTGCATGGCGTGGAATTTTTATTACAGCTATGGCGATGAGCCCATGGGGGATCAGACGGATCGTCTCCGAAAGGGCGGCAATGCCTATGGCAGCCATGTGGATATTGAGAACGGATTCCGATCCATCGCCAACCGGTCCAACGACTGGATGATCGACCGTCAGGCCCAGAAGACAGACACCTTCACCGGCGTGGATGGTATCAATCTGCAGGACCGGGCGGTGCAGGAAAGCATGGGACGGATCGTGGACCGGTCGCAGGAGCATTTGGGACCGGCGGACAAGGCCATCATCGCGGCTCGAAAGCTGTTGCTGGAGGCAGTGGACGTGGTAGAGGCGGGAGGTGACCCGCGCGGTACTGACGCCAGCTATCACGAAGTCCGCGCCATAGAGAGGGTCCTGCCCGGCGATGCCGACTGGAAGAGTGTGCTGCGGCCTCTGATGTACCCCCAGAGCATCGGCGGACAATAACAATGTCTGACCTGGAACGCGTCATCGTCGCCGGGGGTGGTCCGGTCGGACTGACCGCCGCCTATCTGCTCGCCACCAAGGGCGTGAAGGTTACCGTGTTCGAGCGCGAAGAACGCGTGCTGCCGGACTATCGCGCCTCGACCTTTCATCCGGCGACCATGGATCTGTTCGAGGGGACCGGTATCTCCGAGGCGCTGCTAGAGATGGGCATTCAATGCCCCACCGTGCAGTATCGCAGCTGGACCGACGGCAAGATCGCCGAGTTCGATCATTCGGTCATCAAGGACGATACCGGCTATCCCTTCCGGCTGCAGTGCGAGCAGTACAAGCTTGCCGGCTGGCTTTACGACCGGATGGTGGAGATGGACGGCGTTGATTTGCTGTACAGCCACGAGGTCATCGGCTTTGATCAGGACGATGAGGGTGTCTCGGTTCGCGCGACCGGCCCGTCCGGCGAGGTGATCGTCACCGGCGATTACCTGATCGGCGCCGATGGCGGGCGCAGCACCATCCGCAAGGAACTGGATATCGGGTTCGAAGGCCATACCTATCCGGACCGCATCCTGGTGATGGGCACCACGCTGGATCTGCGGACCGTCCTGCCCGATCTGGCCTTTGTGAATTATGTCTCGGATCCGGTCTATTACGGCCACATCCTGAAGATCCCCGATCTGTGGCGCATGAGCACCCCCATTCAGGACGACATGTCCGACGAGGAAGCGCTGCGCGACGAGGAAATTGAAAAACGCCTGCGCAAGGTCATTCCCGACCTCAAACTGCCGGACATCATGGTCCGCGGCGTCTATACGGCCCATCAGCGGGTTGCCGATTCATATCGAAAAGGCCGGGCATTTCTGGCTGGCGATGCGGCGCATCTCAATAATCCCAAGGGCGGGATGGGGCTCAATGGCGGCATGCATGATGCGTTCGATCTGTGCGCGCGGTTGGTGAAAATCCAGCAGGGTGAGAGCGATGCGGCGGAGCTCGACGGTTACGAGACCCTGCGGCGGCCCGAGGCCGTCAACGACATCCATCGCCAGACCCAGCAGAACATCAAGAATCTGACCGTGTCGGGGGAGGATGCACGGGCGCAGCTGTTCGATGAATGGCGCCGCAAATCCGCGGACCCCGCCGCTGCCCGCGAGATGCTGCTGCAATCCTCCATGATCGCAAGCTTGCGCCGCTGCGGCATGCTGCCGGCGCGGGGGTGACGTACACCCGCTGCCGCGGGCCGGTCTGAGACCGGCCCCTACACTATTTGTTGGTGGCCGTAGGGGCGGGTCTAAGACCCGCCCGTGCATTGTCTCAGGCCGTGCCTTTGATTTCGCGCCAGATGCCGAGATGTTCCTGGGCGGTGCGGTCGGAATAGCTGAACAGCACGGCATCGCCATCGGACTCGAGCCGGTGGGGCATCCAGCAGGGGACGCAGAAGATGTCTTTTTCCTTCCAGTCCATGGCGGTGGTCTTTTCGCCGTTGGTCACATGGACCCGGCCCGAGCCCTCCGTCACTGAGTAGACCACCCCCTCCGTTGTCCGCCAGGTCTCACCCTTGAACCCCTTGGGCAGGAGCTGCAGGAAGGTCGAGAGCGTCGGCATGGCGCTGTGGCCGGTGGTGGGGTCGACATATTGCATCTTGAGCCCGAAGCAAGGGTCCCAGTCCGACGCTTCGCGCATCTGTTCCAGCGCGTCGCGCGAGCGCGCATAGGGATAGTTGAAGATGGGCGATTCCAGCTTGTCCCAGCTCTCGCCCACGGGGCGCATGTTGGCGCCATAGCGGGCCTGGCTGTCGCCCGGTGGCACCGTATCGGGCGCCTGGTCGCCGTCATATACCTCAAAGAATAGCGGGCCGAACGCCGCCACCATGGGGATGTCGAGACCGTCCATCCACACCACCGGGCCCTCGCCTTCGTGACCATGGTCGTGCCACGCCCAGGCCGGGGTGATGATGAAGTCGCCGGGCTCCATATAGGACCGTTCGCCGCCGACGGCCGTGTAGGCACCGTGACCTTCCATGATGAACCGCAAAGCGGCCGGTGAATGACGATGGGCCGGGGCGATCTCGCCCGGCATGATCAGCTGAAGACCGGCAAACATGGAATCGACAATGCGGTGGCTGTTATCGAGGCCCGGGTTCTCCAGGATCAGTACCCGGCGCTGGGCCTCCTTGGTGGTGATTAACTCGCCGCTTTCCAGCAGCCCCGAGCGGATCTCCTGGTAATCCCACAGATGCGGCACCGCATCGATCACCGGCTCCGGCGTCACCAGCCGCCGGTTGACTTCCCACAGGGGCGACAAATCATATTCGGCCATGCGCTCGTAATAGGCCTCGCGCTCGGGCCGCAGATTGCTTAGTTCGTTGACCGAGCCGGCATCGCTCATGGAATTTCTCCCTTGTGATGTATTCTAACGCTTGAGCGACTCGCCGGGGATCTCGACACCGGAGACATCCGCGCCGGTGGCGCGCAGTTCCTCCACCAGATCGGGCGGCCAGAACAGCTTGGCGCCGCCATGGCCGGCATTGATGGTCATCATCCAGCCGGTCTCGTCGCCGATGACTTCGGCGCCATGCATTTCGTTGGGCGGTACCGAGATGATGTCGAACGGCCCGAGCACGGTTTCCTGTTCGGCGTTCATCCCCACGGTGATTCTCCATTTGCCCGCCATGACGATAAAGGCTTCCGGTGTCGAGTGGCCGTGAGTCGCGAGACCCTTGCCGGGCTCACATTTCAGATAGGTGATGTTAAACGCCTCCACCTGATCCAGCGGCGTCGGCTCACCTTTCTGCTCCGCAGGCCGGCCGAGGACGGCATAGCGCTTGCGCTCGAACCGCTCCAGCAGCATGTCGATAGGCCGGTAGGGCGATTCCCGCTGGTCGATATTGTCAAACCGAAGCACATGGGCCTCGATATCGGGTGTGGCATTGTCCGCTGACATGGCTGTTTCCTTTCCAACGACTCTAATTTGTCATTGTCGGTCGCTGCCGGAAACTGTCAAGCGGTGCGGCGTACCCCTTGCCGGGTCTTTGTCCCGGGCGCAAAATATCGCCTTGGTGTTCAAGGAAAGGACAGGCCCGTGACCACAGCACAGCGGCAGATGAAGCTCGGCATGTTCATGCGCGAAGCCGGCCACCACATTGCGGCCTGGCGGATGCCGGACGCGCCCAAGAGTCCGGGCAACAATGTGGCGCACATGGCAGGGCTCGCCCAAACCGCCGAACGCGGTCTGTTCGACATGCTGTTCTGGGCCGATTCGGCGGGCATATGGGGAGGCGACAAGGCCGAACTCAGCCGCATGTGCCGTACCGCCTGGATCGAGCCCTATACCATGCTGGCGGGCCTCGCCATGGTGACCAAGCATATCGGGCTCACCTGCACCATGACCTCGACCTATACGGAGCCGTTCAACGTTGCCCGCCATTTCATGTCGCTGGACGTAATGAGCGGCGGCCGGGCGGCGTGGAATCTGGTGACCTCGGCCAACGAGGCGGAGGCGCAGAATTTCAATCGCGAGGCGCATCTGGCGAAAACCGACCGCTACGACCGCGCCCGCGAATTCGCCGATGTGGTCCTCGGCCTATGGCGCAGCTGGGACGACGACGCCTTCGTCGAGGACAAAGAAGAAGGGCTGTTTTTCGATCCCGACCGGCTGCATCTTCTCGATCACGAGGGTGAGCATTTCAAGGTGCGCGGGCCCCTGAACGTGCCGCGCTCGCCGCAGGGCCATCCGGTGATGATTCAGGCCGGCGCATCAGAAGATGGCCGCGAGCTTGCCGCCGCCACAGGCGAGGTGATTTTCGTTGCCACCCCGACCATCGAGGAGGCGCGCGCTTACTATTCCGACGTCAAGGCGCGGGTCGCCCGCCACGGGCGCGATCCGGACCATGTGAAGATCATGCCGGGCGCCGGCATCATGGTTGGACGGACCGACGAGGAGGCGGAGGAGAAATTCGACCGGCTGCAGAAGCTGATCCACCCGCAGGTGGGCGTACGCCAGCTGTCCAACTATGTCAGCTATGATCTGTCGAAATTCCCTATCGATGGGCCGCTGCCGCCCATCCCCACCAACGAGGTCTCCAACAGCCGGGTCGAGCTGCTGGTGGAGATGGCGAAGCGCGACAACCTCACCATCCGTCAGCTTTATGAGGCCATCTCCGGCAGCCGCGGCCACATGACCCTGCGCGGATCGGTCAAGACGGTGGTCGACACGCTGGAGGAATGGTTCACCACCGGCGCCGCCGACGGCTTCAACATCCTGTTCCCGACGCTGCCGGGCTCACTCAACGATTTCATCGAGCTGGTGACGCCGGAACTGCAGCGCCGCGGCCTGTTCCGCACGGAATACGAAGGCACGACGCTCCGCGACAATCTGGGTCTGCCCCGCCCGCCGGATGGGGCGGCGCTGGAGTGCTCGTAGCTGCTGGCAGGCAACAGGGACTCCCCACCGCCGGGCGGCTATGCTAGGGAATGCCTCACATTTCAAAGCAAGCCGCTAGCGCGGCCGCGCGCCGGCCCACTCCCCCTCCC
>JABJKO010000170.1 GCA_018660305.1 Rhodospirillaceae bacterium
CCCCACCTACACCTCCCCCCTATAGAAGGGGGAGGGAAATTATTTCATAGGCTTCAGACACTTAATTCCCTCCCCCTTGATGGGGGAGGGTTAGGGTGGGGGTGATATGGCTCGGACTCTGGAATCAGAATTTCGAAAGACGCAGCACCTAGGCCGGTTTCAGCAGACCATCAAAATCTAAACCGGACACCAGTGGACTTGATCCGAGGATGAAGGGGTTGTTGTTATCTGAGGAATTCGTCAGGCCTGATGGTCAGGGACCGGCCTATCACGATTTTCCCGACTCATATTTTTCGGTGGCGTTGGCGACGCCATCGGCGGCGGCAGAACGGAATTCGGGCTGACGGGCGGCGGCGGCGGTGTAGCTTTCGCGACGGCCTTCGAATTGACCCTGAAAATGCGGGATGACGTGCCGGGCGAACAGCTCATAGCTGCGCCGCGTGGCCTCCCAATCGGCCCAGTCGTGGCACATGAACATCACCACACCAAAACCGCCGGACCCCTCCTGCATCAGCTCGATTTCGCGAATGGCATCGTCGGGCGTACCCACGATGGCGCGCCGTGACTCGACAATAAAGTCCGCGACGTTTTCCACGTCCTTGGGCACCGGCCCCAGCGGCAGCACGTCGCGGGCGTATCTGCCCCATTCCTCGACGCCGAACTTGATGTCCTTGAGGGCCTGCTCCCTTGTGTCGGAAATATGCATCTGGGCGGCGATGCGAAACTTGCCACGGTCGGCAATCTGTCCGTTTGCCGCCGCAGTTTCCTCGTACAATGCCCAGTTTTTGGCGTAGGCGGCCAGCGCCTCATCCGATTGTCCGCCGAGGGAAAGGAGTCCCAACCCATAACGTCCCGCCAGAAGCGCGCCGGCGGGCGAGCGCACCGAGGTTACCGCCATTTCCATGCGCGGCCGCGTAAAGGACGCATGCTGCAGCTTGGCATCGTTCAGGGTGAACCAGTCGGTCTCGGCGCTGACTCTCTTTCCTTCCAGCAGCGGGATGATCACGTCGATAGCTTCTTCCATCATCCGGCGTGACTGGCGTGCATCGATGCCCATCTGCGCCGCGTCCGATGGCAGGGCGCCCGGGCCGACCCCGAACATGGCCCGCCCCCGGGTCATGTGATCCAGCTGCACCATGGAATCGGCCAGCATGAACGGATGGGTATAGGGCAGCGAGCGGACGCCTGTACCCAACCGTATGTGGCGGGTCTCCCGCGCCGCGGCGGCGATAAAGACTTCCGGCGCCGCGATGGTTTCGAACCCGCCCGAATGATGTTCGCCTATCCAGGCCTCTTCATAGCCGAGCCGGTCGAGCAGCATGATGAGCTCCAGATCGCGTTCGAACATGAGGGTGGGGTTTTCGTTCAACGCATGAAACGGTGCGAGGAACACGCCAAAGCGGGTTTGTACGTCGGACATGGGCGAGCCTTACAAGAATGCCGTCAAATTCATACCAACCCTATCAGACGGGGCCATGAGGCGGCACCCGTGATGGCACCACACTGCTGTATGGCCATTTCACTACCGCTATGCGTTCGTGTCCGGTTCCAGCCCAAAGACCGCCCCGTAGCTGCTGGCCAGTTCCATGATCCCGACCAGCGCGACGATTTCGACGATTTCGGCGGTGGAAAAATGGCGCGATAATTCTTCGAACGTGGCGTCGGGGACACCGCCGCCGGTCTCGACCATGCTTTCGGCGAAGACCAGCGCCGCGCGTTCGTTCTCGGGAAGGCCACCATAGTCCGACCGGTCGATGGCCTCTATCTCGGCTTCGGTGACACCGTGGTTGAGCCCATATTGCCGGTGCGAGGCCGACGAATAAGCCGAGCCGCACAAGCGCGCGACCTTGTAAGCGATCTTTTCCTTGAAGGCGCGCGGCAACAGGCCGGTATCGAGTGCCGCATGGAAATAGGCCCGGTGGGCCGCGAGGATTGCCGGCTGATGAGCCAGCGTCCGATACATGCCGGGCACCCGGCCGCGGGTCGCCCGCAGCTGATCGAATACCGGACGCAGTTCCGGCGGCTCGTCGGCAGGTTCAATGAAAGGAAGGCGGGGCATGGCTTGCCCTTTAACCGGCGAGATCGGGCAGTTTCTGCCCGATCCCGGCCTCAAGGGCTTTTTCGTAGGCGCAGGCAGCGAGCGCCACGTCTTCGAGCGCCACGCCGAGCGACTTGAACAGGGTGATGTCCTGATCCGACCGCCGCCCTACCGTGTTGCCGGCGACGATGTCGCCCAGCCCGACCACCCTGTCCCAGCCGATTACCCCTTCGGCGACCGGGGCGGTGAGATCGGTGGCCTCGTATTTCACCTGCTCCAGATCGTCGGTGGCGATGATCGCGGTACGGCCGATGGCGTCGGAATCCGTCTCGCGGCGGTACTCGTAATTCGCCCCAATGGCGTTGACGTGGGTGCCCGGTGCAAGCCAGGCCCCCCACAATACGGGTTCAGTCGCCGTGGTCGCAGTCACCACGATATCGCGATCCCGGATTGCGGCTTCGGCGCTGTCCACCGGCGTAGCCTGGATATCCAACCCGGCAAGTCCGGCGCAGAACCGGGCCCGGTTTTCAGCCGAACGGCTATGGACAAGGATTTCCCGGATCGGTCGTACCTTACAGATCGCCTCCACCTGAGTCCGCGCCTGACGGCCGGTGCCGACCACGCCAAGCCGGCAGGCATCCGGCCGCGCCATGAATTTGGTGGCAACGCCGCTGGCCGCGCCTGTGCGCAAGGCGCCCATGGCGAACACCTGGACGATAGCCGCCAGTTCGCCGGTGTCTGCCTTGTACAGCGAGAAGACCCGGCCCGCGCTGCTTTCAAAGATTGTCGTGCTCGACACCTTGACGCCGTAATAGCCCCGATAGTTCAACACGGCGGCGGTGATGCGCAGCGTCCCGTCTTTCAACGGCGCGCGAACACGCGGCACGTTGGTGACACTACCGCGTCCGACCTCGCCGAACACTTCCTCGACGGCCGCCAGCGCATCATCCATGCCGACCAGCTCAGCCACGCAGTTTTCGTCGAGAAACAGTGTCATGCCGCCCTATCTACTCCCGTCCGAAGAAGTTATGCATCACGTGCCTTGAAAACCGGAGACACGCGCCGCCGCAATACCGTACCCGCAAATAAGCGTCCGCGGAACCGGGCCAAATCGCAGTCCCTTTGCGGTCACTTGAGAGCCGGCGTGCCGGGAGGTTTGTCGCCCCACGGCATCATGGCCACTGCCGAAATGGAGTTTTTCGGCGACCCGTCGATGAGCTTGTCGCTATAGGCCAGATAAACCAGCGTATTGCGCGCCTGATCGAGAAAACGCACCACCTGCAGCTTCTTGAAAAATACCGACCGCCGGGCTTTGAACACCGCCTCGCCTTTTTTTCGGACAGCGATGGGCTTCTTAAAACTGATCGGCCCAACCTGACGGCATGCGATGGAGGCATCCGACGTGTCTTCCGCCAGACCCAGACTGCCCGATATGCCGCCCTTACGGGCCATGCTCAGAAAGCAGGTCACGCCGGTGACTTTCGGGTCGTCGAATGCTTCCACAACGATCTTGTGATTGGCGCCGATCAGTTTGAAGGCGGTATCTACCGCGCCAATTTCTTCCGAAACCGCCGGGCCGGAGAGGACGGCGGTGACGGCACAAAGAACGAACGCAAAAATTTTCATTGGGGAGTCCTGATCCATTAATGGGGTGGTCAGGACATATGAACGATAGCCGCGCGGCGCAAGGCCACTGGCGTTGGTCGATGCCCGCCGAACCTAGTTGATGGAGACGTACCAGCCGCCATTCACGTGCAGCGTCTGGCCGGTGGTGAAGCGCGAATGAGGTCCACAGAGGAAGCGGACTGTCTCGGCGAATTCCTCGGGGGTGCCTTCCCGCCCCGCCGGGATGGGGCGCGCGGCGAAATGGGGCGATGTTGCTCCAGGGCGCTGAATACGGCCGGGTGCCACGCAATTCACAGTGATATTCTGCGGCGCCAGCTCTATTGCCAGCGATCCCGTCAGACCGGCAAGTCCCATCTTTGCCGCCCCGTCGACACTGCGATTGGCATTTCCCACATGGGCCGAGGACGCCCCGATATTGATAATCACCCCCTGACCGTGCACGCCGAGATGGGGGATTGCCGCCTTGCTGCACAGAAAAGCGCTATCAAGCTTGGAGGCCATGATGCGCCGCCATTCCGCGTAGGTCAGTTCCGTAATGGGAGACGACGTGCCGGGGCCGACATTATTGATCAGGATATCCAGCCGGCCAAAGGCATCGACCGCCGCGTCGATCATGCCCTGCACCGCTTCCTCGGAGGTCACGTCGGCCAGATGAACGATGGCCCGCCCGCCGATGGCTTCAATTTCAGCCACCACTTCCTCGGCCACATCGCCCGACGTCCGGCCGTTGATCACGATTCCAGCCCCCGCTTCGGCCAAAGCCAGGGCAATGGCCCGCCCGATGATACCCGTACTGCCAGTCACAATGGCGCCGGTGCCCTCCAATTCACGAGGCCCGTTCTCCGCGGTCATATTATTTCCCTTTTATTGGCTGCGTCGGCAGCGCCATCCCGTCACGATCTGCGATAGGCGTAATATGTTTCGTTCCGGTTTTTTCCGCAACATGGCGGATGCGGGAATATAATTCGGTGGGGCTATTTGGCGGCGCTCGCCCTGGTGGTGTGAGCGCGCAGGGAATTCAGTAGACCCTGCAGGCCATCGCGCCGGACAACCGATGAAAACTCGCTACGCTGAGCGACGGCCATGCTGACACCTTCAACCATCACATCGATGATCACTTTTCTTTCCTTGCGGTTCCGAACACGCCAGGCGACGTTGATCGGCGGGCCGGACAGGCGGACAATGCGGGTATTGACCAGCACGTCACTTTTGTTGCTCAGCACCCTTTCCGAAACAATCTTGAACTTTTCTCCCGAATAGCCGCCGAGCTTGATGGCATAGCTTTTGGCGATGTAATGGCGGAACAGCGCCACATAGTCCTCCCTCTGCTCGGCACTGGCCTCGCGCCAGTGGCGGCCAAGGGCGAAACGGGCAATGACCGGCAAATCAAAATAGGTGGAGAGAATTTTCTCGAACTTCTGCTCCCGCACCGCCGGACCCGTGTCTTTCTGTGTAAGGATCTTGATAGCCCGGTCACCGAGATCATGAACGAACGTTGAGGCATCAGTGGTTTTCGTATCGGCCAGGGCCGCGCCGGTCCCAAAAGCGGCAGCCACCAGAATCACGACAAATAAATTGCGAAACATAATCGGCTCCCTCTCTCAGATCAGATCACCTGCAACCGGACTGTGTTCCCTCTAAAGTGATATTGGATCTGATTCCTCCGGCTACAACAACCTAGGAGAAACCAGCATAATGAAGCGATTCGGACCAGCGTAAATTGAGTTAAATTGTCGGAATTTCCTGCCCACGGAGCCCGGTCAACTCACCCCAACAAACAATTTATCCAGCGCCACCGGGGCAGGTAAAAACCCTTCCGTCACCAGGTGTCCCATGAAAGTTTCCAGATGGGAACGGTTCGCCTCGAGACCATAGAGCCAGGGATCGTCGCCGCCAAACACCCGGTCCATTTCCTCGATGTCGTCGAACATCCACGGCGTCATGTACATCATGGCGCCGGTATAGCGCATCTGCTCCTGCGCCTTGGCTTTTGACGCCTCCAGCGCCGCGAACAGGCTTTGCGCCATCCACGGATTGTCGCGATAGAGCGCCTCGCGGATCACCACCGTATGCATGATGGGAAAGATACCGGTGCGTTGGAACCAATCCTGCTCGACGGTACGATAATCGGGGAACAACCGGACTATACTGTCATCGACCCGCGAGGACGCCGGCACACGCGCCGCCATCACCGCGTCGATTTCGCCACCGGAAAGGGCGGCGCTCAGGGTGTCATGGTCCGTTAGCTCTGAAATGGTCACCTCGCGCTCGGGCCGCACATCGGATGCGCTGGCCTTGCGCGGCACATCAACCCCGCCTTCGACCCAGTGGATGGTGTCGGTATCAACACCGTATTCATCACGCAATATACCGCGCATCCAGACACCGGCGCTCTGGCGGTATTCCTGAATGCCGACACGTTTGCCTTCGAGGTCCTTGGGCGATTTGATCCCGGTCTTGCGGTTGATAAAGAAATTGCCGTGACGGAACACCCGCGACGGAAACACGGGGATGGCGACAAACGGAAAGGCCTCACCGCCGGCCAGTGCCCGGGACCGCTTGGTGGTATAGAGCGCCAGCGACATTTCCGAGACATCGAACTCCTCGCGCTCGGCCATGCCGACAAATATGCTATGCACCGGAATACGAGTCTCATAGTCGAGGGCGATTCCTTCGGGCTTTATGGCGCCATAGCGCAGGGCCTCGATTCGGTCATAAGGACCGGTCGCCATATGCAATTTGAGATCTGTCATGGTGTCCTAACAGAAACGTTTCAGGGATGAACAAGTACAGGAAGATCCACCTCCCCTAACCCCTCCCCCCTAAAGGGCGGAGGGGGACGCAGTTGTACGATCTGAACTTACTCCCTCTCCGCCCCATTGGGGGGGAGAGGGCTGGGGTGAGGTGGGGGTTCTTTCCATAAAAAATCGCCTATGCCGCCTGCGACGCCGCCGCCACGGGATCGACGCCGAACACCGTGGTGCGGCGGAGCAGCCGCCTTTCGCCTTCGGCAAAATCGGTGCGGGCGTGGTTGAGACAGCGATTGTCCCAGACGACGAAATCGCCGGGCGTCCAAACATGCTCATACACAAACTCGGGCTTTTCCGTGTGATCCAGAAGCTCTGCCAGGATGGCCTCGCTTTCATCGTCCGCCAGCCCGACGATTTTGGCGGTCATCAGGCGGCTGATATAGAGCGCGGTACGGCCGGTTTCCTCATGCTCGATAAAGATCGGGTGTTGCCGCACGCCGCTCAGCGATCTGTCCGGTGCGTCAGCCCTGTTGTTGGCGTAATACAAATGCTCCGCATGACAGCCCTTGAGTTTGGTTTTCAGCGTCTCCGGCAATGTGTCGTAGGCATTGTACATGTTGGCGAACTGGGTATTGCCGCCCACCGAGGGGACTTCCAGCGCATAAAGCAGCGTGTAACGGAACGGCCGCTTGGCATAGGCCCCGTCGGAATGAAACATCATCTCGCCATCGGGCAGCGATCCGATGGGCTTGCCGTCTTCGCGAATATTGCTGATGAGCATGGTGCCGGGATGGGAGACGCGATGGCCCTCCAACGACTCGACCTTGCGCAGACGGGTACCAAGCTCGCCAAACCGGGCGGTAAACCGCAACTGATCCTCTTCACCCAGCTCCTGCCCGGGAAACACCAGCACCTGATAGTCGAGCCAGGCACGGTGAACGGCCCGGAAGGCGGGTTCATCCATTTCATCCCGCAGATCGATGCCGGTGACCCGGGCCCCGACGGCTTCCGAAATCGGTTCCACTTTCATCAGGCGGCCTGTGCCTTTGCGGCGATGGGATCGATACCGAACACGGTCGTCCGGCGCAGCAGGCGGCGCTCACCCTCGGAAAAATCAGTCCGCGCGTGATTGACGCAGCGATTGTCCCACATGACAAAATCGCCCGGCGTCCAGACATGCTCATAGACGAATTCCGGCCGTTCACAATGGTCGAACAGCATATCAAGAATTTCGTCGCTTTCGTCCTGCGGCAGTTCGACAATTTTCGTGGTCAGAAGGCGGCTGGCATAGAGCGCGATGCGGCCGGTTTCTTCATGCCCGATAAACAGCGGATGCTGGCGCACACCGGTAAGCGAATCCGTCGGTTTGGCCTTGTCGACGCTGCCGGCATAGTACTGATGCTCCGCATGACAGAGGGCCAGTTTGCGTTTCAAATCCTCCGGCAGGGTCTCATAGGCCTTGTACATATTGGCAAACTGCGTGTTACCACCCGCCGACGGGACTTCCAGCGCATAAAGCAGCGTGTAACGGAACGGCCGCTTGGCGTAGGCGCCGTCGGAATGGTACATCATTTCGCCATCGGGGAGCGATCCGATGGGCACCCCGTCCTTGCGAATATTGCTGATCAGCATGATGCCGGGATGGGAGACACTGTCGCCTTCCGCCGTCGGGACCTTGCGGTTGCGCCCGCCAAGCTCGCCGAAATGGGCGGTAAACCGCACCTGGTCGTCCTCCCCCAGTTCCTGGCCGGGAAAGACCAGAACCTGATAATCGAGCCACGCCTGATGCACCGCCTGAAATACGGCATCGTCCATGTCCTGGCGCAGATCGATGCCGGTGATCCGCGCGCCGATGGCGTCGGAAATGGGCTCAACAATGATACTCATCGCCCCCTCCTTTATGCCGCCACGTCGATGCGGCCGCGTTCCGGGCGGACGCCCTGGATAACGTTACGCCGCAGCAGGCGCCGCTCTGAATCGGGAAAATCGGTGCGCGCATGGTTTAGGCAGCGATTGTCCCACATGACGAAATCGCCCAGCGACCAGACATGCTCGTAATACAACTCCGGCTTTTCCGAATGATCGAACAGATAATTGAGAATCTCGTCGCTTTCCGCCTCGGGCAGCCCGTTGATGGCCATGGTCAGCAACCGGCTGACAAATAACGCGGTGCGCCCGGTCTCGTTATGTTCGATAAAAACCGGGTGGGAAAACTCCCCTGAATAAGTCCCCATATGCTGGCCACGCTGAACGGTACCGGAATAGTAGCGCTGCAGCGCGGTGCAGTCGGACAGCTTGCGTTTCAGATCGTCGGGCAGTGTTTCGTACGCCTTATACATATTGGCGAAGAGGGTATTGCCGCCGATGGACGGCAGCTCGACAGCGTAGAGCATGGAATAATTGTAGGGATGCTCGTCATAGGCGCCGTCGGTGTGAAACATCATCTCGCCATCGGGCAGAGAGCCGATGGGCTTGCCGCCCTCGCGAATATTGCTGACCAGCATGATCGATTTGTCGGCGACATCTTTTTCCGGCCGCGTCTCATAACGGTCGCGTTTGGGAAATTCGCCCCACAGGCGCGCGAAACGAATCTGCTCGTCCTCGGTCAGATCCTGATCCGGAAAAACCAGCACCTGATGGTCCATCCAGGCTGTATGGATCGCCGCGACAATGTCGCGATCCAGTTCCTGGCTCAAATCCACTCCCGTGATCCTGGCACCGGTCGCCGCGCCTGTCGGCTCAACTTTCATATTCATATTTTCCTTACTCCTTACGCCGCCCGCACCGCATGGGCCGCCTCGGGCCGCACGCCCTGCACGGTGGTCCGCCGTAACAGGCGCCGCTCGCCGGCAGAAAAATCTGTCCGCGCATGATTGAGGCACCGGTTGTCCCAGATCACGAAATCTCCCGGCGTCCAGATATGCTCGTAAACAAATTCCGGCTTTTCAACATGGTCCAGCAGCCGATCGAGAATTTCATTGCCTTCCGCTTCGGGCAAGTCCTTGAGGCAGGTGGTCAGCAGACGGCTGACATACAGCACGGTGCGGCCGGTTTCTTCATGGGCGGTAAACACCGGATGGGCGAATGCATCATCCACCCTTGTGATGGCCAGGGTCTCCAAAATCTCCGGAGTAACGTGCCGGCCGGCATAATAGCCGTGCTGCGCTTCAACATGGGCGAGCCGTTCTTTTAAATCGGCCGGCAGCGCGTCATAAGCTTTGTAAAGGTTGGCGAACAGTGTGTTACCGCCCGACGATGGCACGTCCAGCGCATAGAGCATGGTGTAACGATAGGGGTGCTCATCATACTGCCCGTCGGAATGGAACATCATGTCGCCGTCCGGCAGCGACCCGATCGGCTCGCCATTTTCGCGGATGTTTGAGATCAGCATGATGGAATCATGGGCCCGGCGGCCTTCTTCCCGGCGTCCGGCATAGCGCGCGCGCAGCGGCATCTCACCCCAATGGGTGGCGAAGCGGATCTGATCCGCCTCGGTCATTTTCTGGCCGGGGAACACCAGCACCTGATAATCGAGCCAGGCGCGATGGATCGCCGCGTAGCACGCATCATCCAGCTCCTGACCGAGATCAACGCCGGTAATCCGGGCGCCGGCCGGAGCCTCCAAAGGGTCTACCTTCAGGGTCAAGGGTGAGGCCTCCTTATTTGCTCTTGCTCTACCGCTTTCCCAACGGACACCAGTATAGGGGATCGGACCTCAGCTATAAAGTATCCTGCCATGACTGCGTTTGCGGCGAATAGCCCCACCCACCCTAACCTTCCCCCTCACGGGGGAAGGGAATATAAGCCGGGATTTCGGTCTGTGTTCCCCCTCCCCTTCGAGGGAGGGAGTTAGGGGGAGGGGTGGTTACTTGGGTATGGGAATGCTGCGGCTGGCTTGCCTCGACCGACCCTGAACCGTAAGTTGGCGCTGAAAAACAAACACATATGTCTAACGGGAGACCATGTTCCATGAATGACGACCGCAGGAACCGCAACGCCGTAACCTTTCTCGGCCCCGACGAGATCAAGGGCCTGATTTCCATGGAGGAAGCTGTCGCCGCAATTGAGCAGGGCTATCGCGAGGCCGATGAATTTCCCATCGGCAATGCGCCGCGCCGGCGGGTACATTCGCCCGAGGGCGTCCGGGTCTCCAACTTCCCGGGCGGCATCCCGGGGCTTGGCGTCATCGGGTCGCTGACCCGCGGCGAGATGGTCAGCCATGAAGGCGAAAACCAAAGCTATCCCTACCGCGAGCACCCGGTCTATCTGCTGTGGAATTCAAAGACCGCCAAGCTGGACGGCATGATGATGGGCGAAATCTTCGATGACCGGACCGGTTTCACCAGCATCATGGCGTTTCGCACCGGCGCCACTACCGGCGTCGGGGTCAAGGCCTTGTCGCGGGAGGATTCGAAAGTGTTCGGGCTGTTCGGCTCCGGTGGCCAGGCGGTCAACAAGATCCTCGCCATCAACGCGGTGCGCGATATCGAGAAGGTCAAGGTGTTCAGCCGCAACCCGGAGAACCGCATCGCCTTTTGCGAAATGATGGCGCCCATGATCGGCAAGGAGGTGGTCCCGGTGGAAACCCCCGAAGAGGTCATCAAGGGCTCCGACGTGGTGATCTCGGCGACCGATTCCAACGTGCCGGTCTTCGACGGCTCTCTGATCGAACCGGGACAGCATGTGGTGACGGTTGTGGGCTCCAACAGCGCGCTGGTGGAAGGCGGCTGGCTCAAGAGCGGCCGGCGCGAAAACGACGATGAGCTGGTGCGCAAGGCCGACGTTATCGTGGTCAATCATCTCGAATCGGTGGTCATGGAAAAGCAGGCCGGGCTGTACGATCCCATACAGCAGGGCATCATCACCGAAGACGACATCCATGCGCTGGGCGCGGTACTGTCCGGCGCCCATCCGGGCCGCACCAGCGACGAACAGATCACCTACCATTTCAACAATAACGGCACCGCCGCCGCCGATATGGCGCTCGCCAAAATCGTGTTCGATCGGGCCAGGGAAGACGGCCGTGGCACGGAGATCGACATTCCGGTTCCCGGTATGCAATAAGCACCCATGAGTTCACCGCCCCATACAGCCGAAAGCCCGTACGCCACCGACAACCGGGTTTTGGAGGATCAGCCCGACGATCTGTTGTCGGAAATCCATGTGCTCGCCAATCTGATCGCGCGGGCCTTTTCGGGGCAGTTGGAGGCGGCGTTTGGCGTCTCGGTGCCGGAATGGCGCGTTCTTCTGACCCTGGCGCGCCACCCGGGCCTGACAGCCGCCGAGATTACCAACCGGTGGGCCATGGACAAGATGGCCATCAGCCGTGCCATTCAGCGGCTGGAGGCGGACGGCCGCATTCGCCGCGACCGCAACCCCGACGACCGGCGAAGTTTCAGCCTGTTACTGACCGAGGATGGCCGCCAGCTTCACGCCACCATCCTGCCGGTAGCCAACGAGCGCTACCATGCCTTCCTGTCCTGTCTGTCGAAGGAGGAGCAGACGTCACTGCGACAGTCTATGGACAAGTTGATCGCCCACGCGGAAACCCTGCGCGACTGACGTTTCGAGATTTCATCGCCTCATGCAATTTTGTTAGATGACGCCTGCAACGCTCGCCCCGGTGGATGTGCCGTGCTATAAATTTTCGTAGCGACCCGAAAGTATCCAGACGAAATCTCCTTCATGGCAGACACCGCCCAGCCTGACCGCGCGGCCGACGAAAAGCCGCAATCCTTTGCCGCCATGCGGCATCCCGGCGCGCGCGCCTATCTGATTGGTGGGGCGCTGGCCATGATGGCCGACAGCATCGAGCATGTGATCAGCTACTGGATGATCTACGAGAAGTTCCACTCGCCCATGCTGGGCGGATTCGCCATCCTGTCGCACTGGTTGCCGTTCCTGCTGTTTTCGTTCTGGGCCGGCTCGCTGGCCGACCGGTTCGATCCGCGCCGTGTGATCCAATGGGGCATGGTGCTGTTCATGCTGGTCTCATTGGGCTGGGGCGTGCTGTTTCTCACCGATTCGCTTCAAATGTGGCACGCCGCCGTCCTGCTGACCATTCACGGTCTGGCCGGCGTGCTGTGGGCGCCGGCGGGACAGCTTCTGGTCCATGACATCGTCGGCGGCAAACAGCTGCAAAGTGCCATCCGCACACAGGCGACCACCCGAACGCTTGGACTTCTTCTGGGCCCCGCCATCGGCGGCGGGCTGATGGTCTGGCTGGGACCAACCTATGGCATTTTCATCAACGTTCTGATCTATCTGCCGCTCACCATCTGGCTGTGGAAGGCGCCCTATGGCCCCGCCTTTCGCAAGGAAGAACGGCCGGCGGCAAACAAGCTGGGCGGCTTCGCCGATATCCTGGCCACGTTCGCCGCCATCAAGGGAACCCCGGTGATCATCACCATGATCGCCATCGCCGGTGTCTCCTCCTTTGTGGTCGGCAACGCCTATCAGGGGCAGATGCCGGCCTTTGCGGAAGCCCTCGGCTATGGCGATGCGGGATTGTTCTACAGCCTGCTGTTCACCGCCAACGCGGCAGGCGCGATCACCGCTGGCATAGTGCTGGAAACCGGCGGGTTTCAGTCGGCCCGACCCAAGCCGGTCTTTATCATGGTTCTTCTGTGGTGCGCCGCCATGGCCGGATTCGCCGCCACCAAGAGCTATCCGCTGGCCTTCCTCCTGCTGTTCATGGCCGGTTTCCTGAACCTCTCCTTCAGCTCCATGTCGCGGGCGCTGGTGCAACTCAACTCGCCGCCGGCCATCCGCGGCCGGGTGATCGGGCTCTACAACATGTCTGATCTCGGCCTGCGCTCGTTCAGCGGCATGACCGTCGGCTTTGGCGGCAGCCTGATCGGCATCCACTGGTCGCTGGGCCTGTCGGCGGCGGTCTTGTTTGTGGTGGTCGTCGCCATGATGATCGCCATGCTGCGGCGCATTCCGCCGGAGACCGCCTCCGACGGCTGAACCGCCCGGACCGATTAGACCGCCTCTACCCTCCTCTCGTGACATTGGGCTATGCTGAGAACCGTCAGTAGACCGCCGGGAGAAAAATCTTGAAAGGCATCGCCAACGTACGAGTCCAGGGCAAGGCCGAGCCCATATTGGGCAAACTATTGGAAGAAGCCGGACTGGACGAGCCGCCCCTGTGGAATCACCGGCCGCCCGAAACCCATGCGCGCCGGGCCCGCTGGGTGGAGCTGGGCAAAGTACGTGACGGGCCGGTCAATCCCAACCGCACGGAAATCACCGATATAGAGGCGACGACCGAGGCGCTTAAACAGATGGCGCTTGATCTCGGCGCGACGGTCGTCGGGTGCGCCAGGCTAACACCGCTGATGGTCGCCAACGGACTGGAGCTTCCGCACGAGTACATTTTCTGTCTGGTGATCGGCGAAAATTACGATGTGGTCCTCGACGGGCCGCGCGCCATCGAGACCGAATCCACCATGACATACGTTCAGTGCGCGGAAATCTCCACCAAGCTGGCGGACCATGTGCGCGATCTCGGCTATTCCGCCATGGCCCATCACAATGGCGGCGACGACATCATGGCCCTGCCGGCACTTTACGCCGCCGGGTTCGGCGAGTTGGGAAAACATGGCAGCCTGATCCATCCCGAGCTGGGCGCCAGCTTCCGGCCCGGCTTCGTTACCACCACCATGCCCCTGGCACTGGACGAGCCGCTGCAATTCGGGGTTCAGGATATCTGTTCACGCTGCAATATATGCACCAACAATTGTCCCGCCGAGGCCATCCCGCCATCGGACGACTATGTGGTCACCGAAGGGATCAAGCGGTGGATCACCGACGTGGCAAAATGCTACACGGTCTCGCGGCTGCGCGAGCAATATTGCCATATTTGCGTCGATGTCTGCCCGTACGTGCACAAGGCCAATGGCGATAATCACAGGAAGGCGGTCTATAAGGAATACATGGGCATCCGCAAGAAAGTGGGCTACCGCACGCCCGCCTGGTGGCCCGATAACCCACCGGATTCATTGAAGGATTAGTCGCCGGTCAGGGAGCCCCGGACACTTTCTCCAACGCCTCGGCGAGGCGGTCCTGACGGCTTCGGGCCCAGATCCAGACCAGCAGGCAGACCACGGCGCCGCCAGCGATGGGGATCTGGAATCCAACGAACTCCGCGATGGACCCCATCATGAGGGCGCCAAAGGCCGGGCATCCCCGCGTGCAGATGATGTAGACGCTGCTGACACGGCCGCGCACCGACTCGTCCACCGAGGCCTGCATCAATGACAGCTCGACAACGCCGATCACCACCAGCGCATATCCGCCGACCAGCGTGCAAAGGAGAGCGAACCAGAAAATATTGGTGGCGGCGAAACCAAACACTGTGATGCTCATGACCAATATGGTGAACACCATCTTTTTTGTCAGCCCGACGACACCGCTATAGGTCGCCAGGACCACGCTGCCGATAAGCGCGCCGACCCCCTGGGTGGAGGTAAACCAGGAAATACCGACCCTGCCCATATCGAACACCTGGTCGGAAAATCCGGCAAACAAATCGGTAAAGGGTCTGCCAAACAGCGACGTCATAACCAGGATAACGATCAGCGGCACCAGACCGGGGTGATTTCGGATGTAACGAAAACCCTCTGCCAGTTCACCGGGCACCTCACGCAGGGGCTTGTTCTCCCTTACCTTCAGCGGCTGCACCAGATTTACCCAGCACAGGGCCACGATGAATACGATATCGGCAAACACCGTGAAGCTGATGGCCAGTTGGACTCCCTGACCTTCCCATTGAGCCAGCATGAGACCGGCAAGAGCCGGTCCTCCGAGACGAGCGATACTGAAGCACACGGAATTGATGCTGATGGCCGATGTCAGTGAGTCCGGCCCCACCAGCGAGGGAACGATGGAAACCCGCAGCGGATAGTTGAAGGCCAGGACACACCCGTTGGCGAAAACCAGCGACAGCAGGATGTATTCGTTCATATGCCCGGCGAAGACGATACCGGCGATAAACGCCGACAATATGCCGGACAAGGCAATGTAGCTTCGCAGGGACCAGAGCGGGTTCAACCGGTCAGCCATGACCCCGCCGACCGGCCCCAGAACGACGATTGGGAACAGATCAACGAACGCCATGATTCCCAGCCAGAAGGGCGAATGGGTCAGCTCCCAGGTCAACACCTGAACGCCGATCCGCTGGGTCCACAGGCCGAATTGCGAGACAAAATTCCCCGCCATGTAATTGCGGAAATTGGGAATGCTCAGCGTTCGGTGAATTTCCGCGAAGCGGGATTGCTCAGCCATGCCCCTGCCAAACTGGAGAACCCGTGCGGAGAAAGACCGCGCGTTCTGCGGTCATCATACACCCCGGATCCGTGGCCGCCCATGGCCGGGAGAATCTTTGGGTTGCGGCCATGGGAAATTCATTGGACCCTCGGGACAGAAACCCTCCGGGAGCCAGAACCATGATCAAGCAACTCGCCGTCGCCTCCAACACCCTTTGCGCCCATCCCGTCATGCGGCGAATATTGCTGGAGGCCTATCCGGCGGCAAAGCTGTGGGACGGCGACAGAATTGAGGACGAAGATCAGCTGATCGAGTTTCTGCAGGGCAGCGACGCCGCCATCATCGGATTCGAACCGATCACCGACAGGGTGCTGGGGGCCCTGCCGGATCTGGAAATCATCGCCAAGTTCGGCGCCGGATGCGAAAAAATCGATTTCGACGCCATGCAGAAACACGGAAAAAGATTCGGCTATACGTTTGGCGTCAACAGGCTGTCGGTGGCCGAGCTCACCCTTAGTTTCATGGTCTCGGCGCTGCGCTGGGTCACACCGCTCAATCAGGCCATGCGCCAGGGCGAACGGCCGCGCAACCGCAACGGCCGGCTGCTGACCGGGCGCACCATCGGGATCCATGGCTGCGGCAATATCGGTAAGGAAATCGTGCGGCTGTTGAAGCCCTTCAATTGCCGGATCATCGCCTGCGACGTGAAGGACTATCCTGATTTCTATGCCGCGAACGACATCGAGGCCGTATCGTTCGACGCACTGCTGGAGCGCGCCGAGGTGCTGACCCTGCATCTCCCCAAGATTAAATCCACCCGCGGACTCTATTCCCGCGACGTGCTGGAACGACTAAGAGACGATTGCGTGCTGATCAACACCTGCCGCGGTGAAATCGTCGATGAGGACGCCCTAGCCGATTGCCTGGAATCGGGAAATTTGACCGCCGCCTGTTTCGACGTCTTCGCCATCGAGCCGGTCATCAACGACCGCCTGCTCAATAATCCGAATTTTCTGGCAACGCCCCATATCGGCGCCAGCTCCGAGGAAACCCGCGTTATGATGGTCAATGCCGCAATCCGCGGCCTCACCGAAAACGAACTGGTCGAGCCGGAAAAATATTACGACAATTGATTTCTGCCGATAGCCCCCACCTCTCCCACAGCGCGTTAGCCGAGATTAGCCGAAATGGGTGAGGGAAATTTTCTTTACGTCACTCCGCGACGAACGCCACCGCTTCGATCTCCACCATCCATTCGGGATCGACCAGGGCGGCCACCGCCACCTGGGTGCTGGCCGGGTAGGGTTCCTTGAAGGTTTCGGTGCGGACCTGGTTGATGGCATCGCGATAGCGAATATCGGCGGCGAAAATGGTGAGCTTGATTACATCGTCCAGCGTCGCCCCCGCTTCGGCGAGGATGGTGGCGATATTAGCGAAGCACTGCCGCGTCTGGCCCGCCGCATCGCCCTTGCAGACGGTATTCTTGTCGGCATCCCACGGCACCTGACCGGCAACGTGTATCATGCGCCCGTTGGAGACCTCCCAGCCCGGGCTATAGCTCCCTTTGGCCTGAACGGTCGCCGGTTGCAGAACGCGTTTTCCCATCATTTTCTCCCTTTGCTATGACCCTTCTAAACCCTCACGCCCGGGCGCCGCGCTTGTCGGAAACAGCAGCGATTTTATCACCACCGGAACAGCCCCCGATCCCTCGAGCGGCGCGCCGATATCAACGAAATCGAACTCTTCCAGCGCGATGCCGTCGATGGACACAATCGGCGACGCGGACCCTAATTCCTCGGCCACATGAATACCGAACACCCGTCCGATATCGCCCTGACAAACCAACACCAGCGGATGGCCCTTGTCGAGGATAACCGACAGGCCCGCCGTGACGCCGGTAAGAAAATCATGGGTCCGCTGATAACTGGCCGATCCCCGCCAGTCGAAACAGAGGGCGACCGGCTGATCGCCCTGCGACAGATCGAGACGAACCAGCGCGTCGCGAACCGCCGCCGCGATGGCCGTCTGGTCCAGGCTATCTTCTTCAAGCGCGAAACGCGGTGTCACCGCCGGCACGTTGCGCAGGGGCAGAATGTGATCAGGTGCGACGAAGATGGTCGTGCCTGAAAGCTGGATGGTATATTGCGACGCGCCCACCACGGTGGCGCGAATATTTTCCACCGATTCCATGATTCGCACGCCACTGGCCTCGACGCGCTCGCGAACGGCTCGGGCCAGCAGCAGCCCGAGATCGCCATAATCCGTCTGTTCATAGCCGTAAAGATATTCGGACACGCCGCCGGAGAACGTCACCGCGTCGATGGCGCCTTCCCAGTGAAGCGCCGGCAGACGGAGCAAGGCCTCTGTTTCCGGCGCTAAATTTCCCCGCCCGCTGATTTCAACCAACCGGTCCGCCATACTGTCGGCCAGCGCCTCCAGGGCACCTTCCGGCGGGGACTGTCCAACGGAAAGCTCAAGACCAAGCTCGCCGGCGAAGCGTTTGCCCGCTTCCTCGATGCGCGCGACGCGGCCATCTTCATGAAGCGCAATCAGTCTGGCGCCGATATCCACCGCCGTCAGATCGACCACCTCGCCATGATCGCAAATGGCGATCTTGCTGGTGCCGCCACCCATATCGATGTTCATCACCGTGACACCGGCCAGGCCGGAATTGACCACCGCCCCGGACCCGTGTGCCGCCATGGCGGTTTCCAGATGATCGCCAGCCGATACCGAGACGAACTTACCGGTTTCCAGTGAAAACAACTCACCGATGGCCCGCGCATTCTTCTGACGGACCGCGATGCCGGTCAGGATCAAGGCACCTGTATCAATGTCATCGGGCGTGAGTTGCGCCCAGCCATATTGCAGTGCGATGAAGTCCCCCAGCGCCTTGGCATCGATGGTGTCGTCATCCACATAGGGGGTGAGAAATATATCGGATTCGAACATCACCGACCGGTCCGCGACGACAAAGCGGCCGTCGCGGTGCTCCATCTTGACGTGTGAGAACACCAGGTGGGTGGTGGACGACCCGATATCCACGCCCACGCTGACCAGCATGGTGGTGTCCACATCGGCCAGATTGGCGCGTGGCTTCGTGAAGATAACCCGCCCGCCTTCTTCCTCTCCGCTCACAATCTTCAGCCGCCGGAGAATGAATAGGTGGTCCGGGCGTCATAGAAATGCTCTTCCATGCGGTTTTCCGAGCCCTCGCGCGCGATTGCCGCGGCAAACTCCTGACGCACATGGGGGTCTTCCAGCCAGTAGGGAATGGACGTGCCGCCCGGTTCCGTCACATCGACCATGGCTTCATCCACCACCCCTTCGCCGGGAATACCGGCCTGCTGGGCACGATGATTGTTAGGACCATACCAACTCAACAATCGCAGCGGTTCATCGCCGGTGGCGAAATGCTGATGGAACCAGCCCATTTGCATGGGAGCCGCCGACACCATGCTGATGCCGTCATATTCCTGACGCAGGACTTCGTCGCCGTGGCCGTCTTTCCAGGGCGTCGGGCCCAGGTCCTGTGGCCAGGTGTAGGAATAGCCCTTGCCGCCAATACAGATAAAGGCGGCCGACGGGCCCGGCGAATAGCCCCGAGAATAGCGCCCGGCCGGATGCTGGCCGATATATTGGTAGAATACGTTGCCGGCCATCTTGGGTTCCACCCGGCGGTATCCCGGCGTGCGCCTGTTATCGAGATAGAGCTCGGTGGCAAACACATCGGGAATGATGTTGGTGCGGCACATGGCGAGACCGCGCGCCGGATCGCCTTCAAGCCCTTCCGCCGGTTCGAAACTATCGCGGTTGGGATCGTAGCGGTGCTTCAGCGTGACCGCGCTGTTGAAAATGGCTTCCTCGTCGGCCAGCAGATTGAACATATTGGGTGCGCTGGTGCCGGCCAGCAGGAGCGCCGGCCGGGCCGACGAATTGACCAGCCGGTGATGGGCATTCATGGGGATGGAAAACAGCGACCCCTTCTGCCATTCGAAAATGTCGGGGCGTTCCTGTCCATCGATCCAGATCTCCGTCGTGCCACGGCCGTCGAGGACCAGGAACACTTCTTCATAGAGATGCCGTTCGGCGTTCAGTGCGCCGGCCCCCGGCACCTCGACCACATAGCTGCCCCATCGCCCTTCGGTACCGAAAAGCTGGATGAAGCTGCCGCGCCCGCCCATGCGCGCCCACGGCGTCAGCGTCAGTTCCTGAAGCTTGGCGATGCCGATCTCCCGCACCACCGGAATCTCCTGAGACTCCATGAATTCGTCATAGGGCGTCTTCAACCGGGGCCATGCCGCCGTCCCCGCATAGGTATCGGATCCGGGCTCGTGCCAGTGAGGATCGTCGGAGAGATCATGGGGCAAGGTCTCGGCCTTTCAACGGATTAACCCGGATGGGCGGTTACCACGAAAATGAGCAAAGCGGGTCCGACCGTCAAGCTGAACGGGTTCCACTAGGGAAGGCCTTCCCGGACAAGCTCAAAAATATCGATAATTTTTTGACATTTGATGTTTTATCGAATTTAATCCCCTCGAAGCGGTGCTAACGGGATCGTGATATTATATCGCGGTACCGTGATAAATCGATCTATCGGGCGTCGCGGACATATCGGTCCCGCCAAGAGGACCAGGATTCATTTCGCGCAACAGGTGCGCGGCCGATTGCAAATCGACCGGCGCCGAAAATAGAGGGACAGGACGGATGGGACTCAAACGAAACACTGTAGCCATGGCCGTCGCGGCCGGGCTCACCATGGTGGCGACGAGCGCGATCTCGGCGCCAAAAACACTTAGCCTCACCGCGGTCGACGGATATCCGCCGCGCGCGCTGCAGGTCAAGACGTTCATTGAATATTTTATTCCGCAAGTGGACAAGCGGCTGGCCAAATCAGGGCAGTACAAAATTCGCTGGAACAAGGCGTTCGCCGGTCAGATCGTCAAGGTCAAGCATGTCATGACCGGCATGCAGAAGGGCCTCGGCGATATCGGTGTTGTCACCAGCGTGTTTCATCAGGACAAGGTGCCGATGCAGGCCATTGCCTATGTGGCGCCTTTCGTTACCTCCAATCCTGTGCTGCTGTCGCGCACGGTGGATGAGCTGTCGGAAGAATTCCCCGAGATGAAAAAGGCCTGGCTCAAATACAACCAGATTCTTCTGACCAGCTTCTCGGTGATCGATTCCTACCAGCTGTTCTTCAAGGAGAAAGTCACCAAGGTTGAGGACTTCAAGGGTCTCAAGATCGCCGGCGCCGGCATCAATATGCGCTACCTGACCGGTACCGGGGCCACGCCTGTGATTGGATCCATGGTTCACTACTACAATAAGTTCAAGACCGGAGCCATCGACGGCTCCATGCTGTGGACCGACGCCGCGGTCGCGTTCAAACTGGTCGAGGGCGCCAAATACATGCTCAAGGCCGATATCGGCACCGCCAACTCCAAGGCGCTGACCATGAACCGCGATTCGTACAACCGCTTGCCCAAATCAGTGCGCGATGTGATCCACGAAGTGGCTCGCGACTATCGCGACTACACCGGGCAGCAGAGCATGGACAAGGCTGCAAGATCCTACGCGAACTACAAGAAGAAGGGCGGCACCATCATTCAGATGTCCCCCGCCGCACGGTTAGCCTGGGCCAATAACATGCCCAATATCGGCAAGGACTGGGCCGCCAAGCTCGACAAGAAGGGGCTGCCCGGCACCAAGCTGTTGAAAGCCTACATGACCAAGATGCGGGCGGCCAAGCAGCCGATCCTGCGTCAGTGGGACAAGGAGTAGTCTCCTTTGCCCGATAACGGGTCAAACGACGAAGCGGGACGCCGACAAAGCGCCCCGCTTCGTTTTTTCGGGTCACTAATCAGTGGAATGAACGCCGCCGGATCCTGCTGGATCATGGTGCTCATGCTGCTAATCAATGCCGAGGCGATTAGCCGGTCCGCCTTCAACCAGCCGATCATCGGCGTGATTGAGATGATCGAGATTTCGGTGATCGGCATCGTCTTCATGCAACTCGCCGACTCGCTCCGGCGCGGCGTGTTTATCCGCTCCGACGGGTTGTTCAACCAGGTCATGCAGCGAAAGCCCAAGGCCGCTCATGTCATGGCCATGGTCACCTATTCGCTGGGCGCCATATTCATGGGATTGATCCTTTGGGGCAGCTTCCCGTTTTTTCTGAATGCGTGGAATGACGATTGGTATGTGGGTGTCGAAGGCATGTTCACCGCCCCAAGATGGCCCATCGTCCTGATTGTTGTCATCGCGGTCTTCGTCACCATGATTCAGTTCCTGATCATGCTGACGAATCACATTCGCCAATATTCGGCGCAAAAGTAGGGGTGCGCGTCGATGTTGGGCGTTGAAGTCGGAATTGCCTCGGTCGTTGTCATCCTCCTGCTGATCTATACCGGCATCCATGTGGCGGTGGCTCTCGGGCTGGTTTCCTTTATCGGAGTCTGGCTCATTCGCGATTCCGTCGACATCGCGATCAGCCTGCTGACGGCGGCAACACAGGATACGATCGAGCACGCGGTGTTCGCCAATATTCCCTTGTTCGCTTTGATGGGGATCGTCTCCAGCGAAATCGGACTCGGTGGCGATGTCTACAGGGTCGCCAATCAGCTGTTCCTTCGAGTCAAAGGCGGGCTGGGCATGGCCACCGTAGCCGCCAATGCGCTCTTCGCCTCCATTACAGGCTCCTCCATCGCGTCGGCATCGGTCTTTACCCGGATCGCGGTGCCGGAGATGCTGCGTTTCGGTTACACAAGGCAATTCTCGGTAGGCGTGGTCGCCGGCAGTTCCGTTCTCGGCATGCTCATCCCGCCGTCTTCCATGCTGATCATTTACGCTATTGTCGCCGAACAATCGGTCGGACACATGTTCATCGCCGGCGTCATCCCCGGTATCCTGCTGGCCACGGCGTTCATTTTTGGGATCTATGTCATGGCGCGCGTGATCCCCAAATTCGTCAACGAGAAATCGGTACAGACCGGAGACGGCAGTGAATCCCTGATGTCCCTGCGCGATGTCGTCAAGCTGCTGTGGCCGGTGGCTTTTCTGGTCATCCTCGTGCTCGGCGGCATTTATACCGGCTGGTTTTCGCCCGAAGAGGCGGGCGCCGCCGGTTCCGCCGGGGCGCTCGCAATCGGAATCCTCAAGCGTCGGCTGAGCTGGCAGGGGCTGTGGCGGGTTCTGGTGGAAACCGGGCACATCACCGCCGCCATCCTGTTCCTGATTATCGCCGCCTCCATGTATAGCCGCATGCTGGGAGTCGCGGCTTTACCCACGCTGTTCAGCGACTGGTTGACCGGTATGGGGCTGGGCATGACCGGGCTGATGGTGATCTATGTCATCCTGATGGTCGTGCTGGGCACCATCATCGAGACCGCGTCGATCATTCTCATCGTCGTCCCGTTGTTTCTTAGTACGGTGGAGGTCCTGGGCGGCGACCTGGTCTGGTTCGGAATCGTCACGGTCATCGGCGCCGAGATCGGACTCCTCACCCCACCGTTGGGCATTTCCTGTTTTACCATCAAGAGCACCATCAAGGACCCGTCGATCACGCTGGGGCATATATTTATGGGGGCGTTTCCGTTCGCCTTTATCATGCTCCTCGTGCTCATCGCGATTGTCGCCTTCCCGTGGCTTAGCCTCGCGCTTCTTGGATAGCCTGCCAGACCCGGAGCGGCGTTGCCGGCATCTTGATGTCACTCACGCCTAGCGGGCGCAGCGCGTCCACGATGGCATTGGTCAGGGCGGCCAGCGCCGGTGTCGTCCCGCCTTCGCCACCGCCTTTGACGCCCAGCTTGTTGCCCTTGGTCGGCGCATTATCCGCCGATTGGGTGGTGAAGGACGGCAAATCATCGGCCCGTGGCATACAGTAATCCAGGAACGAGCCGCCATGGAGCTGGCCGGTCTTGTCGTCATAGGCAATGTCCTCGCACAGCGCCTGGCCGACGCCCTGGGCGATGCCGCCATGGGTCTGGCCTTCGACGATCAGAGGATTGATCACCCGCCCCACATCATCGACGGCCGTCCAGCGATCGATGATAACGGCGCCGGTTTCAGGGTCGACTTCCACCTCGGCGATGGCACAGCCGGTGGGATAGGCGGGGATGCGCCCCTGGAATTTCTCTTCCGCGGCGAGCGGTCCTCGCAGTTCATCAGGCATGTCGCTCCCCATGGCACGTTCCGCCACATCGAACAGGCCAATCACGCGGTCCGTACCCGTTACCCGAAAGACACCATCCACATAACCCATATCGTCGACGGCCGCCTCAAGACAATGGGCGGCGATGGTGCGGCCGCGTTCTATGATGGTCTCGCACCCCTGGACCATCAGCGTCCCCGCGATCCTCATGGAGCGGTTGGAATGGGTACCGCCGCCATCGGCCAGCCGGTCGCTATCGCCATTGACGATATCAACTGTCTCAAACGGCACGGCAAGATATTCGGCGACCACCTGCGCGAAACTGGTCTCATGGCCCTGACCATGGTTCTGAGTGCCCACATCGGTCACCACACGACCCGTAGGATCGATTGTGACGCGGACCATTTCGCGGGGAAAACCCACCGGCGTCTCAATATAGTTGCACAGACCAATACCGCGCCGCTTGTCCCCCGCTTCGGACGATGCACGCCGTGCGGCGAACCCCTCCCAATCGGCCAGCCCCTGGGCCGTCGCCATGTTCTCGTGAAACGCGCCGCACTCGTAAGTAAGCCCCACCGGGTTGGGATAGGGCAGCTTGTCCTGCGGAATCAGATTGCGCCGGCGCAGTTCAATACGATCGATGCCGGTCCGGGAAGCGGCCTCATCGATCAGCCGTTCCATATTGAACATGGCCTCCGGCCGCCCGGCACCCCGATAGGGTCCGGTGGAGAGGGTGTTGGTCAGTACCGCGCGGGCCCGCACATGGGCACAGGGAATGTCGTAGATGCTGGAGACCAGTAACACGCCGTTGGAAAGGGGCACGAACGACATGGTGTGGCCGCCGATATTGCTCAAATGATCCACATCGATGGCGAGAAACTTTCCGTCCTCGTCGAGGGCCAGCATGGCATGGGTGGCAAGATCACGGGCCTGCATGTCGGACAGGAAGGATTCCGAGCGGGTCGCGACCCACTTTACCGGGCGCCTTACCCGCTGCGCCGCCCAGACCACCAGGGCGAATTCAGGAAACAGCCAGTTACGCATGCCGTAGCCGCCGCCCACATCCTCGCACACCACCCGCACCCGGTCGGGTTCGCATCCCAGCAGCCCCGTAAGCTGGCGCTTGAGAGCATGGGATCCCTGACTGCCGGCGATCAGGGTATAGCGGCCGCTGGTCTCGTCATAAATGCCAGTCCCGGCGCGGGGCTCCATGGAGACCGCCGTTACCCGGTTGTTCCAGAGATCCAGCCGAACGATGTGGGCAGCCGATGCCATTGCCGCATCAACCGCATCCGCATCGCCAAGATCCGTATCGAAACACACATTGCCCGGCGCGTTATCCCAAAGCTGTGGCGCAGTCGACTGAACGGCGCGGCGCACATCGGTCACAGCCTCAAGCGGCTCATAGGTGACGGATACCGGTTCGGCGGCTTCCTCAGCCCCGTGGGCGGTTTCAGCGACAACAAAAGCAACCGGCTCACCCACATGACGTACTTTGTCGCGCGCCAGCGGCCAGTGATCGCCCTGAAAAACCGGCGTGCCGTCCGCATTGGCGAAGGCCGGCTCACCGGCCCGGGTGATATGGGCCGGGTTGGGCACGTTGGGGATGGGCTTCAACCCGTCCGCCACATAGTCTGCTCCGGTCAGGACGGCGAGCACGCCTTTTACGGCTGCCGCCGCATTAATATCGATTCTGCCAAGAGTGGCGTGGGCGTGCGGGCTGCGCACCACAACGCCATAGACCGTGCCCGGCACATGGGCGTCATCGCTGAACTGCCCTCGCCCGGTTAGCAGCCGATGATCCTCATTGCGTAGAACCGGCTGCCCGATGGCGTGGGTCGGATCAGCCATTCGTGGTGGAATCGGACAGTCTATACTGCCCCTCTTCTTCCCGTGCCAGGCGACCGGCTGTCCGCAGTACATCCAGCGCGCGGACCACCTCGCGCCCATCGTCGGAGCCGAGGGAAGCTACCAATTCACCAAACGATTTTGCGCCGTCGGCGAGGGCGTCCTCGACCGTCTGGAACCGCGCTGTCACATTGTCCAGATCCGGCGGCACCGAGACTGTCATATCGACCCGGTCCCGCTTGCCGAACGGAAGAGTCAGGTCGAAACCGGCCTTGGCCCCGGTGCGGGCGCCTTCCAGCGAGGGATCCAGCGGGATAATTCGAAACCCTTCCTGCACGATCACGTCGCGGTCGGGCTGGAACCGGGTGGCCATGGCCCAGTCCATCTGCGAATCCGATGTCACATCCACATCGTCATCCACCACAAACACATTCTTGGTGTCGGCGATGGAGCCCAGCACGGCGGCGATGGCGTTCCGCGCCTCGCCCGGCACCCGCTGGCGGATGGCGACACGGGTATTGAACAGCCCGCCCGATGACGCCGTAGCGCACACCGCCACCGGCTCGCGCACCGCCGTCTTGAGCGACTCCCACACGGCGACCTCCGTCAGGATGGTGCCGATATGGGCCGTGTCCGTATTGGCCAGCCGGTTGCCGGAAATGGTCGCGGTCTGGAACAGCGCATCGCGGCGCCGGGTGATGGCGGTGAGACAAAACACCGGATTGCGCTTCATGATGCCGTAATAGCCGAGGAATTCGCCAAACGGCCCCTCTTCCTCGGACCAGCCCACCGGATCGAGATAGCCTTCCAGCACCATCTCCGCATCGGCCGGCACCAGCACATCGTTGGTCACGCCCTTGACCACGGCCAGAGGGGCACCGCGTAATGCCGCCAGCTGTTCGATCTCATCGCCGGGCAAGCGCAGCGATGCCGACAGCAAATCGATGGGATGGGAGCCCACCACATAGCTGATGGGAAGGCGCTCGCCCCTAGCCTGTACTTTGCGAAAGATCGCCTGCAGATCGCTGGGGGCCGTCAAATCGACCCCGGCTTCCTTGGGCCCGCGCAGCATCATACGGCGGATGCCGGCATTGCGGTGCCCGGTTTCCGGATCACAGGCATAATCCACGCTGGCGGAAATATAGGGCCCGCCATCCATGGCGTGCTGCAAATGCACCGGCAGTTTTGTGAGATCCGCGTCATCGCCGGTAAGTATAACTTCATGGACCGGCGCGTCGGCGGAGGAAATCTCCACCACCGGCTGCGGGTTGCGCAGGCGCCGGTTGATCTCTTCGGGCACCTGCTCGCGCGGCAGGTCGAACGCATAACCGATGCGGGCACGGTTCCCCAGGATATTGCCGACGATTTCAACCTGCTCCGGCCCCGCCTTGCGGAACAGCACCGCTTTTTCATTGCCATCGAGGTGCCGCGCGAGGGTCGTCAACGGCACCGGATCGTCATGGATTTCCACCTGATCGTGGGCGATCAGCAGCTCGACAAAACTCCGCAGCCGAAAACGCTCCGTGTCGGGCCCGGTTTCGCCATCGGTCGCGGGTTGCTGCACAGGTTAGCTCTTGGCTTTGGCTTTTTTCTTCATATCGCCCTTGGTCCGGGTCGGCGGCTGGCCGGCGAACTTGTTGAGCCCGTCACCCAGGGCCCATTCGGCGAACATATGAGGCGCCGGATTCCATTTTTTGGGCTTCCAGTCCTTGGTGCAGTAATCCTCGTCGACGAAATATTCGATATAGCCGCCGCAAGGATTTTTGAAATACCAGAAATAGCAGGATGACACGATATGCCGCCCCGGCCCCACCGCCGTCTTCCAGCCCTTGCCGGTGAAGTGAATACCGCCGGCGAACAGCTCGTGGGTATTGGCGACCCCGAAGGCCACATGGTTGATCTGGGTCTTACCGCTCTCGTCTTCCAGGAAGAACAGATTGTGGTGCCCGCCGGGCGTCTTGCAGCGCATGAAAACACCGCGCCCGCTGTAATAATCCGACACCGCGAACCCCAGACGTTTTTCATAGAAGCGCTGTGCCTTTTTGAGATCCGGCACGGTAAAGACCGCATGTCCAATGGTGCGCGGGTTAGCCTTGTCGTAATAGTCCGCCCGACCATCGACACGCACCACCGCGCCCGGCGCGTTGATCGCCGTCGGTTTTTGCGCCTTGACTTTGCGCCGCTGGGTTTTGCGGAAGGCGATGCCGAGGCCGATATCGTCCACCGAATGGATCGTCCCGTCTTTATCCACGGTGACCGTCCGGTCTTTTTCAAGCTCATGACGGATGCGGGTCATGTCGGAGATATTTTCGACGCCCCAGATTATCTCGCGCACGGTGGAGCCCGGCTGGATCGCCTTGGGCAGTTTCTTGTCGCCGCGCGGCCTGATAATCACCCGCGAGCCGTCCTGTGCCTCGAGGATAGCTTCCTTGGCGCCGCCCTTGATTTTTTTCAGACCAAAATCCTGAAACGCCGCCGAGCCTTTCTTGACGTCCGTCACCCCATAGATAATTGCGTCGATCCCGACGAAACTCATGCGCCCTCTCCCTTGAAAACCAGTTCGTTGCCCATAGGATAAGCCGTGCGGCCCCAGGATCAAAGTGGCAAAGATCATATACACAGAACAAGCACCCCCCACCCTAACCCTCCCCCTCAAGGGGGGAGGGAACAGAATTTTCGTTTCAGGATTAAAGTTCCCCCTCCCCTTCGAGGGAG
>JABJKO010000079.1 GCA_018660305.1 Rhodospirillaceae bacterium
CGACGAGCCCTTCTGGCCCGGCGAGAAAAATTCCTCCGCTTCCCGCAGCTCGGTCCGTTGTAGATGACGGATTTCCACCGCCAGCCGCTCCAGGGAGCTGGCGATGACGCCCAGGGTGGCAAAGAACATGGCGTGACGGTCGCGCGGAATGACCTGCGTCGATACCGGCTCCGGCGTCAGCCCCATCTTGGCGCCAACGAAGGCTTCGACGAACGGGTCGA
The DNA here is from genome assembly GCA_018660305.1 of Rhodospirillaceae bacterium. The sequence goes on from JABJKO010000079.1 coordinate 222, forward strand.
TATTGGCGAAGGTCCCGACGGCGCCGGAGATGGCGCAGGTCGCCACTTCGGCCCGTGCGGCCTTGAGGCGGTCCCGGTTGCGGGCGAATTCGGCATAATGGCCGGCGAGTTTCAGCCCGAAGGTCGTCGGCTCCGCATGGATGGCGTGGCTGCGGCCGATACAGACGGTTTTGCTATGCTCCAGGGCGCGCCGTTTAAGGGTGTCCAGAAGCCCCTTCAGATCGGCCAGCAGGATATCGGCGGCCTGGGTGAGCTGCACCGCAAGACAGGTATCCAGCACGTCGGACGATGTCATGCCCTGATGGACGAAGCGCGCTTCGTCACCCACATGCTCCGCGAGATTGGTCAGAAACGCGATGACGTCGTGTTTGGTCTCCCGTTCGATTTCATCGATGCGGTCGATTTCCCAATGGCCGCGATCCCAGACAGCCTTGGCCGCCTCCTTGGGAATGATGCCCAGCTCGGCCTGCGCGTCGCAGGCATGGGCTTCGATTTCAAACCAGATGCGGAACTTGTTCTCCGGTTCCCAGATCTTGACCATATCGGGGCGGGAATAGCGCGGGATCATCGCAAAATTATCCTCAAAAGTGGGATATCAGCAGCGCCCCTTTAAAGGGGCCTAAAACAAGGGCGGTTTAGCAGACTTCAGGGACTCTGAAAACCGATGCTCAGGAATCGGGCTCGATTTTACCGAGCGGCCGGACCAGAAAAACATAGGCGAAGACGAGGCCGGTACACAGAACACTGATGAAGATCACCATGGGCATCTGCGTGCCATCGAAAAGGAGGCCGACGATGGAGGCGACGATGGCCGAGAAACAGGTTTGTAGGAAGCCGAAATTCGCCATGGCCGATCCCGCCATATGACCAAAAGGCGACAGCGCCCCGGCGGTCGCTGCTGGAACCACGAAGGCGAGCGAAATCATGACGCCCAGCATGGGCAGCATGATCGCCCAGAGCGTGTTGATTCCCATCAGGGCGAGAACCAGCATGAAGATGCCGCTGATTGCGCCGATGATGCAGCCCAGCCCGATGAGGCGCTCCAGCCCGAGCCGGACGACGATGCGGCCGCCGATAAAGCTGCAGACCATATAGCCAAACATCACGCCGGAGGACGCGAGGGCGAATTCATAGGGCGACTTGCCGAGGAACTGGATGGCGATGCTCGACGTGCTGGTGAGAAACGCCATCAGCGCGCCCATGGAGAGGAACACGCAGGCGCCATAGCTGAGGAAAGGGCGGTTGCGCAGCAGTACTGCGAAATTGGCCACCATGGAGATGGGATTGATGTGGATCCGGCGTTCCACCGGCAGGGTTTCCTTGAGAAAGAGCAGTGTCAGGACAAATATGGTGGCGCCATAGAGGGCGATCAGGGCAAACACCGCCCGCCACCCGAAGGTGACAAACACATAAGCGCCGGCCAGCGGCGCCAGGACGGGGGCCAGGCCGCCGAACACCATCATGTAGGAAATCATCCGCGCCGCATCTTCGCGGTCGAACATGTCTCGGGCCATGGCGCGGGGCAGGATGCGCCCGCTAAAGGTCGCCGAACCCTGTATGAAACGGAGGAACCCCAGCATCTCCACGCTGTTGGCGAAATAACAACCAATACCGGCGGCCAGATACAGGGCGAGGCCCGCGAAAAGCGCGGGACGGCGGCCCACCCGGTCCGACAGCGGGGCAAGAAGAAGCTGGCCGAAGGCGGCGCCAAAGACATAGGCGGCCAGCGTGAGCTGAACCGTGCCCGACTCCACCGCTAAGTCCCGGGCGACGGCGGGCATGGCCGGCAGGAAGGTGTCGATGGACATGGCCGGCATGGCGGTGAGCGTGCCCAACAGCAACACCATGACCATATAGGACGATCGCGACATTACGCCCGCCTACTTTCTGGAAGCCTGAATTCTGGTGTGAGGACCAGGTGTCAGCCCGCGCCGGAACCGGACCGTTTGAGGCGGGGGTCGAAGATATCGCGCATGCCGTCGCCCAGCAGATTAATCCCCAGCACGGTGAAGAAGATGCACAGGCCGGGGAATAGCGCGAGCCACCAGGAGGTGCTGATGTAGGTGCGGCCATCGGCCAGCATGGCACCCCAGGTGGGAATCTCCGGCGGCACGCCGAGACCCAGGAAGCTGAGGCTGGCCTCGGCAATGATGGCGGTGGCCATGGCGAAGGTGCCGATGACCATGGCAGATTGCATCAGATTGGGCAGCACGTGCTTGACGATGATTCGGGTGTTGGTGGCGCCCAGCGACCGGGCGGCGTCGACGAAATCCCGGCCACGCAGGGACAGCGCCTGACCACGCGCGACCCGGCAATAGGGAATCCAGCGCTGGATCACCAGTGCGAAGATCAGAATTCCCAGCCCCTGACCGAAGAACGCCATGATGGCGATGGCCAGCAGCAGCGGCGGAAAGGCCCAGATGACTTCCACCAGCTTCTGGATGAAGAAATCGATCAGCCCGGCGAAAAATCCCGATATGGCGCCGAGGCCGACACCGACAATACCCGAGATGATCACCACCGTGCCGGCGATCACCAGCGAAATGCGCGCGCCATAGAAGATACGGCTCAATATGTCGCGGCCCACATGATCGGTTCCGAGGAAATGGTCGCTGCCCCACCAGGCCGGCGCCTGCAACGTGTTCAGCAAATTCTGCAGATTGGGATCATAGGGCGAAATCAGCGGCGCAAAGACACCCATGAAGATCAGCAGGAACACCATGGTGCTGCCCATGATGATTTTTGGCTTGAGCCATGGCCGGAGCGCCTTTACCCAAGGTGCCATTTGGTCGTCGGCGCGTGCTGCGTCTGCCGCGATGGCCTGGGAGGTGGGGCTATTTGTCAAAGCGGATCCTCGGATCGATATAGGCGTAGAGAATATCGATGGTGAAATTGATGATCACGAAGGCCATGGTATAGGTGAGCACCGTGCCGGTGATCAGCGGATAGTCGCGGCTGGTGATGGCCGAGATCAGAAGCGCGCCACTGCCCGGCCAGGAAAACACCGTCTCGACGATGATCGATCCCGACAGCAGCGAGCCAAGCTCGAGCCCGACCACCGTAATGATGGGGATCAGCGCGTTGCGCACCGCGTGATGCCACAGCACGACCCGTTCCGTCAGACCCTTGGCCCGGGCGGTGCGCACATAATCCTCATGCATGACTTCGAGCACTGCCGAGCGGGTGACCCGCATGAGGATGCCCATCATGTTGGTGCCCAGCGCCAGCGCCGGCATGATGATGTATTTGATCCCGTCCCAGGCGGCGGTCCAATTGTTCTGGATGATACTGTCGAGAATATAGAACCCGGTAATGGGATCGCCGGCAATGCCATAGGTCTCGCGGCCCGCCGAGGGCAATAGATTCAGGAATCCCGAAACCACCAGAATCAGCATGATGCCGAACCAGAAATTGGGCATGCTGATGCCGAAGAAGCCGAACAGGGATCCAAAGGTGTCGACCCAGGAGTTGGGCTTGGCGCCCGCCCAGACGCCCAGCGGTATGGCAAAGATGGTGGCGATGAGGATGGAGAAGACGGCAAGCTCGATGGTCGCCGGCAGCCGTTCGACGATCATCAGCAGCACCGGATCGGCATAGCGGAACGACATGCCGAGATCGCCCTGCATGGCGGCGATAAAGAACTTTCCGTACTGGACATAGACCGGCTGGTCGAGGCCCCAGCGTTTGCGGGCCTCGTCGATGTCTTCCTTTGACGCCTCGTCTGACAAAAGAAGATCGGCCGGATCGCCCGGTGCCGCCTGGACGAGCATGAACACCAGTAGCGAAATTAAAACTATGACGGGAATTGTTCCCGCTATCCGGCGTGCAATGTACGTGAACATTGTCAGCCCCCCTGTTGCCGGGAGTTTACGACAGGATGTCGGAAGCGGGAAGGGGTGTCAGGCCACTAATGTCTTCTGGTCGTCCTCGGGCTTGTCCCACGACTGTCCGGTTTAACTTTTAAGGGCCATTTGAAACCGACTTGGTTACTGCTTGCAGAGAATCTGGTCTGGCGGGACCCTGATTTCGTCGGGGAGGCCATATTCCCGCTCCCTAACCCTCCCCCACGATGGGGGAGGGGATTTATAGGAGCAAGTCCTTGAAATACTTTCTCTCCCCACTCTACAGGGGGGAGGTGTAGGTGGGGGGGCGCGCGCCGTCTGGCGCGCAAGAAGCATTTATCGAGCTTAAACCGGACAGTCGTGGGTCAAGCCCGAGGGCGACGGGTTAATTGTGTTTTCTGGATGCCCGGGTCCGGGCGTGACACGTGTGGAGTGGTCTCACCGGTTCCCCGCCCCGCTGGTCTCGATGAACGCGTGAATGTGTTCTTCGAAGGCGCGTGGATGCTCGCGGTAGGAAAAATGCCCGGCCTGATTGATGATTCGGAACTGGGCGTCGCGGCGGTGCTTGGCGATCAGATCGTAGAGCGCCCAGCCCTGGCTTAGCAGCGCCGTGGGGTCGTCGCGGCCCCAGATGATCTGGGTCGGGCGCGTGAGGCCGTGATCGCGCAGTTTGGCGAACATGACGCTCTTGTCGCGGGCGAGACCCGGCGTGAACTGCCGGAGCCGCAGCCCCTCGGTCTCCATCTTGTCCAGGGCGATCCTGTAAGACGGTTGTCCGGCGATATCACACGCCATATCCAGCAAATCGTCGGTGATGTGGTGGCCGCTGTAGGAATAATGCTCGAAGATCCAGCGCTGGCTGTGACGGCTCAGATACGGCATGGGCGGGTTGCCCAGCACGATGGGGTTCATCTCGACGCCGGGCGAGCAGGTGTTGCTGTCCACGATGGTGCAGGTGCGCGCCAGTTCGGGATAATCCAGCG
>JABJKO010000340.1 GCA_018660305.1 Rhodospirillaceae bacterium
ATGTGGTTCAACGTGTGGTTCATCATCTGGCCAAAGCAGCAGATCGCCCTCGGGATGGTCGAAGCCGATGCCGCCGCGAAGGCAGCCGCGGGACGCACCGCCATGCTGTTCTCACGGACCAACACAATGCTGTCGATCCCCATGCTCTATGCCATGGTGTCGGCGCAGAACCTGTTCTAGAAACTCTGGAACATCACTTGAAACGGGGGGCTTCGGCCCCCCGTTTTTATTTGTGTCGGTGTCGGTGCGCTTGAGCGAAGTCCGCTAAACAGCAATAAGCGCGGCGATGACGCTGCGTTCTTCCGCCAGCAGGACATTGAACGTCCGACACGCCGCGCCGGTATCCATGATTTCCAGCCCCAGGCCGAAACGCCTCAGGGCCACCCGCAACGCGGGATCCAGCATGACAATGGTCGTGCCGGTGCCGATCAGCAGGACACCACCGCCCGGCTGGTCATCCCGGCAATTGTCGGTCAGCAATGAAAGGCTGGCGAGATCGATGGCGGTTGCGTCGGAGACGGACCAGCCATGGGTGATTTCAGGTTCTATAAGAACCGAGCCCACATGATCCTGCCCGGCGATACGGAACCCGCCATCGCCATAGCTCTGGATGAGCTGACGCTCTTCGGAGAGCGGCGGCGTGATATCAACCATTCAGCCACGCGTCCAGGAGGCTCACGGCGCGTCGGGCGCGGGCGATCCTTCCGTATCCTCTTCGTCGTCGAAGATGGAGCGGCGGAGGTTCATGTAGATCAGCAGCGGCGTCGCGATGAAGATCGACGAATAGGTGCCCACCAGGACGCCCCAGATCATGCCGAAGCTGAAGCCCTTGATCACCTCACCGCCCCAGAAAAACAGGATCAGGAGGGCAATCAGGGTGGTGATACTGGTCAGCAGTGTCCGGGACAGGGTGTCGTTGAGGCTGAGATTGATGATCTCCCCCAGCGGCATGACTTTGTATTTCCGCAAATTCTCCCGGACCCGGTCATAGACCACCACCGTATCGTTGATGGAATAGCCGGCGATGGTCAGGATCGCGGCGACGGTCGATAGATTGAATTCCAGGCCAAGGAGCGAAAACACCCCGATAGTCATGATGACGTCATGGGCAAGGGCGATAACCGCCCCCACACCGAACTGCCATTCGAAGCGGAACCAGATGTAGATCAGCATGGCGCCGAGAGCCATGAGGACAGCCGTCACGCCCGCCTCCACCAGCTCGGCGGATACTTTCGGCCCGACAAACTCGGTGCGGCGCAGCTCGACGGATTTATCGAGGGCGGCTTTGACCTTTTCCACCGCCACGTTCTGGGCTTCTTCGCCACCTGCCTGGCGCTCTATGCGGATCAGCACGTCGGTGTCCTCACCGAAACGCTGCAATTCTATCTGGCCAAGCCGGAGACTGGATATCGTATCGCGAAGATTGCCAATATCGGCGGGTTTTGGCGTTCTGATTTCAAGCAGGATACCGCCTTCGAAATCGATGCCGTAATTCAAGCCCTTAATGACAAACAGCCCGGCCGATGCAACGCACAGGGCAATGGACAGGACAGCGGCAAACTTGCGGAACCGCATGAAATTATATTTGGTGCCGACCGGGATTAAGCTGACAAGACGCATGGCTTTATTCCTTCTTCCCGATCACAGAGGCAATGTTTGCGGCCGCTTCTTGAGCAACCAGGTAACGACCATGATCCGTGTCACCATAATGGCCGAGAACATGGACGTCATGAGCCCTATGGCAAGGGTGACGGCAAAGCCCCGGACCGGGCCGGACCCGAACATGTACAGCAGCAAGGCTGCGATGAAGGTGGTCAGATTGGCGTCGATGATGGTCGTGAAGGCGCGGCGATAGCCGGCATCCACCGCCGATATGGGCGTTCGCCCTGCTCTCGCCTCCTCCCGTATGCGCTCGAACACAAGAACATTGGCGTCGACCGCCATACCAATGGTCAGCACGATCCCGGCGATACCGGGCAGTGTCAGCGTCGCCTGGAGAACCGACAGCGCGGCGGCCAGCAAGACGAGGTTTAGCGTCAGGGCGACATTCGCCATCAAGCCGAAGGTGCCATAGGCGAACCCCATGAAGACGATGACGGCGATCAGCGCAAAGATACTGGCGATCTTACCGGCCTGAATGGAATCCGCGCCAAGCCCGGGACCGACGGTCCGTTCCTCGATAAACGTCAGATCCACCGGGAGCGCGCCGGAGCGGAGAAGAATGGCCAGTTTACGTGCCGAGTTGGTGGTAAAGTTACCGGAAATCTGTCCGTTGCCGCCCAGGATTGGTTCCTGGATCACCGGCGCGCTGATGACCTTTCCGTCAAGCACGATGGCGAAGGGTTTTTTGACATTGCGGCGGGTCACGTTGCCGAATTTCCGGCCCCCGATGGGGTCGAAGCGAAAGCTGACCACCGGCCGGCTGTTCTGGTCGACGGTCGGCTGGGCATCCACAAGATTTTCGCCGCTAACCTCGACGCGCCGCTTGACCAGATAATAGACGATGGGCGCCGGATTGAGATCGTCAGGCTCCCGGTATTCGGGGAGCACCATCACGCCGGGGCGCGCTCGTGCCTTGGGGTTGGGTGTCGAAAATTCCGGATCAAGCAGGTGAAAAGTCATCTTGGCGGTAGAGCCAATGATTATTTTCAGGTCCCTGGTATCCTCGATGCCGGGCACCTGGAGCAGGATTCGATCCGTGCCCTGCCGTTGCAGACTGGCTTCCTTCAGGCCGGTTTCATCGACGCGTTTGCGGATCACCGTCATAACCTGCTCGATGATTGCCGCCTGACGATCCCGGAGCATCTGCTCTGTCGTCCGCAGGGTCAGCCGCTGCCCGTCGGCCTCCAACTCCATGCCCTGTCCCGCTTCGCGCAGTTTTCTGCGCGCCTCGGTCAGATCTTTCTCATTCCTGATGGTAACTGTTATGCCATTTCGGACCACCGCCAGATTTGTGTAACCGATGCGGGGTTTGCTTTGCCGGAGCGCCGAGCGGACGCTGCGGCGAAGGTTTTGCAACTGTTCCCTGATCGCGGTTTCGACCTTGGCCTCGATCAACAGATGGGCCCCGCCCCGCAAATCGAGCCCGAGGCTCATATGCTTGTTGGGCAACCCGTTGGGGATCGAATCCAATGTCTTTTGCGACATCAGATTAGGGGCGGAATAAAGAAGCCCCCACACACTAATGACGAGGACCAGAATTATCTTCCATCTGGCGATATTTACCATTGCTCGCTACCTGCCGCGTCTAAGGGTGTGGGTATGATCGGATATGCCACTAAATTGCCAGGGCTGATTACGCTTTTTCTTCTTTTTTCTTCTTTTCTTTCTTTGGCGCTTCTTCGTCCGCGGCGCCGCGCGCCTCGGTCCTGGACATCACATCACTTACCATGCCGCGCATGACACGAACCTTAATACCTTCGGCAATCTCGACCATGATTTCGGTGTCGCTGGTAACCTTGGTGATGGTTCCCACCAGCCCGCCTGAAGTGACGATGCGATCGCCGCGATGCAGGGCGGACAGCATCTCACGATGGGCCTTCTGCTTCTTTTGCTGGGGACGGATTATGAGAAAATAGAAAACGCCGATAATGAGGACGATGGGCAGGATCTGAGCCGCCATCCCCTCCATGCCGCCGGCTCCCTGCGCATAGGCGGGAGAAATCAACATATTGGACTCCTTTGTCTTCAAAACTTGGGTGGCGGACTATACCTTTCCCGCTACCGCTTGCAAACGTGTTGCTGCCAAGAGATTGGGAAGAAATATTCGAGTTTCAAGCGGACCCTAAGCCTCTGGCCGCCATCGGATTGACCCGCCGCCCGGGTATGGTAGGGTCCGCCCGCTTTATGGAACGCCCCAGATAGATTCGTTATGTCCGATACCCAGAACGATAACGACCTTCACCGCATTGCCGAGGCCCTGGAACGGATCAGCCCGGCCAGCCCGCCGGTGCCCGATTTTTCCGCCGCGGACGCCTTTGTCTGGCATGCGGATAATGATCGCCTGGAGCCGGTGCACCACGTTAATCGCATCCCGCTGGCGCTTCTCAAGGGCATCGACGGCTCGCGCGA
>JABJKO010000241.1 GCA_018660305.1 Rhodospirillaceae bacterium
ACGACGTTGGTCGCGGCGGGCGCCCGTTCCGCGGGCCTTGGGGCATTGCGGTTTCACGCAACATTACGCCGCATCCCGAAGACGGGCTTGGCAAATGGACCGATGCGCAGATCATGAAAGCCATCACCGAGGGTGTGCGTCCGGACGGTACAAAGCTCAACCCGCCCATGGCCTACCCGCTTTACAAGACCATGAAGGCCAGCGATCTGAATGCCATCGTCGCCTATCTGCGGTCGCTTAAGCCGCTGTCGACCAAGTAAAGGGCGAGACCTAACGTTCAGCCGCTGGTTTATGGGCAGTGGATTTGTACAGGGTGGCGAGCCAATCGGGGTTCACGCGCAAATGAAAGAGTGCGTGGATCACCACCCATTGGGTAAAGATCCGCCACGGTTTGCGGCCATCGAAACGGCGTGACGAGGTGACGACCGGTGGATCGGCTATGCAGATTGTCGGGCCGTGCCGTTCCAGCCGCCGGGTCAAATCATAATCCTCCATCAGCGCGATGGGCTTGATGCCGCCGATTTTCGAAAATACGCTGCGCCGCATAAAGACAACCGAATCTCCGTAATAGAACCCGTTGCGGCGCAGCCAGGCATAAAAACCGGTCAACCAGCCGGCGAAGGCGCTGGGGCCGTCAAAAATGACCCGGAAGTTCCCGCCGCCAAGGGACGGGTCGGCCAGTGCCGTCCGCACGGCGCCCAGTGCCCCCGGTGCCAATATTGTATCGGCGTGCAGAAACAGCAGAACGTCGCCCGTCGCCCTCGCCACGCCGGCATGAAGCTGTTGGCCCCGGCCGCGCGGGCTGGAGAGGACCAGCGCACCATTTTGGCGTGCCATGGGCAAAGTGCCGTCGGTGCTGCCGCCATCGCAGACGATGATTTCCGTCAAGACATCCTGGCCGGCGAGGGCCGCCAATGAAGCGGGCAGGGTGGCGGCTTCGTCGAGGGTCGGAATGATCACTGAGATTTTCATGATGTCAGGAATTCCTGCCGTTCCACCGGCGTAAACAACTGCAGGGATTCCAGCACCTCAAGCCGTTCACGCCATTCTTTCTGTATCCAGCGCGCCCTGCCGCCATGGAGGGCGAGCAGACCGGGGGGCGCAAAACCATCCACCGCTTCCTGGACGGCGTCGAACCATAATTGCCTTATCCAGTGGAAGAGTGCCAGCCGTTCCAGACGCGGCACATGGGGCAGGGCTTCGCGCAGATAGATCCGCCCAAAGGCCACATGGCGGGCTTCGTCCTTTGCGATAATCGCGCTGATATCCTTGAACAGAGGGCAGGGCATCCAGGTGCCGATGGCATTCTGAAGCTGGAGGGATTCACCCTCGAACAGAATATGACAGGCGAGGATGGTGCCTTCGGGCGCCCCCCGCCAGGAAGCGGCCTTGTCATAGAGGCTTTCGATAGCCGGCCGGCCTGCATCCGGTCCCCCGAGCTTTTCAAGGTACCGGCCATAAATCCGTGCGTGGCGTTGTTCGTCTTCGGCCTGTGCCGCCAGACAATCCCGGGCGGCGGGCGAGGCAATGCGAACCCTAATATCCGTGCACATCCGCGCGGTGGCGATTTCGCCGAAATGGAACTGGCTGACAGCCGTCGCGGCGAGACGCGTTGGCATCCATCGCGGTGGTGCGGCGGGGCGGGTCCAGTCGATGGTGTCCCCGGGTTTGGATTGCGCCTTCAGGGCTTTTAGGGACAGGGCGGTGAGCTTTCGCTCGTAACCAGGCGCGGCCGTCGTGTCGGCCGGCTTCAGAACGGCAAATGGCGATTTTTTCTGATGGCTCACCGCCACGACCCCCTTCCATGCCGCTTCCGCGTCACTGTGCAGATTTAGGGGCGGCGCGGGGTCTCCGCCAATCACGGTCGATGAATTATCTGTTACCGATTCTTGGCCTTGGCCCAGCTATCGCGGAGGCTGATGGTGCGATTGAAGACCATTCGGTCCGTACGGCTATCCGCATCGAGGCAGAAATAACCCAGCCGCTCGAACTGAACGGGAGTATCGGCGACGGTATCCTTTAAGCCCGGTTCCAGCCAGCAATTATCGAGGGTTTCGAGCGAGCCGGGGTTCAGATCATCCAGGTAATCGCCATCCGCGCCGGGAATTTCGGTCGTAAAGAGATGATCATACAGCCGTACTTCCGCCGGCACGGCATGGGCGGCGGAAACCCAGTGCATGGTGCCCTTTACCTTGCGTCCGTCGGGCGCGTCGCCGCCGCGGGTCGCGGGGTCGTAGGTGCAGCGTAATTCCACGATTTCACCGGTGGAATCCTTGATGACTTCCTGGCAGGTAATGAAATAGGCGAACCGCAACCGGACTTCCCGTCCCGGCCCTAACCGGAAGAACTTCTTCGGCGGATCCTCCATGAAGTCGTCGCGTTCGATATAGATTTCCCGGGAGAACGGTACCTTGCGCGTGCCGCGCGCCGGGTCGCCGGGGTGATTGGCGGCCTCGAGTTCTTCCTCCTGGCCTTCCGGGTAGTTGTCGATGACGACTTTCAGGGGCTTGAGGACCGCCATGCGGCGTTCGGCGTTGGTGTTGAGATATTCGCGGACGCTGTGATCGAGCATCTGCACTTCGACGGTGCTGTCGCTTTTGGAGATGGCCAGCCGGCCGATGAAATCGCGCACCGCGACAGCCGGAACACCGCGCCGCCGCAGCCCGGCCAGACTCGGCATTCTGGGGTCATCCCATCCGTTGACGTGGCCCTGCTCCACAAGCTGCGTCAGAAGCCGTTTCGACAAAACCGTATGAGTCAGATTGAGACGGGAAAATTCGTACTGCCGGGGCCGCGACGGCACCGGAAGGTTTTCGATCAGCCAGTCATAAAGCGGCCGGTGATCCTCGAATTCCAGCGTACAGAGCGAATGGGTAACGCCCTCGATGGCATCGGTCTGGCCATGGGCGAAATCGTAATTGGGGTAGATACACCAGCTATCGCCGGTGCGGGGGTGGGGGCTTCGCAGAATCCGGTAAAGCACCGGGTCGCGCAGATTGATGTTGCCCGATGCCATATCGATCTTGGCGCGCAGGACGCGGGCGCCGTCTTCGAATTCGCCGGCTTTCATGCGGCGGAACAAATCGAGATTCTCCCTGGGTGTCCGGTCGCGATGGGGACTGTTCCGTCCCGCTTCGGTAAGGGTGCCCCGGTAGTCGCGCATTTCCTCGGCGGACAGATCGTCCACATAGGCCTTGCCCTGGTCGATCAGATGCTCGGCCCACTGATAGAGCTGGTCGAAATTGTCCGATGCGAAATAGGGTTTTTCCCCCCAGTCGAATCCGAGCCAGCGCACATTGTCCTGGATGGCATCGATGAATTCCTGCTCTTCCTTGGCCGGGTTGGTGTCATCGAAACGAAGATTGCACCTTCCTCCGAATTCCTCCGCGACACCGAAATTCAGGCAGATGGATTTGGCGTGACCGATATGCAGATAGCCGTTGGGTTCCGGCGGAAACCGCGTGACGAGGGTTCGGCACTGGCCGGACGCAAGATCATCGCGGATCTGATCGCGGACAAAATCGTGCGTGTCTTCGAGGGTATCGCTATCGGTCATGTGCCGCGCCATGGGTTACCGGAAGGGCACTGTGTGCCAGAAATTGCGCGCCGCGCCAAGGAATTAGCCGACTGTGGTTTTCTGAGTGGATGGGATTCATACCAGAATACCGCGCCATGAGACCGGCCGCAGATTGTAGATTTATAAAATAATATATAACTCTACTTTTCCGAGTGCATAGGCTAATTAAACTGTATAGTTGATAAAGGTCAATAACACTCAAAAAAATGGGGAATCGGGGAGGGATGTATGTTCAAACATACAATTCTATTTATGTTTGTCTGTTTGCTGGCGAGTGGTGCTTCCGAAGGTGCGTCAAGCCAGTCTGTCGTGCCCAAGGAACCGTTTCTCTCAAACAACGGCCAAGTCCCCCCACCCGCGCAGTACAGTGGGCCGTTATTTAAACTCAGCCACGATTGGCCGGCACGGCCGTTGCCGCCGATTGCCAACCCGCCATGGTCACAAGCGATCGGGGGCGGCTTAATCAATAAAACGAACGCGGCTGCGTACGTGGCCGCGCTAAAGCAATACGTGAGCGCTAATGCCCGCCAATTGTTTTTGAATTATCAAAACTGGGATGCCGCCAAGGCGCGCTGGTACAATGAACCGTGGCTCGGTTCCGTCCGCGAAAGCATACACGGGACCTATCCAGCCGGTCAGTTTGGACCTGGGATATTTCCAGGCACCGGTCTAAAGACCACTTTCGATACGCACGTGCTTACCTACTACGACGAACGGGCAGCCCACACCCTGTACAAAGTGTGGAAAGCCGACGCGATGAAGCCGGATGTCAAAACCGCTAATTTTCAGTTCGATGAAGGCGCGGTCATCGTCAAGGCCGCGGTTTTTGTCTCGGACAACCCGAAGATTCAGACCAACTGGTGGCCGGTAACCAACGGGGCCGCGAAGTGGCCGCTGTTTCTCGCCATTCCGGAATCCAAACCTGGCCCCGTGTCGGTCTTGAACGGTTACGCTATGCAGTTCGATATCATTGTCAAGGATTCGAAGGCCGCGCCCAAGACCGGCTGGGTTTTCTCGACGCTGGTCTACGATTCCAGTGCTCCCGGGGACGCCTGGGACAAAATGGTGCCGTTGGGTGCCATGTGGGGTAACGATCCGGACGTCAACTCGGCCCTGATCCCGCCACCGCCGCTGAAAGAAAATTGGATCAATCCCAAAGCGCCGAAATATGCGACGCAGACTCTGGGCTGGGGCGGCCGGCTCTCCGGACCAAACGACGGCGCGAGGAACAACATCCAGGTCGGGACCACGGTGATGAAGAATGCTCCCAATTCATCGTGTATGAGCTGCCATTCGCCTGCCCAATGGCAACCCGAGCAACACAAGATGCTCTCGTTTCTGTTGCCGTCATATCCAACCGCGCGTCCAGGGCCGCCATTCAAGACGTGCCCCGAGAATAAGCCGAAGGATCCCTATATCTGCTCGCCGGCTCCCGGTTCCGCCGATTGGTTCCGCTGGTTTCAGAACCGCCTCGGCATGGAGCCCATGGATCCAAACACCGGTTCGATAGCGACGGACTTCGACATGGTTTTTGCCTTCAAGACGCTTCCCGCGTGGTGGGCCGCGATGGGCCCGGCCGGCCAGCCGGCACTCTTCGCAATCCGTCCACTCCGAAAGGGCGCGGCGGTGGAGGGGAAAAGGTTCAACGAATACACGGGCGCTCCATTGAGAACGCCTGGCCAAAAGTGAGGGAAAATCTATGACATTCAACGTCAATGATACCGACCCTGTACCGCCTTCAGAATATCCGGTATTGGAGCCTTACGCCGGCCCACCGCCAAATTTGCCGGAGGCGTGGCAATGCGTGGCCCTTTTACATCCCTTCAGCCCGCCGCTTTCGACCGACCCGCAGCCCAACTCTCCATTCTTTCAACTCTGTGTCGCCAATATTACCTTTGTGGAGAACCAGTATCTCTCGGCGCAAATTGCCGGATCCTCGTATGGAACCTGGTGGTATGTCGTTACTCCAGGCGGAACGCAGCTTTCAACCGACGAGGGCAACACCTGAACGGACGTTGAGATGGGTTGGAGCCTGCCGGAAACGAGCTGGTTTGGAAGCCAACTGGACAAGGCGTCCTGCGCAGGCACGTCCTATCTCAATTGGATGGCGGCCCAGCAAGTCAACTGGTGGAAAATTCCGGCACCCATACCGGGTTCCTCGCCTCCCGTCTCCGCCGCAACATGGATGTGGTTCGATGCTCAAAGCCATCTTCCGGTCCGTCTGATGTTCGGCGAAGGACCACCAAAGCCGACAAAGGGTGACCCGGGTCAGCTTGCGCTGTTCCAGATGTTTTCGTTCACCTATTTTCCGGTTTTTACGTCTCTCGACCAGCCACCTGCCGACCCGCCATCCTGGACTGAGCCGGACTTTAGAGGTTTTACCTCCGGCAACCCGGAAAACTTTCAACTCTTCACCTGGAACAATCATTTCGGGATGACCGCGTTCATGACGCCTGTCAACGAGAGCTTCAATCCTCTCCCGACGAGGGTGCTCTATGAATGGAAGCCGGATGCCGACTACAAAGTTTACACGGACCGTGCCCAAAACACGCTCATGTGGAATACCTACAATCCGGACAATCCGAAGGCACCGACGGCTGAGGCGCTTTTGACAGGGCCGTCGCCACAGGGCGTACCCCCTGTTCCCGATAGCGGAACCGGGTTTGCCATAAGCTGGTATGACGACACCATCACCTGCAAGCCGCTGCCATTTCCGCAGGAACCCCCCGATTGGGTATCCATACCCGCGGTAGAGGGGACGATCCAGGCGGTTATTTCGGACAATTCGACGTTGTGTCCCAACACTGCCGTGACGGTTGTGTCCGTGCTCTTTCCACCGTCTCTCCCTAATTATCCCGAAGCAACTTACTTATGGACATGGTACAGCCCATTTCCCGGATCGGGCGGGACGCATAGTCGCCCCGTGACCTTTATGCAATCGCAATCGGGCGTTAATTTAGGGACGAGTCTGGCGCTGGCGGATTACTTTTTTTACGAAGAATATGCGACCGGCATCGACCCCTCGAACTTCGAAGTACCCGCTGCCTGTCAAGGCCAGTCAAAGGAAAAACAGACCCCGGCTTTCAAGCGTCACTCAAGTTTTCAAGCGTCGTGACTGGGGGATTGAACAGCCTGTAGCCTGGTTGAGACGCCGGATCCAGACTTAAAGAACGCGATCCACCGGGGTGTCCCGCACAGGTCGACGCCGCCATTCATCCATGCCAGCATAGCAAGGGTGAATACCAGTCAGGTAACCGCGTATGACCACGACCTTGATCCGTAACATCGGAGAGTTCTTTGCCGGCGACCTCGATGCGCCGGTTGCTCCTGTCTCAAGCCTGCTGATCGAAGACGGCCGCATTGCCGCCCTGGACCCACCGGACGGCACGGCCTGCGACAAGGCCATAAACGCCAACGGGCTTGCCGTGATGCCCGGTCTGGTGGATGGCCATGTGCACCCGGTGTTCGGGGAATGGACACCCACCCAGAATGCCATTGGCTGGATCGGCAATTATCTGCATGGCGGCAGCACGACCATGGTGTCGGCCGGCGAACTGCACACGCCGGGGCTCGATTACGGTAATCTGACGCCTGATCTGGTCACGTCGCTGGCCGAAGTCACCCTGGCGACGACGGGCCGCGAACGATGGCGCGGCGTCAAGCTCCATGCCGGGACGGTGCTGCTGGTGCCGGGCATGAAGGAAAGCCATTTCGACCGGCTGGCGGCGGCGGGATCGATCCTGGCCAAGTTCATCTTTTATCCGCTGGAAGCCGATCGTGAAGAGGCCCAGCGTTATACGCGCTGGTGCCGCGAGCGCAATATCCGCACCAAAGTACATACCGGCGGCGTGTCGCGCTCGGGCTCCAGCCAGATCTGCGGTTTCGACACTTTGTCCTGGCTGCAACCCGATATCGCCGCCCATGTGGCCGGCGGTCCCATCCCCATGAGTGACGAAGATCTCGACCGGGTGGTGGAGGAGACCGATTTCTTTCTGGAGGTCTGCTCGTCGGGCAATTACCGCTCCACCATTCGCGCTGTCTCGAGGCTGCGGGAGAGAGGCCGTCTCGACCGGCTCACCATCGGCACCGATACGCCGGGCGGCACCGGGGTTATTCCCCGTGGCATGTTGCGGAACATCCTGTTGCTGTCCTCGGTGTGCGAATTGACCCCCGGCGAGACAATCGCGCTTGCCACCGGGAATACCGCCCGCGCGCATGGGCTCGATGTGGGAATTTTGAAAGTCGGCGCGCCCGCCGATCTTATTATCGCCGGTCCCGTGACGGGCTCCGCCGGGAGCAGCCTGGATGACGCCATCGCCCATGGCGATCTGCCGGGAATTTCGTTCATTCTGATCGATGGCGACGTGGTGGTGGATACAAGAAGCGAACAGACGCCGCCACCGGCGACTCTGGCGACGGTCGCGCATTTCTGACCCAACCGGATAGACACAATTTCCAGACGAAAGAGGGCAGCTTGAAGAATATTCACACCATCCGTGTCCTGTGGACCGATTGCGATCCGGCGGGCATCACCTTTTATGGCAATTACTATCGCTGGATGGACGAGGCGGCCTATTACCTTTTCAAGGCGGCCGGCATCCGCTGGGAGGATTGGCGCAGCCGGTTCGGCGCGCTGGGCATCCCGCTGATCAGTGCCCATGCGGATTTCAGTTCGCCCACCCGAATGGGTGACGAACTGACCATTGAAAGCTTTGTGTCGGAATGGGGCAAATCGTCCTTCACCATCACCCACCGCTTCATGAACGGCGACCAACTGGCGGCCGAAGGGTACGAAAAACGCGTCTGGTGTCTGGGCGACCCGGCTGATCCGTCGACCTTTGCCTCGGCGCCCATTCCCGACGAAGTGCGCAAGCCGCTTGGGGGATAGTGGGGCGGGTAGCGTTCAGCTCAGATTTCGACCCACATGCGCATGAGGTTGGCGTGGGTTTTGAACAGAAGATGGGTGGCCTCGGCATCGGGCGCGGCATCGGCGATCTGGTTCATGGCGGCGCGCAGATCGTACAGCAGGGTGCGTTTTTCCGGACTGCGCACGGCGCTCTGTGCCCAGGTCACGGCGGCGAGACGCTCGCCGCGGGTTACCGGCGATACCCAGTGCAGCGCGCTGGTGGGATAGACCACGGCCTCGCCCGCCATCAGCTTGACCGCCTGCTCGCCGACACCGCTCTCGATGGTCAGCTCGCCGCCGTCATAGCTGGCGGGATCGTTGAGAAAGATGGTCACCGAGACATCCGGGCGCATGCCGCCATTCTTGCCCATCACGGCGGCATCCACATGGCTGTCATAGGACATGCCGTCGGCATAGCGGCTTAACATGGGGTTGGCGATAGATTTGGGCAGGGCGACGCTCTGGAACTCCATGTTGCGCTGCAACGCCTCCAGCACGATGGCATCGGCTGTCTCCTTGCCGGAGGAATCGTTCTTCATCTGCAGATTGGTCTTGAGGTTCTTGATCCGCCGGCCGGCGGTCGTCGCGCCGTCGACGAACTCGCCGCCAGCCGCGATGTCGCGCAGGCTGGCGACTTCCTCAAGGGTGAGCAGATCGGGGATGCACATCATCATGGGGCCACTCCACCAGACGTTTGGGCGGAGAATAGTGCCAAGCCGAAAAGGGAGGGTTAACGCGGGAGCTCGACTGGAACTCCCGCGTTAAAATAGGCCATGTGGTGCGCTGTTTAGACGCGTTTCTTGCGCCGCCGCAGACCGGCCAGACCGGCCAGACCGACGCCGAGGAGCGCCGCCGTTCCGGGCTCAGGCACCGCGATCATGCGCTGGCCGTAGACCGTGGTGAAGCTGGTGATTTCTGCGTCCGCTTCACCACTTTCAAAAACTTCTGCGTCCACGTCCAGTCTGGTTTCGACAAAAAGCTCGGTGAGATCGGCGAGAGGCAACGTGAACTCCAAGATATCACCGATTTCGGTTTCTTCGAAGACTTCCTTTTCGCCTATATCATTGAGAAAGCCGCCTGTCGTACTGAGTTCTTCCCGGACTTCTGCCCTCGCAATAGCGTCCCCGTCGATATCTACATCGGAACCGGTCAGGTTGAGCGTATTGCTGATGATCCGCTTGGTCGGGTCGGTGACAGAGACCCTATAGCCGAAATCCACATCTTCGTCGTTCTCGCCAAACCCGGTTTGCCAGGTATCGAAGTCAATATTGGTGAAATTGAGGCCGAAATTTCCGCCATCATCGATGCCGGTTACCTGCCAGTTATCCGTCGTTTCGACCGAGTCCTGGAACAGACTCCATTGGTCGAAGAGTTTGTCTTCCACCTGGATGGTGCCGCCAGCAAAGAGTTGGGACATTGAACAGGAAGTGGCCGCAACACCGCAGCCGGTGGTCATAATGGTCAGGGCAGAGGCCTGGCCGCAATTGAGGGCCACCATGCTTGCACCCGCAAACAGAGCCGCCTTCAGAGTCTTTCTCGGTGTAAATTTCATGACACTCTCCATGTCTGTAGCACCGGCGTTTGTGCGCCCGCAGCGCCAACCCGTCCGGCAAAATTCTCACAAGGGAGACGCCAACCATTGGCCGCCAGCCCTGCGCTCAGACATGCAAGATCCATGCCAAGCGGGTTAACGCGGGCTCTTAAGCCGAAGACAATGGTTAAGGGAAAGTCACAGGGTCGCGAGGTGTAAAGAATTCCGACAGTTTAGTCGCGAAATAGGGTTAATCCCGCAACGGCTGTAAATTCCACCGGCGCCCCTGTGTTCACGGCGGCCGG
>JABJKO010000084.1 GCA_018660305.1 Rhodospirillaceae bacterium
CCTGAAAAATGAAATTCAAATGATCAAACGCCGCCGCACGACGAAGCTGCCCCGGCGGCCGACGCCGAACGCCAAATAATTTTAGGGGCTGACCCAGATAACGCGATTTTGAGGTTATCATGGGACCTATGCGCAAGAGCCGCAGAATTCTTATGTCCGTTTTAGATTGCCCCCCAACTACATCACGTGCCGCTGGTAAAAGATGCCATTGGCCCGCTGAAGTTCGCGCACGTACCGGATAATTTTTGCTAAATTCTCTCTAGTTACATCAGGCTGAGGCGGCATATTCCCAAATTGCCAGTGATGGCGGGGAACGCCGTTACGTGCGGCGCGGAAAAAGGCCTCGTCCGCATGGTGTCCCGGATTGTAGATGTTGTGGACTAATGGCGGTCCCTGTTTGCTGCCGGCGCCGCTCTCACCATGGCACGAGGCGCAATTCTCATCGAATACTATCTTACCGTCGGCTGCCAGCGCCGACAATTTGGGCATTCGGACTTCGATCACGGTTCCCGACGACGGCGAGACGAAGCGGGACCCCAGTACCACGGCGCCGCCCACGAAGAAAACGATCACCACAATCATCGGTAGATTATCGGAAAATTTAAAGTTCATATCAGCCTCCTGAGCGATCGAAACCGGCCGTTCATATAACCAATGTCTGCAGTCTGGGAAAGGAATTGAGAAGCCAAGCGCCATAATAATTCAGTTGCCCGGTCGCCATCGGATTCACGTTTTCGTAAGCGGCCGCTACTTGCGATGCGGATGGAGGTACATAATTGCCTGCGGCCAAGATCACGACACTCTCGCTTGACGCGGCCGCCCCGGCGAGCAAATCGGGGTACATCATCCCCGTTGCTTGCCTATGCTCGCCGCTCGGCGGATTTCGGCCTGCTTCGTGCTGCGGGCGCTCGGAAGCGAGATAAAGCCTCGAATCCAAATCTAGGCGGTGGATTTCGGTCAGCTCTTCGACGGTAGGATCGGGCGGGCGAACTACGCCCGAATTCCGATCCGTTGGAACCAGCGGATTTACCAAAATCGGGAGCCGTTCATAACCATCGGGAGCTATAATCATTACCAGATTTCTTCCAACCAATTCAGCTCAACGCTGCGCCGAGAAATTTAATTATTGGAGTCAATTCAACGGAAAAGATTAGATCAGGCACCTGTTACTGAGGTTTGTCGCAACACCGGTGTTTTGTGACAAAATTTTTCACAAACCGGAATTGCCATCTACTGTTACAATTTTGATCTGAGTTACCGGGGGCTGGAGGCCGCAGTCAGATCGAGGGTATCACTCCTAATCGAACCCAAGGGTCTCAAGAAAAGCCCGGAAGCCCACCACAGCTTCCGGGGGCCGATAGGTCGTGGGCGGCGTTATCCGACCAACCGTAGAAATCGGCTATATCAAATTTATCGATCATTGGTCGGCGCCCGGGGCCCACGGGGCGGATGGCGTGGCGGGGCCGGTCGTCGCCATCGATGTCTGCATCCAAACCGTCCAACCAACCTTCGATGGAGTGACTTGTTCCAAAGGTCGAGCTACCCAATTTTCGGCGTAGTCCACCTTAGTGGTCGCCTGGCATTCTCCTAGAAGACAGCTATTTGGTGGGCGCGGTCGGGGATGGTAATTTCCTTTGTCACTTTCAAGGTCTTTTCATCGACCACCCAGATCTTGTCCTGGTCGGCGCTTGAGACGTAAAGCTTGCCAGTGCCGTGGATGGCTTTCAGGTGATATGGCTCCGGCGCTAGACGGCTGGACCGCAAATTGCCTGTGGCCAGATCGATGGCGACCAATTTGTCGGTTTCGCGCCCGACCACTAACAACCGCCGTCCATCGGCCGACAGATCGATGCCATGCAAGCCGCCGCCTATGGTCAACGTCCTGACGAGGGCGCCGCTGCCGGTGGCGATTTCCGATACGGTGCCGCCGTCGGCGTTGGCGACGAAAAGTCTGCGCCCGTCCGCCGACAGGATCAGATGTTCAGGGCTTTCGCCAACGACGAAGTTCCGTCGCACGATGCCAGCGTCTAAATCGACCTCGCTGACCGTGTTGTTGCCGGCGTTGCTGACATAGACGGTGTTGCTGTCCGGCGCTGTGACCACGTAATTGGGCGTATCGCCGGTCAGAATGCGCTTTTTAAGCTGGAAGGTGCGAAGGTCGATGACGCCGATCTCGTTGCTGTTGGGGTGGGTGACGATGGCGTTGAGGCCATCGGGGGTGATCGCCACATGGTGCACAGCGCCGGGTACGGCGATACGCCGCAGGACGCGCCGGTCGGCCGCCTTGACGATAGTCACGAAACTTTTCGAATCCTTGGTATTGACCAAATTCTTGGATTTTTTCGGATGGTGGGAAGCGTGTTCGTCTTCGCTAATGCCTTGGGGCTTGGCCGGCCCGGTGGCGTCGGATTCCGCATAGCTGCCGACGATCAGCAGATCGCGCACCGGAACCCCGGCCAAACCGTGGGCGGCGTCGGTTCCGGAAACGGCACCGATAATCTTATCGGTCTTGGGGTCGATGACCAGAACTTGATTGGCATCGCCGATGGGCACATAAACCTTGGGGCTTGCCGGATGCTGCGACGATGCCGAGCCGGCCTCGACCGGAAGCGATGCCACGGTGAACAGTCCTAACAGCAACGCCCTTATCAAATTTCGCATAATATCTCTCCATTCTCTTCGAGAAAATTCAGGTCAATTTCGAATTGGTTTGGTCCGGTTTTGATAGTGGGCGGCCCGGTAGAAATCATTCCGGGCCGCGGCCTTGGATTCAAGCGGCTGGTTTTCCAGCGCCCATATCCTGCTTTTTCATGAGATATTCGTCGCGCTCGATATCTCCGGACGCATAGCGTTCCGCCAGCCGTTCGCGAGCGGATAGTTCACCACTGTCCCGGCGCCAATCGCGCGTCAGCGCGACTAGGGCGAACACGATGATACCCAGGAACAATAGAAACCAGATGCCGTGAAGGCCCATGGCCCATGGCCAGCCGTCACCGGCCCAGCCGTTCATGTGCCCGAAATCCGCTGCGTTGTTCCACATGATTTATCTCCATTCCAACTTGAGGTGAGGCGGGGTGGGAAGTGATTCACTGCCCGCCTACTCCGTTACTCAGCCTTGCGGGTGATGCCGGAGGTCCGTTTGACTTCCAGCCGTTGGACCAGTGAATCGTCGACCGTGACGATCTCGGCGATGTAGGTGTCGTCGTCTTTCTTGGTGACCTTGCCGACCTTGAGGCGTTTGTTGCCTGTCCAGGCCAGCCGTCCGGCGACGATTTTGGAAACATCGTCGGCGGTCAGGTCTCGTTCGGTGGTGGCGCCATGATGGCCATCATCCATGAAACCCTGACCCATTCCGCCCTGGCCCATTTGACCTGGCCCCATCTCGCCTTGGCCCTTGAATCCCGGTCCCATCTGGCCCTGGCCCGTCATGTGGTTCATCATATGACCCATCATATGACCCATCATTCCCCTCATCATTTCTTGCGGGCCGCCTTGCCCGGTGCAGCCGGGCATGTTGCCGCCTATCATGCCCGGCTGCATCATTTGCGCCTGGCCGGTATCGCTACCGGTTTCGTGGCCTTCGCTGGCGGCAAGGGGGATGACGACGAGGGCTGCCGCTCCAAGAACCGCGGCGAGGGCTGCGATCTTGCGAATGTTCCGTTTCATATTCTTCTCCTTGTGGGTTTGGCTCCAATTAGGAGCGTGTTGCATAATGGAATAAGGCCATGAAGTTTTTACAGGAATTTGCCGGTCGGACGCGAATGTGTGACAAATTTTGACAGGAAGGCGCCATGACACGATTTGTCACAATTAATTTTTTAAATCGACCGGCGACCCGCCTATACTGGGGTCATGGCAGCTTCACCACATATCCTTGTTGTCGATGACGACCGGGAAATCAGGGATCTGGTTTCCCGTCTATTGAAGAAGGAAGGCTTGCGCGTTTCGACGGCCGCGGATGGGGTCCAGATGCACAGGGAACTGGCGAGCGGGAATATCGACCTCATCGTGCTCGATCTAATGCTGCCGGGGGACGACGGGCTGACCCTCTGCCGCCAGTTGCGGGCTACCTCGGCCATTCCCATTATCATGCTGACCGCCAAGGGTGACGAGTTCGACCGGGTCCTCGGCCTGGAAATGGGCGCTGACGATTATTTGCCGAAGCCTTTCAGCTCGCGCGAGCTTCTGGCCCGGATCAAGGCGGTGTTGCGGCGCGCCGTGGCCTTGCCGCCGGCCCCGGACAGCCCCGCCAGCCAAACCCTGCAATTCGAAGGCTGGACTTTCGACACCCAGCGCCGGGAGTTGGTTTCCGGTGATGATGTGGTCGTTCCGCTCAGCACCGGGGAATACGATTTGCTGCTCGCACTGGTCAGCCATCAGGGCCGGGTCCTGAGCCGGGATCAGCTCCTAGACTTGGCGCGGGGCCGTTCAGCGGGGGCGTTCGACCGCAGCATCGACACCCAAGTAAGCCGGTTGCGCCGAAAGTTGGAAACCGATCCGAAGAACCCCGAGATTATCAAAACTGTGTGGGGCGGTGGCTATGTGTTTTCGCCGAAAGTAACGGGTAAATGAGGAATCTGTTTCCGCGCAGCCTCGCCGGCCAGACCATATTGGTCCTATTGATCGGACTGACGGTTTCGCACGCGCTGAGCATGCTGATCTATTCCGGCGACCGTATCGAGGCCATCACCCATCTGGGCGGCCGTCATATGGCGCAAAGGATTGGCAATATCGTGCGGCTTTTGAACGAAACACCGCCGTCGTGGCGGAGCCGTGTCGCCGCCGCGCTCGACCACCCGGCGTTCCGCGTTACACTATCCCGGGAAAGCCAAGTGCTGCCAACCGGCGAAGGCGGATTTCGTGCCGCGCTGGTCCGTAATTTCATCGAACAGGAACTGGGCGGGAAATCGGCGCCGGCGGTTCTAGTCCAGTATCTGGAGGATCGCCGCGCCCCGGCGCTGGGCACCGTTTCCGGAACGGCTGGCCAGATGGCTGGGCAGATGGGCGCGCACATGCCGATGATGATGGCCGGCGATATGTCCGCGATCGCATTCATGATTTCGGTCCAACTCGGTGACAAAAGCTGGGTGAAAATTTTTAGCAATATCCCGGATACAGGATCGTTCTGGTCGCTAACCTCGCTAACGTCCATATCGCTGATGGTGGTCGCCGTTATCCTGCTGTCAATCTGGGTGGTACGCCGCATGACGCAGCCGTTCAGAAGGTTTGCGGCGGCGGCGCAAATCCTCGGAAAAAATATCCATGCGCCGCCGCTTAATCTTGAGGGGCCGAGCGAAGTTACCGATGCTGCTAAGGCCTTCAACGACATGCAGGAACGCCTCCAACGGTTCGTCGAAAACCGAACCCGCATGCTGGCGGCCATTTCCCACGATCTGCGGACACCGATCACGCGGCTCAGGTTGCGCGCCGAGCTGGCCGAAGACGGCGAAGACCGCGCCAAGATACTGACGACCCTCGATGAAATGGAAGCCATGATCGCATCGACGATGTCGTTCGCCCGCGACGATGCGGATACGGAACCGGCCCGTATCGTCGATTTGACTGCGCTGCTGGAAAGCATCTCGGATGACTTTACGGATATGGGGAAAAATGTCGAGCTCACGGCTCAAGCCGGTATCCTCTATGAGTGTCGTCCAAACGCCATTAAGCGCGCTCTCACTAACCTTATCGAAAATGCCGTTAATTACGGCGGCAATGCGCGCATCCGTCTCGATACCGAGGGCACAGGATTGGTCATTATTATTGACGATGATGGACCGGGTATACCGCCAGATCGATTGGACCGAGTGTTCGACCCCTTTTTCCGGCTGGAAGAATCGCGAAGCGCCGCTACCGGAGGTATCGGATTGGGGCTTAGCGTCGTGCAAACAATTATCAACGCCCACGGCGGCGAAATTTCAATTATCAATCGCCAAGATTGTGGGCTGCGTGCGGTGGTCAAATTGCCAAATTAAGTTTGGGGCTGATCCAGATAACGCGATTTTGAGGTTATCATGGGACCTATGCGCAAGAGCCGCCTAAGCCACTGCAAACAAGATCGGCTGATAGAGCATTTTGTTTCTGGATCCACTGCTTTAACAGCGGCCAGTCTCTGTGGCG
>JABJKO010000257.1 GCA_018660305.1 Rhodospirillaceae bacterium
GGACCGTCCGTATCGGCAATGTGCGCACCAGCTTAGCGGGCGGAGGCTCCGGGCCCGCAACAGGTGTCCTGAACATTCAGTCCGGCAATCTGACCGGTAACGGTGCCGGGAGCCTGCATGTCGGTTTGACGGACAATCAAGCGCCCGGCATCCTGGCGGGCGATGCCAACGGTACGCTGTCGGTGGACGGCAATGTCAGCGGGTTCGGTATCGCCAATGTGGGCGGTAGCGGGTTCGGCAGTACCGGCAATGCCACCGGGGACCTATCCATCACCGGTTCCCTCCAGGACACCTCGTTGTCTGTCGGCTCTTCGGCGGGATCGGCCGATGCCATCGGCACCGCCGTGATTGGCACCGGCATCAGCAATGCCAATTTTGTGACTGTCGGCAACAGCGGCAGCTCTGGCAATACGGCAACCGCCAGCGGAACCGGCGAACTGACCGTGCTCGCAGGCGGTATCCAGGGCAACAACCTGGGAATGGGCTTCGACCTGTCCATCGGCAGAACCTCCGGACCCGGCTCGGCCATGGGCACCGCGACCGTTACCGGCAATATCAGCGATTTTGGGACCGTCCGTATCGGCAATGTGCGCACCAGCTTAGCGGGCGGAGGCTCCGGGCCCGCAACAGGTGTCCTGAACATTCAGTCCGGCAATCTGACCGGTAACGGTGCCGGGAGCCTGCATGTCGGTTTGACGGACAGCAACACCCTGGCAGGTGATGCCGACGGTACGCTGTCGGTGGACGGCAATGTCAGCGGGTTTCAGTTCGTCAATGTGGGGGTCGTAGGCTTCGGTGCTGCCGGCAACGCCACTGGCGCGCTCACCGTAAACAACGGCGATTTCTCTGCCGACGCCCTTCTGGTCGGCACGTCTTCCGGGACCGGAACGGCGATGGGCACGTTCGATCTGAACGACAATCTCGGCATCATTGACAACGCCATGGTGTTGGGCGACGGATCGACGGTCGCGTTGGGTATCGGCGGCCTCATGCGCGGGGTGGAGTACGGCGCCATCGATGCCGATTTTACGATCCTAGGCGGTATCCTCGACCTCGCGTTTTCCTTCACGCCCACGGCAGGTGACATCTTCGACTTGGTCATCTCGGGCTCGGACACGAGCATTTTCGGCGATTTCGTCGCGGTCAATTTCTCGGGCCTCGCCGCGGGTACGCTAGCCTCCTTCGGTATTGTTATCGACACCGTCAATGGCATGGATGTCGAGATCTACCGCCTGGAAATCGGCACCGGCAAACCTATCCCCGACCCGCCTACGCCGACGATTGCGGAGCCAGGCACGTTGGTGATCCTGGTGTCAGGCTTGATGGTGCTAGGTATGGCGCGGCGGCGGCGCGGCGTAGAACACGATTGCTAAATGACTTGACCGCCGCGCCCCGTTTGCGTGGAATAATGGGGCGCAATCAATTTGTTGGATCGAGAGGCCGGCATGCGGATTGGTAAAGTCTTTGGAATAGCGGCAGCGCTGTGGATGACGGCAGGAATTTCTGTTCCTGGAAGCGCCAGGGACTACCCCATCGGCACCACTTTCACCGATCTTTTTCGGATAGATTATTCGGCCGCCCGCAAAACCGTGCCACTCCCCCCCGGCGAGTGGAAACTGGTGTCACGATTCGAATTTCAGTCGGGCGCGTCCAATATCACCATTGTCCGATTTTACCTGCTCCGCCATTCGGAAAAACGCGTTACCGGCGCAATCCGCATCGTAACACACAAGGAACTGGTCAATTTTCAGTGGGGTGCGTCAAAATCCTGCTCGGCAAAACGGCGGAACGCTGCCTGGTACCATAAGAACGATGTCTATGACGGCTACGAGCACTGCGATATTGCATACCCGCTCCGGGGATTTAACAGACGCTCCAAATCACTGAAAAAAGTATACGAATATATCGACGGCCACGGTCTAAAAGGGCCGAATGGCTGGATCTCCGTAAATTTTGCCCGCGTCCAGAAGGATGAAATGATGCAGGCCTATTACGCCCTGCCACCGGAGCATTACGGGTTTGCCCGCGAACGCAAATATTCGAATACGGAGAGCCCCTGGGCGATCAACAACATCCATGACCACCCTCAGAAAAAGGCGTTCATGGACAAAGCGGTCACGTGGGTAAAATCATGGCAAAAACTGGTCGATCGCGGGTTTGACAATGAATTGCGGCGCGAGGCTGTACAGGCTCACCCGCGCTTCGACGGGATGGCAGCGCCCCCCGCCCCGGCACCCCCGAAACCCATGGTCTCCGCGAACCCTGCCGCGTCGCAACCGAAACCCGCCAAACAATCGCCCGCGCAAATCGCGAAGCTGACGCCGCCACCCGCAGCCCGTATAGCAGACGGGCCGCTCTCGCCGGAAAAGTTACAAACCGCGATCAGTGGAAAAATGGCCTATGGCGAAGGCGTGCAAAGCAACGCGGAAATAACATTCGGCCGGCGCGGCACGATTGATGGCAGAACCACATTGGGAAGCACAGACTATGAAGATTCAGGCCAATGGTCGGTCGACAAGACAGGCCGCCTTTGTCTGAAATGGAATGTTGAGGAATTTTTGTCGAACACCTGTTATTCCGCAACAAAACGCAGCAATAAATTTTTGTTCAAAGACGATAGCGGCGAGACCATATTCGTCATCACGCTGCCTAAAAATTCCGCGTCCAACTCCGATAAGCTGGCGCCGCCACCAAAACTGAATATGCCAGATGGCTCGATCGACCCCGCAGTGATCGAAAATATAATCGTCGGCAAAGAGGCGGCCGGCGTAGCGGGCATAGACAATAGTGCTATCGAGTTCTTGCCGCGTGGTCGATTGGATGGTCGACATTGGGCACGGGTAACGGAGTTCCATGATCAGGGCACCTGGAAAATGGATGGTTCCGGACGGCTCTGTCTGGATTGGGAAAAGCATGAACTCTCCCCAGACGCCTGTTATCACCTGATAAAACAGGGCAAAGCCATTTTGATGCAGGACGGTGGCGACGAAACGCAATATATATTCGCGCTTTGAAACAGAGTCGCTGACCGGCGCTATATATCCAGCAATCCGATTAGCGGTCTCAGATCGCTTGCCTCGCCGAGGCGCCACCACGCTTTGAGAGCTGCGCTGCAGCGCTCGGCACCCAGGACCGGCTCGGCCTGTGCCCTGAATTTCGCTTCAATATGGGAATCCTGCATGGGGTTGTCGGGGTGGCCCAGCGGGTTGATCACCTCCACCTCATGGGTCGCGCCGTCCTTTGTCCGGGCGATGGCGCGAATGATCATTTTGGGCAGCATGGCCTCGATGTCGGGATCGGTTGTCACCGTGATCTTGTTCAACAACGGCCTGAGTGCCGGATCGCGCACCATTGCCTCATCGAAAGAATCCACGTTGATGGGGCCGTCCACCAGGGCGCGGGCAAAGATATAGGGCAGGCTGTGATCGGCGGTCTCGCGGGTCTGGGGATCCCATTTCTCCGGCTCACTGCCGATCTCGAAACGGGTGAATTCATCGCACCTGATATCAAGGCTTTCAATGTCGCCGGGCTGGACTTTCTCGCGCAGCTCCAGCGCCGCCCACACCGCCGGCTGACCATTGGTCTCCAAAGGCCAGTATTTCAGCAGCACGCGGGGGATCCTGAAATCGCCCCCCTCGGTAGCAAAGGGCGCAATGTCAAACGGACCGGTGATATTCTCGAACAGGCCCTTGCGGCCCTCGAACGCATTGCCCGGCCCTTCCATGCCCTCGGCGGCAAGCAACGCGGAAAACACACCATTGCGCGCGGCATAGGGTGTCGCGACATTTTTCCACGGGGTGAGTTCACCCGATCGTGTGACCCGCAACGGCACGCTGGCGGTTGCGGTCATGCCGATGGCGTTGGCGATCTGCTCCACCGACAGGCCCAGGAGATTGCCCAGACCCGCCGTCGTCGACACGCCGACCGCGAAGCCCTGATCCCACCCCAGCGTCCGCATCTTGGACGACTCACTCAGCCGGATGAAGATCTCATAGGTCACCACCATGGCAGCCAGATATTGTTTGCCGGTGATCCCGTTGGCCCCGGCATAGGCGAGATGGGCGCCCATGCCGTCGCTGGGATGGCCGCCGGGAAACCGGTCGTTGAAATCGAAATTGCGGATCATGCAGGAATTGATAAAAGCCGCAATCTCCAGCGGGAGACGATGGTCGGCGAACAAAGTCCGGCCGGCAAACTTACCCGGTGTCTGACCCGCCGCCAGCCGCCGCCCGATCTCGGCCGGTTTGCAGTCATTGGCCCCCAGGGCGCAGCCCAGCGCATCGATGGCCCGCTGGGTCGCGACGTGGACGATATCATCGCCCAGATCATCGAAGGTCAGCGCATTGGCGAAGGTGGCGATCTGTCCGGTTAGCCGGTCCATAATATCCTCCCTGTTGTTCCCCGGTTGATACCATTTGGCAGGGGACCGCGCTATCCTGCCCCTGATGCGCTTACAGACACAGGGGAATGACCATGACCGGCCCACTGGACCATCTGCAGCAATTCGTCGGCAACAGCGAGACGAGCGAAGACGTGATCACCGCCTCACAGGTGGGGCGGCTTGCCGTTACCCTCGACGTGCCGCACCCGTCGCCCAACAAGGGTGATGCGGTCCCGCCCGGCTATCAGGGCGTGTTCTTTCCGATCCTGGCGCCGCTGGGATCGTTGCGCGCCGATGGCCAGACCCAGGGCGGCGGTGTGACACCAACGGTCCCTCTGGCCCGGCGCCGTCTGGTGGATGTGCGCGGGACTTTTCACGACGCGCTGCGCGTGGGGGACGATGTCTCGAAGGTGACGGAGGTCGCAAAAATCCATGTGGAGGATTACGGCGCCGGCCCTACCGCCTGTGTCACCGTGCGCGAAAGCATTTCGACGCCGCGCGGTCTCGCCATCGTCGATGAACGGGACGTGCTGTTTTTTGGCGAAGACGGCCCGGGCGAGGCAACGCAGCCCATGAAACTACCCGAAACATCCAGCTGGCAGCGGACCTATGAGTCCAACCCGGTGATGATCTTTCGTTTATCGGCATGCCGTTTCAATTCCCACCGTATCCATTACGACCGTGACTACACGGTGGGAGAGGAAGGCTATCCCGGGCTGGTGGTGCCGTTCACACTGGTGGCGTTCCAGATGATGGAAATGTGCCGCCTCGAAATCCCCGACCGGCGGCTGGCCAGTTTCCGTTATGTATCGGAGAAACCGGTGTACGATCTCGGCCCCTATACAATGTTCGGCGAGCGCGATGGCGAGAATGTGACGCTGTGGGCAACGGACTATGAGGATGAGGTCGCGGTTACCGCAACAGCAACGCTGAAAAGCTAGGGCAGGTCGGACAGGATCCGGCCGTAGCCCGGCACCTTCTGGTTCATCCCCAGCCGCTTCTGGATATACCAGCAGCGCACCGATACAGGGTGCAGCACCGGCACCCCGATGGCGGCTTCGAGGTCGTCGACGATGTCGAAGACCGGCCAGTCGCTGCCCAGCACAAAGAGCGCGTCGGCCCCGGCGGGCTGGGCCTTGAAAGTGGCAACCATCAGATCGAAGATTTCGTCAGCCCCATGATCGTAGATACTGTCGGGCGGCGGCACCGGTGTGGTCATGGACAACACCTGCAGTCCGGCCTCGGTGAAATAGCCCTGGAAGATATCGGCCAGTTCGCCGGAAAAAGGCGTGATGCCAACAAACTTTTTGATGCCCAGCGCTTCCATGGCGGCAAGCTGGGTCATGCCGGTGGTGAAGACCGGTATGCCGAATTTCTCTTCCCATGCGGCGATCCGCCGCCTTTCACCGTCGAGCCCTTCGAGCATGAAGGGTGGCGCTCCCTCCGGATGCAGCAGATCGACGCCGCGCGCCGCCATCTCCGGCACTTTTTCCTCATAGGCCGCCATGACCTCGCGGAATTCCGCCACCGAGCGGTATTTGATGCCGAGATAGAGGGACTCGAACGACACACCGTTCGGCATGATGCGTTCGAGCTGACTGTGGGAGGCCGATTCCAGAACCGGCTTGATGACCCCGACAGTGACCTGTGGCGCGGCCATCAGAAATTGATGACCGGTTTCACCACCTCGTAATTCGCCATGGCGGCCATGGCCTCGTTGACTTCTTCCAGCTTGTAGCTTTTCGAAATCATGTCGTCGAACGCAAACCGGTCGCGGCGCGAGGCGAGGAAATCGATGGCCTGGAGCCAGTGACGCGGCTCGCCGGAGCGGACCGTCAGATAGGTCATCTGCTGAGGCATGGATTCAACAGGGATATTCGCCTTGCCGCCAGCGCCGATGTCGAGGAACTGGCCGCCATCGCGCAGCAGGGTCAGCCCTTCGGGCACCGCCATGTTGTTGGCCACCTGGATAACGATGTCCGCGCCTCTTCCCTCGGTGCGGTCATGGACCCACGACCGCCGGTCCCTGGCATCGCTGACCTTTTCCATATCGAGCACTTCGTCGGCGCCCATTTTCTTGCTGACTTCGAGGCGATGGGCGGGCGCGCCGATTACCAGTACCTGCTTGGCGCCGTGATCCTTGGCGACCGCGGCGGCGAAATTACCCAGCGGACCGCTGCCCTGGATGACCACCGTCTCGTGATCCTTGATGGCGCCGAGCCGGTCATAGCCGTGCATCACCGTCCGGTACGCGCAGGCGGAGGCCGCGGCGGAGGCCGACGACACCTCGTCCGGCACCTTGATGATCAGGCAGGGAGCCGGGACATACATGTATTCCGACACGCTTCCCAGCAGATAGGGATGCTCGTCGCACCGGTTGTGGCCCCACGACGCGCGTCCCCGGCAGATACAGGGCTGGACGGCGACGCTGCAGTAATAACACGACCCGCAGGCCACATAGCTCCAGACGATGCGGTCGCCCTTCCTGACAGGATTGCCGAGAATATCGGTACGATCACCGGCGATTTCCTCGACAATGCCGCAGGGCTCATGGCCGGTAATGATGGGCAGGCTGTCACTGCCGCCCAGCGGGCCATGCCAGCGATGCACGTCGGTACCGCACAAGGTGGAGGCGGTAATCTTGACCAGCAACGATCCGGGATCGAGATCGGGGATCTGTACCTTTTGAATTTCAAGCGGTTCGTTATGAGCGGTGATAACCGCGGCGCGGCATTCAGCCATTGTTGGTGTCCTCCCTGGGGCTTGATCTTATGGGGCGGTAATTTAACACTGGAGGGACGGGTCTTGGTAGAGCGCTTTGGCAAAGCCGATAAATTCGCTACACTTTCAGCATCGAGTCAGTCACGGGCGTTCACCGAAATAGCAACTCTTCCGGGAGGATGAAACGATGACACAGGTCACAACGTATTTGTCGCCAAACGGCCAGCAGACAACACGCGGCGAGGGACCGGCAACCCGCATTCTGGTGGGATCGCTGGAAGGGGTCGCAACCCTTGAACGCGAAACACCGTCATCGCCCTGGAGTCTCACCGGCCGGTCTCTCGAAGACTGCCATGTGGGCGAGCTGGTTTATGAATCCGGGTCGGGCAAGCTGTTCGCCGGCGCCCATGCGGATGGCGGGCTGTGGGTCAGCGATGATGGCGCGGGCAAGAGCTGGCGCCGCATTGGCCAGGACATCGAGAAACAGCATATGTATGCGCTGGCCGCACGCCGCAACGGCGACCGGGTGACCCTGTTCGCCGGCACATCGCCGGCGGCGCTGTACCGCAGCGACGATCTCGGCGAGAGCTGGTCCGAAGTCGAGACCATCTTCGACGTGGCGGACACCGACAAATGGACCTTCCCGCCGCCACCCCACATTCCCCACGTGAAACAGATCGTGTTTCATCCCACCGATCCGGACACGCTTTATGTGCTGATCGAACAAGGGGCGTTCTTGAAGTCATACGACGACGGCAAGAGCTGGATCGACATGACCAGCTATTCCGATCCTGACGACGCGTCCTATCGCGATCTCCACCGGCTGGTCATTCATCCGGAAAATCCGGACGTCCTGTATGTGGCCACAGGCGTCGGCATCTATAGCAGCGATGACGAAGGGAAGAGCTTTACCCAGCATACGCGGCGCGGCGAGCGCATGGGCTATCCCGACTTCCTGTTCATGGACCCCAATGACGACCGCACGCTTTATTCCGGCGGCTCGGAGTTGAATCCGCGTATGTGGTACGAGACCGGCATGGCCAAATCCTGCGTCCAGCGCAGCACCGATGCCGGTGGGAACTGGATGGATCTGGATAATGGCATGCCCAACCCCATGATCGGCGCCATCGAGGCCATGACCCTGCATGACTGGGACGGTGGCATGATGCTGCTGGCCGGCACCGCAACCGGCGAGGTCTATGCCTCGGAGAATGGCGGCGCTTCCTGGGACCGCATCGCCGATGAGGTGACGCCGATCGCCAAGGACGACCATCATCTGCCGTTCATGTCCGAAGAGATCCGCCAGAGGGTTCTGGCCGAGCGCCGGGCCATCGGGCAGTAACGGCCATCAACGACGTCGGCAAAACCGGGTGGGGGAGAGGGCTGGGGCGATTCCACGTGAGTGGAAAATGCGCTAGCCGGTTCTGAGCGCGGCGAAGATTTCCGTTAGCCGGTCGAGCGGGCCGTGGTCGCGGATCAACCCCATGGGCACGGAAAAATGGCCGCGCCGCCAGATAAACCGGTTGCGCTGCGGTACATTCCACGAGTCGATCAGTTCAATACCGCTGTCATAGGGTGTGACGATGTCCCGTTGGCCAAGCACGCTGACCACATTTTCAGCACCCATCACCGGCGGGCCCTGTGGATCGAGCAATCCGCGCCACCGGTTTGCTTCCGTCTCGGTCCAACCATTGGCCCGGGTCGCGGCATGTGTTCCCCAGACCTGCGCCAACGCACCGCGTACAGCCGCGTCCTCTACCTTGCCGCAATGGGTGACAAGAAACAGCGCGTCAGGCTGCAAATGTGACGCCCAGTCACGAGCCCGGGTGGAGAGTAGTTGCGCAGCCAGCGCGCCCAGGCTCGATCCGCCGACTCCGACGGGTCCCTGGCTTGTGCGCCGCGCCCAGTCGATCAGGACCGCCCATTCAGGCATTTCGGCAGTAAAAATATCGATGGCGCCTATGGGGGCCCGGCTCATAAAGGCTTCTCCACCATAACGCCCGTCCGGCACCCGCCGCCCATGCCAGGGCGCCTCCGGGCGCACCACCCGAATGCCGGCGCGACACAGATCGTAGACTTCGTCGATCAGACCGTGCCAGTGGTCGAATTCGACACAAACGCCGTGGCCGAAAATCAGGGTGGGCGGATCAATCACTCCTTTTGGTTCGAACACGCGGGCATAGACATCATCGCCCATACGTTCGGCGGGAGACGCGAAGCGCAGCCAATACTCGTCACCAGCAGGTCCGGGTACACGCTGTGATTCGGTCACATCCGGCATGTGCTCCGGCGGCGCGAACGCCCGCGTAGAATCCTCCAGTGCATAGCCAAAAATTTCTTCAACCTCCGCCGGCGACGGGATTTCCCAACGCACCAAGGGGATGCGTCGGCCGCCGCCGAGGAGAAACCGGAAATGGCGTCGTGTCGCATTGTAGTGATTGCGGCAATTACGCCGCGCGGTTTCGATGGCGACAAGATTATGTGGGGCGGTGTTCTGTTCCTCGAAAAAGGTCTGTCGCCAATGCCGTTCCGTCGCATTGACTGCCTCGCGCGCCGCCTCGAACCTTAACAAGGCCTCGCTCAAACGCGGTACCAGGGCAGGATCGGGCGTCATGGGCACCTCGGCAAAAAACCGATCGACCGAGCCGTTGGCGGCGCGTGCCGCGGCCCATAACCGCGATAACGGGAAGAACCAGCGACCAAGCGCGCGGATTGCTAAGGCGTCAAACCAGGGGCGAGCGATTATCGCGCCCACAGGCGTTCGTAAGAGGCGGGCAACGAAGTCTTCCTCGCGAAGGCGCGCGCCTGCCTGGTTCAGGGGTTGAGTGGTGAGGTCATGCATGAGCGATCAATGGCGCTTTACTGTGTTGTATTTGGTTTGTCAGAAAGAAAATGCTCGACGGGCGCAACATAGAATTCGAGCAAGGCCTGCGCCTCCGGATTGACGGCATATCGTCCGGGTTCAGGCTGGCGCACGATACCACGCTCCAGCATCATCCGCAGACCATCAGCCACCGCAACGCTCTCCTCGCCAAATGGCACATACACGGACGCCTGGGCGTTTTCGAATTCCCCGATCAGGGAATGAGCCTGCGCCTTTATTTCCAATTCGCTGACAATGGCATCACCCGCACGATGGAAGACCACCGCGACAATGGAAGCTGGCAACACGGGAATGACGCCGGCGATCTGATCCATCAGATCGTCGCCGAGCGACCGGACGCACTGAAAATATTTTTCCCGGTCGAGTGATTTCAGATCGTAACCACCATCCGCCAGCCAGCCGCGCAACGACAGCGGTGTTCCGAAATTAGCGCACGCGCGGCCGAATTTCCGCCACCGGCCGGTCACCACCCGGGCGGCGATGGCAGCGCCAAACAACGCGATCTCCTTCAATACGAACAACGTGCCCCGCTGGCTGATCATGGTCTCGTCACGCCGCGCGATCAGCGCTTCATCCTCGACCACCCGTTCGTAATTGAGCCCGACCGGCACGAACACGATATCGAAGTCGCCTTCGGGGTCGAATTCCCGCAGCATGTAGTTGAGGATGCCCACATGGGGTTTCTGCAGACGGCCGTCCGGGGACAGGGCAGCTTCCGGGAAGACGCCCTGGGGGACTCTGCCTTCGGTCGCAAGCTGCACATACCGTTCGAGAACACGACGGTAGAGCGGATCTCCCGACCGACGCCGGACAAAATAGGCACCCATGGCACGTAACAGGGCGCCGTAGGGCCAGAAAAGCGCCCACTCCCCAGCGGCGTAGCTCAGCGCGGCACGGCCGGATGCCAGATAGCTCACCAGCATGTAATCAAAATTACTGCGATGGTTGATGACCAGTACCAGCGCATCCTTGCCACTCCGGACCTTGTCCAGCCCGTTCTCATCGGAATAGGCGAGCCGAAGCCGAAAGAAGAACTGGAGAAAACGGCTCGCGAGCCAATTTCCGAACCGGAAGTAAAAATAGGCATTGAACCCCGGAACGATCTCGCGCGCATACTCCTTGACGTCTTCCATGACCACGTTCTGTGGCACACCGCGCTCCGCCGCCGCGTCGCGGGCTGCGGACTGGATTTTGGGATCATAGACCAACCGGTCGATCAGGGCATAACGCTTGGTGAGCATGAACGGCGGCAAATCAAGCTCAAGCCGGGTATTGATGTCGGCGATGACCCTATCAACCCGGCGGCGCAGAAACCAACGACTACCCGGCAATATAAAATGCGCGACCAGCGATGCGGTCGCCAGCCCGCCAATCAGCACGGCGAGCCAGATCGATACCTGGATCGTTTCGCCCAAGCCAAGCGCCCCTTTCAGCGATTTATGTCATTTGTTCGCCGACGTCGCTGACCAGCCTACCGGACTCGCTTGGGACTACCTTTGATCCAGATCAAAGCCGCCGGACAGGCGATATGCGACTACGCCACCGTACGCCCGTCAGTTCTCTTCACATATTCAACGGCCCCAAAGCCGCTCCGTCGCGATCTGCGCGCCTTCGGCCATGCAGCGGAACTTGGACCAGACCACGGACGGGGTCACTTGCGGGTCGCTGCGCGCGAACGTGCCGAACCCGCAGTCGGAACTGGCGATAACCCGCTCGCGCCCGACGACCTTGGCCCAGTTGCATAGGCGCTGTGCGATCAGCTTGGGATGCTCGACGAAATTGGACGTGGAATCGATGACACCGGGGATCAGGATTTTGTGATCCGGGATTTTCGCATCCAGTATATCTTCCCATTCATGCTCGTGGCGCGGATTGGCGCCTTCGAAGAGGATCCCCGCCGGCCGCGCCTTCATCAGGACCGGAAATATTTTTTCCAGCGGGAAGTCATGGGTATGCGGGCCTTCATAATTGCCCCAGCATATATGAAGCCGCATACGCTCCGGCGGAATGTTGGCGGTCGCCGCATTCACCGCCTCGGCATTGCGTTCGGCGATGCGCAGGAATTCGTCATCACTCAGCTTCTGGTATTGATTGTGCCGCGCCGAGCCGAGATCCGGGCAATCGATCTGCAACATGAAGCCCGCCGCGTGGATGGCCTCATATTCGGTCTTCATGGCATCAGCCATGGCCTCGATATAGGCGTCTTCATTCTTGTAAAAATGATCTGGAACAAATTTGCTGAGCACGCCGGGGGAAGCGGCATTCATAAACGCTTCCTTGGGCTTGGCGGTGGCGACGGCAGCCTTCAGATGCGCGATATCGCGCTCCAGCGGCTCAAAATTTTCATATTTTAAAGGCCCGATCACCCAGGGCCGGCCATATTGCAGGGCCCAGCCACCCTTGGTCTGCTTGATGCGTTCGTAATAATCGGGATGCTCCATGACATCCAGATTGGTCACGTCTTTGGGCACTTCGGCGCCGGGGGGCTGGCCTTCCTGGATACCCGACAGGCGGTGTTTGACATAGAACGTGTAGGCGATCTTGCCCATCTCGCCATCGCTGACCACGTCCACACCGGTTTCCACCTGCCGGGCGACGATATCCCTGACCGCTTCGGCCACACGTTTTTCCAGCCCGGCAGGATCGGCGAGCTTCCCCTGGTCCTCGTCGGCAAGCAGATCATAGAGATCCGCCGGCCGCGGCAGGCTGCCCACATGGGTGGTGAGAATGCGATCAGTGCTGACATCCATGGTCTGCGTGCCTCCGTACAGTGCTTTTGTTGACCCTACAGTAGAACGGCGGCGGGACCGGTGCAAAGCATGCGGCCAACAAATGCGCTATGATTGCGGAGAGAACAACAGGGCTGGAAAGAGAAACCTAACATGCCGGATGAACAAATAGCGGTCTGGGGTATCGGCACGCCGCGCACGCTGAGGGCACACTGGATACTCGCGGAATTCGGGATCGACTATGACTGCCATCCCATCACGTCGCGCAGCGGCGAAACCATGACGCCGGAATTTCTCGCGCTCAATCCGAAGCACAAGATCCCGGTGCTGCAACATGGCGGCAATGTGCTGACAGAAAGCGCCGCCATCGTCACCTATGTCAGCGAGGCTTTTGCCGCCCCGCCGGACTTCCATGTCCCAACCGATGCTGTGGACCGCGCCAAACTTAACGAATGGTGCTTTTTCATCATGACGGAGCTGGACGCCCTGTCGCTCTATGTCATCCGCAAGCATCAGGATCTGCACGCCATCTACGGCGAGGCGCCCGGCGCCATTGAGGCGGCTAAAAATAATTTCTCCGACCTGACCGGCGCGCTGTTCGATGGCGCGGGCGGGAACCAGGAGTTTCTATTGCCCGAGGGGCTGAGTGTCGCCGATATCCTGCTGACCACC
This sequence comes from Rhodospirillaceae bacterium, assembly GCA_018660305.1. The sequence continues at coordinate 13,388 of JABJKO010000257.1, forward strand.
TGTATCCAATCGGCCCAGAGGCGGGGCATCGAGATGCCCGGCTATCTCGTCGAATTCAACGATCGCATGAGCCGGCGGCCGGCTTTCCAAAAGGCGCTGGCAATCAACAACCCGGGTTAGATTGCGCGCCTATCGTCTGGTCGAGGACCAGCTATTGAGGTAAGAAGCATTCCAATCCTCCTCAACAAAGCCCGTTGTAACAGGAGACCCGCGCTTGGCCGGTGACGCCCCCGATGAACCACTAGACACGCCTGAAGAATCGGTGACCGGCCTCGCGGCCATGCGGTATCGTGATTTTCAGCTTCTTTTCTTTGGAAAGGTTTTCGGCTGGGTCGCCGTCCACATGGTGATGGTTTCCATTGCGCTGCAGGTCTGGGAGGAAACCAAAGACCCCTGGAACCTGGCCTTCATCGGACTTTCCACTTTCGCGCCGGCGATGGGATTTGCCCTGATTACCGGCTATGTGGCGGATCTGTTCGACCGCCGGCGGGTCGTGGCCGTCTGCTATGCCATTCTCCTGCTGTCGTCGGTCCTGTTTCTGCTGCTCACCCTGAGGGGCTTTACCGAGGTCTGGCCGGTCTTTGTCATCCTGGCCATCATGGGAACCGGCCGCGCCTTCTACCAGCCGGCGTCAAATTCCCTGGTGCCCAATCTGGTTCCCGAGGCGATCTTTCCCAACGCAATCGCCTGGCACACCAGTTCCAACAAGATCACCCAGACGGTGGGTCCGGCCATTGGCGGGCTGGTTTACGAACTCTGGGGGCCCGAGACGGTCTATCTGGTTTCCAGCATCGGGCTTACCATCGGCGTCATAACCATTCTTTTTATCAGGACAAAAACAACACGCGAAGGCCGCCAGCCGACAACACTCCGGGTGTTGCTGGCGGGTCTGGTCTATGTCTACCAGAAGAAAATTATATTCGGCGCGCTCATATTGGACCTTTTCGCGGTTCTGCTGGGCGGCGTGACCATTCTGCTGCCGGTCTTCGCCATCGAGATCCTGGAGGTCGGCCCGGCCGGCGCCGGCTTCCTGCGCAGCGCCATGGCGGCGGGTTCGCTGGCAACCGGGCTCGCCCTGACCCTGATCACCATGGACCGCGCGGTGGGCAAAATCCTCTACATAACGGTCATCATATACGGCGCTGCCACCGTGGTTTTCGGGCTATCGGAAATCTACTGGCTTTCGCTCGTCGCCATGGCGGTGCTGGGCGCCGCCGACATGGTCAGCGTCTATATCCGCGTCACCCTGATCCAGATCGCCACGCCCGACGACATGCGGGGAAGGGTCAGCGCCGTCAATTCGGTCTTTACC
>JABJKO010000342.1 GCA_018660305.1 Rhodospirillaceae bacterium
CCCAGCCGCTTCGTGGTCAATCCAGGAATGGCGGATGAGCAGATCATGCCGTCATCGGCGCGCATGGAACTGGATGCCGGCACCATCTTCCGCGTCAACGGTCCCGGCGGCGGCGGCTTTGGCGATCCCGCCAAACGCGATCCGCAGGCCCTCGCCAACGATGTTGCCGAGGGTTACGTCTCCGAAGAATCCGCCAGACGCGATTACGGATAAACCATCGAACAAGAGTCGGACAAAACAATGGCATCACCAACCGCTGACCTGATCCTGACCAACGGACACGTGGTCACGCTGGATGCCAAATCAACCGAAGCCCAGGCGGTCGCCGTAAGGGGATCGCGCATAATTGCCATCGGCACCAATGGCGAATTGGCCTCCCTCGCCGGGGCGGAAAGCCGCATCATCGATGTCGAAGGCCGGGCGATCATTCCCGGCATCATCGATGCCCACGCCCATATGGAACGCGAAGGGCTGAAATCCCTCCGGCTATCCCTTACCGGGGCAAAGTCCATCGCGGATATTCTCGGCCGCATCAGCGAGGCCGCGGGCAAAACACCCAAAGGCGAGTGGATCGTCACCATGCCGGTGGGCGAGCCGCCCCATTACTATGACGAGTTGGAGACCATCGCCGAACGGCGCATGCCCACTCGTCAGGAACTGGACAAGGCGGCGCCCGGTCATCCGGTGTGCATCATGGCAGCCTTCGGTTTCTGGGGCGCCCCACCCTGCTATTGGGCGCTGAATTCACAGGCGCTCGCTCTCAACGGCGTCACGGCGAATACAAAGCCGGCCTTTGGGACGATTGTAATCGAGAAAGACCCTGGTACGGGCGAACCGACCGGCATAATCGTCGAGAACAGCCCCCGGCCCATCGCGCCCTTCGATATCCTCAAGGCCGTTCCGAAATTCACTTACGAGGAACGGCTCGCCGGCCTGAAAGAATCCATGCGGCTCTATAACGCCGTCGGCACCACCGGGATCTATGAGGGGCACGGATCGTCTCCGGAAACCATCGCGTTGTACCGGGACCTCAGCGAAAGAAATGAAAGCACCATTCGCAGCCGACTAACGGTCAGCCCCACCTGGCGCACGCTGGAGCAGGCCCGGGACAGCATTTGCAACGATCTGGCCTATGCCCGTGGGAACGGGCTGGGTGACGGGTGGCTTAGGGTCAGCGGTGTCTTCATCGGGCTGATGGGCGATACCGCCCTGCGCAACAAGTCGATCGACGCGCTGCCCGATACCGGGTGGAGCGGTTTTATCGAACCGGCGACGAGCTATGATGAATTCAGCGAGCTCGCCCACCTATGCGCGGCAAACGATTTAAGGCTGCACACCATCGTCTCGGGCCGCGTGGACAGGGTGATCCCCATCCTCGAAGAATTGGACCGGACGCACTCGATAAAGGAAAAGCGCTGGATCATTGAGCATATCGATGTGGTCGAACCGACCCACATCGAAGCGCTCAAACGGCTCGGCGTGATGGTGACGTCCATCCCGGTATCGACCATCTGGCAAAAGGGCGCCGATATGCTCGACCAGCCGGATAACGGCAATCACGTGGCGCCCTGGCGCAGTCTGATGGAAGCCGGCGTTCCCCTCGCGGCGGGTACCGACAATATTCCCTATAACCCGTTTTATACCCTGTGGGTCATGATGGCGCGGCACGAACGGCTCAAGAGCCGGGTGATCGGGCCCGATCAGCGTTTGACCGCGGAACAGGGGCTGCGCGCTCTGACCATCGAAGGCGCGCGTCTTTCCTTCGAGGAAATCCAACGGGGCAGCATCGAGACCGGTAAGAAAGCGGATCTTGCGGTACTCAGCGCCGATCCGATGACGGTGCCGGTCGAGGAAATCAAGAACATTGAATCCGAGTTGACGGTGGTCGGCGGCAGGATTGTTCACGAAGGGCTTTAGGGCGCCAGACCTTCCCCGGCGGCGAATCCGCGCTAGAATGGATGGCAATCAAGGGGAGGAGGACGGGCAATGACCCTGACAGTGGAACGTTTGTCGCCGATGCTGGGCGCCGAGGTCACCGGTATCGATTTTCGCGAGCCCGTGGATGAGGCGACCAAGGCGGAAATTCTCGACGCGTGGCTTGAACACCATCTGCTGGTCTTTCCGGGCCAGGTTCTCGATGATGCGGACCATCTGCGCTGCTGCGGGATCTTCGGGGACATCCAGCCCGAAAGGCTGAACCCCCATCTGGCCGACGATGCCAACCCGGCGGTTCATTTTGTCTCCAATATCAGACCCGACGGCATATTGCCCCATGGCGACATCGTCTTTCACATGGACCAGATGCAGTATGACAAACCGTCCCAGGCCATGTCGCTCTATGGCCTGGAGATCCCGTCCCAGGGCGGAGAGACCAGATTTTCCAACAGCCACCTTGCCTATGACGCCCTGCCGGACGACATAAAACAACGGCTGGAAGGGCTGCGGGGAGAGAACGCCTATCTCTATTATTCACCCAACATGATGCGCAAGGTGGGCGAGCGCGAGGCAGAGGCACCGCGCGCTATCCATCCTGTGGTCCGCACCCATCCGGTGACCGGCCGCAAGGCGATCTATGTCAATCGCCTGCTGACCGACCGCATTCTGGATATGGATCCGGACGAAAGCGACGCCCTTCTGCAAATGCTGTTCGAACTCATTGAGGAAGACCGCTTCATCTACGAACACAAATGGCGGGTCGGCGATGTCATCGTCTGGGACAATCGCAGCCTGCTCCATGCCCGCAATACCTACGATTCGGAAAACGAACGCCGGCAGTTGCGGCGCATCGCGATCGTCGGCGACGTGCCCTTTTGATGGCATCTGATCGCGGGCGCCGCCCTTGACCGATACGGCGCCGACGCCACCCGATCGCCGTTCGTTGCGGGCCGCCTATGTCATCGGTCTGTTTGGCATGGGCTATATCGATATTTTTGTCTTCCTGATGCCGCTTTACGGGCTGTCTCTGGGATTGAATGCCGCGGAAATTGGCTGGCTGGTGGGGTCGCGCACCATCCTCACCCTGTTCTTTTCCATTCACATCGGTGTCCTGATGGACCGTTTTGGCACGCTCAGTGTCATGCGGTTTTTCGTGATCATCGCCATGCTGGCCGCGCCCCTGTACCCGTTGCTGGATTCCTTCTGGGCCTTGCTCCTGCTGCAGATGATCGTCGGCGGCGCCGTTTCTTTCGGCTGGGCCGGCGGACAGACCCTTATCGCCCAGATCGGACATGGCGATGCCCGCTATATCGGATACTTCTCTTTTGCATCGCGCCTCGGAACCACCGGAGCGCCTCTGATCGCCGGCGCCGTCTGGGATTTCGGCGGCGCCTGGCCAGCCTATCTGCTGGCGGTGATATGGGGCGTCATTCTTCTGGTTACCCTGTGGTTCGCCACCGAACCACCCATTGAAAAAGGGCAACAGGCCACGGAACACCCGTCCGGCGCACGGGAAAAGTTGTCCCTGCGCGACATCATGCCCCGGGTCAGCGATTACACCCACTCCTTCGCCATGATGGTAATCCCGGTGATCGCCATTTCCGTCGCCGTCATGTTTTTGCGCAATACCACGTCGGGCATAAACAATTCGGTCTATGTGGTTTACCTGGATGGTATCGGCCTTACGGGATGGGATATCGGAATCCTGTTCGCGGCCATCGAATTTGCCAGCGGAATCGGCTCGCTTTTTGGCGGCCCGGCCATGCGTCTCGGTCACCCGCTCTGGACCATGACCATCGCTACCGGTCTCGCGATCGCACTTATCTCTATCACGCCCTGGCTCGGTGGCCTTTTTGTTCTGCTGTTGGCGGCGCAGGTGCTGCGCGGATTTGTTCAGGGCGTTAGTCAGCCGGTCATGTTTTCCGCCCAGTCCAAATCCGTCGGGCGGCATGAGCAAGGCGCCGTCGTCGGCTTAAGACAAACATTAAACCGCCTGTCCGCGATCATCGTTCCCCCTGTGATGGGCGCCATCGCCGACCACTGGGGGATTGGCGAGAGTTTTATCATCATGGGATTCGGATTGCTGTTTCTGTGCCTTATGGTCGCCGTCTGGGTTGCCTTGGCGCCTCGGGAACCCATCGAATGACCACGGAGGTGCCGACCGGACCAAACCCCGTACAGCTTCGCGCCGTCTATATCTTCGGCATCTTCAGCATGGCGCTGATCGACGTGTTCGTGTTCCTGATCCCGGTCTATGCCGGTATCTCGCTCGGTATGTCGGATGGCGAAATCGGAACGCTGGTGGGTGCGCGGTCGTTCCTGTCGCTGTTTTTGTCAATCCATGGCGGCGCCCTGATGGACCGGTTCGGCATTCGCCGGATCACCCTGATTTTTACCGGAATCGTGGTTCTCTGTGCACCGCTGTTCCCCCTGATGACGACCTTTTGGGGACTATTGTTCCTTCAGGTCATCAGCGGTTTCGCCATCTCCATGGGCTGGTCCGGGGCGCAGACACTTATCGCGCGCGTCGCCGCCGGTGACGCGGAATATATCGGTAGATTTTCCACATTTGCCCGTATCGGCACAACGATCGCGCCTCCCATTGTGGGCTTCCTGTTTGATCTTGGCGGTGCGTGGCTCGCTTATGGCTTCGGAACGATCTGGGCAATTCTCGCGTTTTGCGCGCTCTGGCTGGTACCGGAACCGGACATTGCCACCGGCCATTCCCAGAATGCCGCTACACATCCCGTCAGTGCCGCCGCCAAACCATTCCGGATTATCGATATTCTGCCGCGCCCCTCCGATTACATTGCCTCCTTTGCCATGATGGCGATCCCGGCGGTTGCCTTTACCGCCGTCGCCATGCTGGTCCGAAACTCCAGCTATGGCATCCAGACATCCGTTTACGTGACCCATGTCCAGGAGATCGGTTTTAGCGCCACCATGATCGGATTTCTGTTTTCCGCGATTGAAATGGCCGCCGCCGTGGGATCGTGGTACTCGGGCCGGGTGATGCGGCGGTTCGACGCCACACGTGTGCTTGTCATTACGACAATGATAACGATCACCCTGGTTTGCAGCACACCCCTGCTGAGCGCCCTGTCACCAACCCTGTCGACAGTATTCGCCATTCTGATCGCCGCGCAGATCTTTCGCGGCATGACCCAGGGCGTGTCGCAACCCATCCTGTTTTCGGTTCAGGCAAAATCGGTCGGCCGGCACCAGCAGGGAGCGGTGGTCGGTTTGCGGCAGACCATGAACCGTCTGGGCGGCATCACTATTCCGCCAATGATCGGGTTCCTGTCCGATAGTTTTGGCCGTGAAATGAGCTTTTACGTCACCGGCGCCATATTGCTGTTCGTCGTTTTATGCCTGGCGATCTACGGTCGGCGGGTGCCGCCCATAAGGGGCTGATGCCGATGGTCGCCGGACAACTGGTCAACCGGCTTGCATAAGCAAAGCGTTATCGGTGCTTTCTGCAAGACAGCGTTCGATTGCCATGACCAGTTGCCGTGGTTCGACGGGCTTGCTCACATAGTCGTTCATGCCTGCCGCCAGGAACTTTTCTCTCGCACCGACCATCGCATCGGCGGTTAAGGCAATTATGGGAATGCCGGACACATCGCCGGCCATGCCCCGGATTTCCTGCGTGGCCTCGATACCGCCCATATTGGGCATATGGGCATCCATCAGCACCAAATCGAACGTGCCGTCGCGCAAGGCTTCGAGGGCCTGAACGCCATCAGCGGCAACCTCCACGCGATACCCCACGGCCTGGAGTATTGTGACGATAATTTCCTGATTAATGGTGTTGTCTTCGGCCAACAGGATGGAAGCCATTTCGCCGTCCTCCTGGATCACCCTGTCGGACAGTGGCGGGGCTGACGGCGCTTCCGGGATATCGGCGGTCTCGCCCTCGGGGCACGTTACGGTGAACCAGAATGTTGATCCTTCACCTGGTACACTGTGCACACCGACCGCACCGCCCATCAATTCAGCGAGTTTTTTGCAGATCGCGAGCCCAAGGCCAGTACCGCCGAATACGCGCGTGGTGGATGTGTCCGCCTGTGTGAACTTTTCAAAGATAGTCTTGTGCGCCTCGGTTGGGATACCAATCCCGGTATCCTCAATTTCGAAGCGAATTTCATGCTCATCACCTCGCACCGCAGCGGAAAACGCGCGTACCCGGACGCCGCCGCTCTGCGTGAATTTGATGGCGTTCCCGATCAGGTTGAACAAAATTTGACGAATACGGGTTGAATCTCCGACAAAACAGGGAGGCAATTCGGGATCGAATTCAAGGTCGAAGGTCAGCCCCTTATCCGTAGCGCGTGACTCCATAAGCGTGACGACACCATCCAAAACGTTACGCAGGTCAAAGGTGTCGTTTTCCAGGTCAATGGCATTCGCCTCGATTTTGGATAAATCCAGAATATCGTTGAGCAAAGTCATGAGCGCGTCGCCGGACAGCACGATTTTATCCGCGTAATCCCGTTGCTGCGGCGATAGGTCCGTATTCTGCAACAACCCCGCCATGCCGATGACACCGTTCATGGGAGTCCTGATTTCGTGACTCATCGTTGCCAGGAAGTTTGATTTCGTTTCGCTGGCCTTCTCGGCTAATTCGTGGGACTCGCGAAGCTGTTTCTGCACCTTATCACGGGTGCGAATGAATTCCCGCAACGTGTCCACGGCCCGGTCCAATTCATCGAGTTCCCTGGAGGGTCGACGGGATAGCGACGACAGCACGTCAAGATCGCCCTCTAAATAGCGCTTTATCCGTTTCGCGATCGACGCGATTGGACGAACTGCCTGGAAATGAAGAAAAATGTATAACAGAAGACCAAGCAACAAGGTAACGGCACTAACCGATCCGGCTACCAGTAACGCATGGTTGCCGACCCGGTCTATCATCGGTTTGGTGTCCCAGGAAATAGAAATATTCCCAAACTTCTGTCCTTCGAGAGTCATGTATTTTGATAAGGAGAAGAGATCGTGGCGATCGGCGTCGGAGGGTCTCTTCCAGGTGAAAAGCGATTTTTCCTGGCCATTTAAAATGTGAATTTCATGGACCGTCGGGTCCGTCGACAGCAACGATTTCATTGCCGTTTCAATGGCGGGAATGTCCTCACTAACGACGGTCTCGATCAGACCCGCGTGCAGCAGCTCAAATCGCCGCTGATATTCCGTCGTCAACACTTCCTTAAAAAACGCGGTTTCGTTGTCGCGGATCATAATTGTCGAAACGACGGAAACGACCAGCGCGATACTCGATATACCCATTAAAATTTGGGCGCCGAGCGTCATGTGTCGACCGCGCCGGGCAATGCCGATCCAGCTCAACATCACGGAGCGCCTTTCGCCCATACCGCATTGTAATAGAACGACATGTCCTCGTTCGCCTACCATCAGGGTTTACACCCAGAGTCTTACCTTTCTGAGTTAATAAACAACCAAAGGGTAGTCCGCCCTTACGGTTCATTAACCGGTGAGCCAAAAACGCAGGGCGGAACGGAAAACGGGCTTTTCCGCCCCTGCCTGCTGTCCAATCAGAGACGACCCGGATATTGTATTGGTTTTGTATAGGTTAACGCAGGCCGTTTAAGAGGGATTCATGGAAGGAATTGGTCATGACAGCGCCCGCTAAAGAGGCGATTCGTCCCGAGATCGTTTCGGTCAGGACCGGCGACGGGCTGCGTCTCACCGGCGCCCTCTGGACTCCGGAAGAAAATACCTCACAGACCGCCATAGCGCTGTTTCCGGGGACCGGTGGAGAATTCCACGATCCCCTGTTCGTTGCGCTCGGGCATCAGCTCGCCGCGGCGGGGTATACGACCCTGGCGATGAACCGCCGAGATCATGGCGGGAATTTCGGATTTTATCCGCTACACGATTCAGCCATGGATTTGCGGCTGGGCATCGATCTCCTGATGGATCGTGGCGCCAAACAGGTGGTGCTTGGCGGCCACAGCTACGGGACCGTCACCGCGCCCTATTACATTGCGGAAACCAATGATGCGCGTGTACCAGGTCTCCTTCTTCTGGCCATTCTGGGTGACATGCGCCGCGGCTCAATGCTCATTCTCGGTAACGAGGAGCGTTATAACGCCGTTGTCGAAGAGGCCAGGAAAATGGTCGCCGCGGGCAAAGGGGGCGAGGCCTTTATCATTCCGCCGATGGTGCCCGGCTACATGCCGATGGTGCATACCTATGACATCTTTCTCGACAAACGCGGACCGGAGGCGCGGGTCGCACCCATCGAGCTCATTCAACAGGTCGGTGACCGCCCAATCTTAGGGATTCGTGACCCGGGTGATCCGTTTCCGGCGACCCTGCCGCCGGCACGGGAAATGCTGGAGGCAGCCAACCCCAACCTCACCTATATCCTGCTCGACGATATTCGAGAGGGTGCGATGACACCGACCGCCCATGGTTTTGAAGACCGCGAAAGCGAAATATCGGCGCTTATTTGCCATTGGATGCAGGGTAACGGGTTCTGAAGCCGGGTTGGATAATAAAAAAATCGAAATTACATTGACGATTTAAAGTTTATCGATTTTTATACCAGCTTCAAAGGGAGTGGTAGATGAGATTTATTACCTTCGAACGTGACGGCGCGGAAAGACTGGGCATACGCGATGGCGACACGGTTATCGACCTGTCCAAAGCCGCCGCCGATGGTCCACAGGATTTGAATTCCCTTATTGAAGAGGGCGATGCAGGTCTCGCGAAAGCGCGTACTGTATTGGAGAATGCCGGTCAAGACAGCCGTCTGCCGCTCTCCGACATCACGTATCTGCCACCGACAAGACAGGCCGGCAAGATTATTTGTCTCGGCCTGAACTACGCCGATCATGCCGCCGAGGGCGGGCACCAGAAGCCGGAATATCCGTCCTTCTTCATGCGCGGAAATTCCACCCTGGTTGCCCACGATGCCCCGATCCTGCGGCCGGTCGTCTCGGAACAGCTGGATTACGAAGCAGAACTGGTGGCCATCGTCGGTAAGCGGGCGCGCCACGTGTCCGAAGCCGATGCGCTCGATTACATCTGGGGTTATTCGGTGTTCAACGAAGCATCGATCCGGGAATATCAGCGCAAGACCGCGCAGTGGACCATCGGGAAGAATTTCGACAATACCGGCGGGTTCGGACCGGAGGCGGTGACCGCCGACGAAATCCCACCCGGCGGGAAAGGGCTCAGCATTCAGACGCGTCTCAATGGCGAGATCGTGCAGGATGCCAATACAAGCGACATGCTGTTCGACGTTCCGGAAACGGTCCGGTTGCTGACCGAATGCTTGACCCTGGAACCGGGCGACATACTTGTCATGGGAACACCGTCGGGCGTCGGACACGCCCGCACACCACAACTCTGGATGAAACAAGGCGATATTTGCGAGGTCGAAATCGAAAAGGTCGGCCTGTTGCGCAACCCCATCGAGAATGAAGTTGTCTGAACATAAACACCGCCAAGAATTGGGAGACGAGGAATGGATGCTGTAGCAGACGCCATCAAGTCCGTCGAAGCTTTGCGCGGGCGCATCAATGCGCTCGACGAAAACGCGCTGGACCTGCTGTTTCGCGAAGCCCGGACCCACAATGCGTGGACCGACCGGCCGGTTACAGATGAACAGCTTCACACCCTTTACAATATTGTCATCAACGGACCAACCAGCGGAAACTGCCTGCCGTCACGCTTCATATTCGTGCGTTCCGCGGAGGCCAAAGCCCGGCTAACTCCCGTAGTCGCACCGGGTAATGCGCTAAAGATCGAAGCCGCGCCCGTCGTGGCGATAATCGGGTACGACGTTGAGTTCTGGAAACATCTCGGTCGGCTGTTCCCGCACAAGGACATGAGCGCACAGTTCAAGGACAACCCGGCCAATGCGGAGACCGCCGCGTTTCGCAACGGGACTCTTCAGGGCGCCTACCTGATCATTGCCGCCCGCGCCATGGGGCTCGATACCGGCGCCATGTCGGGTTTCAACAATCAGGCGGTCGACGACGAATTTTTCGCAGGTACTTCGGTTAAGTCGAACTTTCTGTGTTGCCTCGGCTACGGCGACACATCGGGACTGTTCCAGAAGCTGGACCGGTTCGCGTTCGACGAGATCTGCGACGTCATTTAACGAATAGAGGGAGACACATCATGGCAACGGTCAAACCGAAGACGGTCGTCCAATACAAACTCACCGGCGAATCCGTGTCGCACTCGCGCACCGATATCGAAACCCGTGACGTGGATGTCACTATCGATGAGCCCGTCGCCCGGGACGGCACCAATATGGGCCTCACCCCGACCGAATCGCTTATCGCCGCTTTGATCGGCTGTACCAACGTCGTCGGTCAGCGGGTCGGTGAGGCACATGGCGTGCATTTCACTGATCTCACCATAGACGCGCTTGCCGATTTCGACCGCCGAGGCGTGATGATGCAGGACGAGGTCGATATCCCCTTCCCCAAAATCGTGCTGACCATTACCGGGAAAGCAGATGTGGATGCGGCAACCCTCGACAAGGTCAAAACCGATCTCGGCCGTTATTGCCCCCTCGCCAAGGTCATCCGCGGCTCGGGTACGGAAATCGAGGAAATCTGGAATATTTCAAAGCCGTAACGGCGACCCTGTTTCACCAGAATATCGGCTGTAACTGCGATTACATGCCAAGAATTTAAAGTGAAAACAGTCAGCTGACGTCGGCGACGACCGGGATGGAATCGGCAAGCGTATCCTTGATCAGATTAGCGGTCCGGTCGTAATGGGCCATCAGAAGACGGACGGCCTCATCGGCATCGCGATCTATTGCGGCCTTCATGATCGCGTCATGTTCCGTCAGTTCATTGCGTTTGGGATAACTAACGACGATGGCAAGCTGCCGATAGCGATCGGCCTGATCATTGAGTTGTGCGCAATATTGCAAGAGCCAGCGCGATCCACAGCTACTCAACAGTGCCAAATGAAAAGCGCGATGGCGGGCCTCCCATTCGGGATTGACTACGTAGGTCTCCTCGCTGGACGATCGGCGCACGCGCGATAAACGATGAAATTGCAAAACGACGGACTCTTCCCAATCATCCCCGCCATTCTCAATGGATTCGCGAAGGGCGATCGCTTCCAGCCAGCACCGTGTCTTGACCAGTTCTATAAGGTCGGCGCGGCTCGCCGCGGCGACGCGAAATCCCTTTTGATCCTCCCGGGTTACCAGCCCGTCAGCCGACAATCGATTCAAGGCCTCGCGGATGGGACTGTTACCCACGCCATAGCGCGACCGCAGCGCCTCCGTGCGCAACTTTTCATCGGGCGGCAGGGCACCACTCAGGATATCGTCGCGCAATCGGTCATAAACCGACGACGCCAGCGTTCCCACGGAAGGTTCCGCATCACGCGGTGCCAACAAATTCATGATTTTATCATCGGGAGACATCTCGTATCCTGTACTTGTTTGCCCGAATTGACCAAACGCGCAATTGTACCGCAATCTGGAGTCGGTGCCAAAATCAAAAATATCGAAATTTATTTGACAAGAACATATATTTCGACTTTTCTGTCAATTAAATATGTCACTTAACCGGAGGGAGACTATCTTATGGCGGTTACCTTTAACTCCATCACTAAAGCAGCCGGCGCTGGCGCGGCGGTAGCACTTTGTCTAACGGCATTGAATAGTACGGCCCATGCGCAAAAGACGATCAGCCTGACAGCCATCGACGGTTATCCGGCAAAAGCACTTTGGGTAAAAACATTCGTTAAGTTTTTTGTTCCCGAAGTAAACCGGCAACTCGCCACCACCGGCAACTATAAGATCAAGTGGAATCTCGCCTGGGGCGGACAGATCGTTAAACCGAAAGGCGTGTTCAAGGGCCTGCAGAAAGGCCTCGGCGATCTCGGCATCGTGACCACGGTATTCCACGCCGACAAGGTTCCGCTGCATGGCCTTTCGTTCGCCACGCCTTTCGTGACCACGGACCCGGCCCTGCTTGCCCGAACCTTCGATGACATGGCGCAAAAATTTCCGGCCTTCAAAGAGGGCTGGAAGAAATACAATCAGGTTTATCTAACCAATCTTGCGGTTCTCGATTCCTACAACATGTTTTTCAAGGAGCCGGTCAAAGGCCTGTCCAGCTTCAAGGGAAAGAAAATCGCCGCCGCCGGGCTCAACATGCGTTACTTGAAAAATACCGGCGCGGCGGGCGTGGGCGGCAGCCTGGTGAGCTATTACAACAAGCTGAAAACAGGTGTTGTCGACGGCGCCATGATCTGGGCCGAGGCAGCCGTTATTTTCCGAACCGTGGAAGTTGCGCCGTACATGCTGCGCGCAAGCATCGGCACGGTCAATTCCAAGGCGATCACCGTCAACGCCAAGACCTGGAAGAGACTGCCCAACGAGGTCCGTGGCGTATTGAAAAAAGCCGCTCTCTTCTATCGCGATCAGACCAGCAAGACGGTGTTTGGCCGGTCCAAGGTGATGTACAAGAAGTTCGCCAAGAAGGGCGGCAAGATCACCGAAATGAGCGATGCACAACGTAAGGCCTGGGCCAACGGCATGCCCAATGTGGCCAAGGGCTGGGCGGCCTCCCTCGAAAAGAAGGGTATCCCCGGCAAGAAGATCCTGTCCTATTACATGGATCGGATGCGCGCGAACAATCAGCCGATCCTGCGCCAGTGGGATAAGGAGTAGGCCTTATGGCTGAACCCGGGGACGAATCCGGGGACATCCCATCGGGTCTCTATCTGGAAACAGGGGCGCCGCCACCACGCGGCGCCCTTTCCGCGTCCCTTGAATGGATCCTGAACAGTCTCAACGGATTGGGCTCGATCTGGATCTTCGTTCTGATGATTCTGATCAACCTCGATGCGTTTGGCCGGACTTTCTTTGCCCACCCCATCGAAGGGGTGGTGGAAATCGTTGAAATGTCCATCGTCGCCATCGTGTTTCTCCAGCTCGGTGACGCCACCCAGCGGGGACGGTTGACGCGGTCCGACGGTCTGTTCCAACGCCTGCTCAATGGTTATCCGGGCTTTGGCCGTTTCCTCGGCGCCATATTCGATTTGCTCGGCATCATCTTCATGGCCATCGTGCTCTATGGCACCGTTCCCGAAATGATCGAAGCAGTTAACGAGAATCTCTATTACGGCTCGGAGGGTGTGTTTACCGCCCCTAAATGGCCGGTCTATCTGATCATCCTTATCGGCGGAACCGTTACCCTGCTTCAGTTCCTCCGCTTCGCCTATTGCCATCTCTGGATCATGCGGAACGCGGGTACCGCGGAGACACCGCGATGACCGGTGTTGAGGTTGGCATCGCGTCGGTCGTCGTCATCGTCTTTCTGATCTACGCCGGCCTTTATATTCCCATCGCGCTGGGTCTGGTGTCGTTCGTCGGTGTCTGGATCATGCGGGACGATATCGATATCGCCGTCAATCTTCTCTCACTTTCGGTCGCCGACACGGTCTCCCACTATGTGTTTGCCACAGTCCCCCTCTTCGCTCTGATGGGGTTCCTGGTCAGCCAGGCGGGGCTGGGGCGCGATATTTACGACGTCGCCAACGCCATATTTTATAAGGTGAGAGGCGGCCTTGGGATCGCGACCGTCGCGGCCAACGCCGTCTTCGCCTCGGTTACCGGATCGTCCATCGCCTCGGCCTCGGTCTTTACACGGATTTCGGTCCCTGAAATGCGCCGGTTCGGCTATGGCAAACGGTTTGCGGTCGGTGTGGTTGCAGGCTCCTCCGTGCTTGGCATGCTCATCCCGCCCAGCGCCATGCTGATCATTTACGCCATCACCGCCGAGCAATCGGTCGGGCATATGTTCATCGCCGGCATAATCCCGGGCATCATCCTCGCCATCGCCTATGGGATCGGCATCGTCATCATGGCCCGTTTCTGGCCCAAATTTGTCGGTGGCAACATGGATGCCGGAGACGGCGACGAAGAATGGCGGACCCTGACGTTCTTCGACATGGGCAAGAAGCTGTTCCCCATCGTGCTTCTGGTTGTCGTTGTGCTTGGCGGCATCTATGGCGGCGTGGTGACACCGACGGAGGCAGGCGCCACCGGCGCGCTCCTCGCGCTCCTAATCGCCATTGCGAAACGAAAGATGACCTGGTCCGATCTCTGGGAAGTCCTCGTCGAGACCGGCCACATTACCGCGACTATCCTGTTCCTTCTTATCACCGCCTCCATGTACAGCCGAATGCTGGGCGTCGCCTCGCTGCCGGCTCAGTTCAATGACTGGCTCGCCGCGTCGGGCCTCTCGCTGAACGAGATTATGGTGCTTTGCGTCCTGATGGTGATTCCACTGGGCACAATCATCGATACGGCCTCGATCGTGCTCATTGTCGCGCCCCTGTTCCTGACGGCGGTGGAAGCAGCCGGCGGCGATCCCATCTGGTTCGGCATCGTCATCGTTATCGGTGCCGAGATCGGGCTTCTGACACCACCGCTGGGTATTTCCTGTTTCGTGATCAAAAGCACGATCCGGGACCCATCCATCTCGCTCTATGACATCTTTGCCGGCGCCTTTCCCTTCGCGGTGATCATGTTTTTCGTGCTTATTCTGATCATCGCCTTCCCCTGGCTCAGCCTCGCGCTGTTGTAACGACGGAGCCAAATCATGCCCCATGTCACCAAAGACAATTTGACCGACGCGGTCATCGCAACACTTTCAGACGATGCCGATCCCCGTTTCCGGGAAATCATGACGGCCCTGATCCGTCACATGCATGGTTTCGTCCGGGAGGTCGATCTGTCGCAGGAAGAATGGCTCGCCGCCATCGAGTTTCTTTACCAGACCGGCCAGAAAACGACCCGAAAACGCAATGAGTTCATCCTGTTGTCCGACACGCTGGGCGTTACTTCGCTGATCGATCTCCTGTCCGGCCCGGCGACGGAAGGCACCACCGAATCGAGCGTGCTCGGCCCGTTTTACGTGGAGGGCGCGCCCATGATCGGGAACGGCGGTGACCTGATCGGCCAGAACGACGGCATCAAAGGGGTGGTTCGCGGCCGTGTCAGTTCCGCCGACGGAAAGGCAATTCCCGGCGCGCTGCTCGATGTTTGGCAGAACGCTGACAACGGCCAGTATTCGGTGGAAGATCCGGATCAGGACGATTTCAACCTGCGTTGCCGAATGCATGCCGATGACGCCGGTCACTATAATTTCACCACAATCCGCCCCAAGCCCTACACCGTCCCCGATGACGGTCCGGCCGGCGCTATGCTGCATGCCATGGGACGCCACCCCTGGCGCCCCGCCCATATTCATTTCAAGGTTTCGGCGGAGGGACACCAGGACCTGATCACCGAGCTATATCCTGACGACGACGAGTATATCGATGAAGATGCCGTATTCGGCGTCCGTGACTCCCTGTCGGTGAGCTTCGTAACCAACGAGTCGGAGGAGGATGCAAAGAAGTACGGGCTCAATGCGCCGTTTTTCGACCTGGTCTACGATTTCGTTTTGCGATCTGCCTGACGTGATCTCCGGGAGGTAGAGAGGCATGGGACGAATCTGGATGAGTCAGGTGGTCACTGCGATCGCCGATATCGGCCGCCAGTACTTTGACCGGCCATCCAACCGGTCTGCCATCGAGACTGCCCGCCGCCTGTGCGACGACCTTCTGTCGGACCACGGAGAGGCATCGGGTACAGCGCTGGCGCGCGAAGTCGTCAATCTTTTCCGGACCATGGAAGCACCGGACCGAATGGCGTTTTTGCAAATGCTGAACGACGATTACGCCTATGACCCGGAGGCGCTGCGAAAGGCGGCGGAAAACTATCTGAGCGACGAGTCGCAAAAATCCTACGAAGCGCTGTGCAACACGGTTGAGGCCCCTCGCCAGGAGCTTTTGAGGCGCATGAATATCGCCCCGGGCGGCACGGGAGCCATTCTGGTCATGCGCGAATTCCTGCTGCAGATCATTCCCGACCATCCCGAGATGAAAGCGCTCGATACGGACATTCGTCACCTTTTCACGTCCTGGTTCAACCGCGGGTTTTTGCAGTTCGAACGGATCGAATGGAGAACCGCGGCGGCAATTCTTGAGAAGCTGATCGCCTACGAAGCCGTGCATGAAATCAAGGGCTGGGACGATTTGCGGCGCCGGCTCGCGGACGACAGGCGCTGTTTCGCCTATTTTCATCCTGCTCTTGCCGATGAACCACTTATTTTTGTCGAGGTCGCCCTGACAAATGGGCTTGCCGACCGCATCCAACCCCTGTTGGAAGCGGCGCCTGCGACTGACGGAGAACTAAAACCCAACACCGCCGTTTTCTATTCCATCAGCAACTGCCAATTCGGCCTCACCGGCATTTCCTTCGGCAACCTCCTGATCAAACAGGTAGTCGACGCGCTCTCCGCGGAGCTGCCATCGGTTCAGAATTTTGCGACCCTGTCGCCGATTCCCGGCTTTGTCGATTGGCTCGACCGGATCGTTCGCGAGGAACCGCCGGAATTCCTAACGGAAGATGAGCGGGACGGATTCAGGATGTCAGACTGGCTGCAAAACGAGATTATGCGCCAGAAACTGCAAAAACCCCTTATGCGGTTATGTGCCATTTATCTGACAAGCCTCACCCCACACGGTCAGGCCATTGACCCTGTCGCACGTTTTCATCTCGGTAACGGCGCCTCGATTGAGCGAATCAACTGGGCCGGTGATCTATCGGAAAAAGGTTTGGCGCAGGCCGCCGGCCTGATGGTGAACTACACCTATGCCCCGGATGAAATCATCGCCAACCACGAGGCCTATGTCGGCAATGGAGAGATCGCATTGTCGGGAAAAGTCCGCGCCCTCCTTTAGAGCAGTATCCAGCGCCACTGCACAAAAAAACGGCCCCGGAATCGCCCCCGGGGCCGTTTTCAATCAACTGCGGCAGATCAGTAGATGACGGAGATCACCACGCGGCGATTGCGGCCATCTTTCCTGCCATCCCGTGTCCGGATGGCGGGATCGTTTTCACCCTGAACCACCGAACCGAGGCTCTTCTTCTTAAGCCCCATGCCCGTCAAACCCTTGACCACGGCACCGACCCGCTTCTTGGCCAGCTTCATGTTATATTTCTTGGAGCCGGAGCGATCCGTGTGGCCCGTGATATAGACATTCGAGCCTTTGTTGGCCTTGGCGAATTTTGCCGCCGCGGAGACAGCCTTCGCCTCGCCGCCCTTCACGTCGGCGCTGTTGATGTCAAAGAAGACGAGGAAATGCTTGGTACGCGCCGGGCCAGCCTTTTTCTTTTTCTTTGGCTTTTTCGCCATCTTCATCGGCTTTGCGCCGCCGAGGGAATCCTCAAGCATCCAGATCGAACCGGAGAAAAGGCTCCGGCAGGCGCCGATATGTTTCGGTTGCCGGTTTTCCTCGGCCTCCTGCATCCAGCATTCGTAATTGGTCTGCGCATTGGCTGCGGCAGCGGGGTTGGCCTTGGCGCCACCGCGCGCCAGCGCCGATGTTAATCGCTTGTATGCCGCGGTGAGCGGCTTCTTGTGCTTGCTGACGAGCTTGCGGTTGGTAACAGGCTCCGGCGCGGAAGGTTTGCCCATCGCGGCCAACTTGGCGCGGTCTTCAAATTGCCAGGCGTCACCCCAATCGTCTTCGCCATGTTCCTGATTGGCCAGCTTCACATAATTTTTGACCAGAGATTTTTCGAACTTGCCGCCCTTGACCTTCATCTTGCCAATTTCGGCGGTATTGCTACACGCTGCGAGCAGCCCACCCACAATCAAAACAGTAAACAAACGCAATGATTTAGACATAATATTTTCCCCCTCACCTTTCGAACTCAGGTTTTATTGATTGCCCCAAATACGCAATCACTTGTTCGAACCTATCATCGAAGAGAGGTGTGTGCAAAGACCCGCCAGCCTAACCACATCTAGGTAGTAGCCATGTTTCAGACATCGGGATCAGTCGCTTAAACCATCGGAAACCGGTACATTTTCGGAGTCCAGACTCATACCGGCCGCCTGTGCCTGGAGGGTCAGGAGTTCCGAGAAATCCGTATCGGTAAAGCCATTGCCGATAAGGGATTGCACGAGTTCTCGGGTCTGCGCGGCGAGCGGCATCGGCACCTCCAGCTTTCGGGCTTCGGCAAGACCGAGATCGAGATCCTTTCGCAGCAGGGCCGGCGTAAAGGTGACGGAAAAATCCAGATTGACGAAAGCCGGCGATTTGTAACGGGAGAATACCGACCCCATAACGCTCTTATTCATGAAATCGAGAAACGCGTGACGCGGCACGCCGGACTTCTCCGCCAATATTGTAATCTCCGCCAAGGATTGCGTCACCACACCCAGCAGCACGTTATGACAGATCTTCACAATACGCGCGGCCTCTCCCTCGCCCACATAGCTGGCGCCGACGCCAAGCGTCTCCAGATAGGGCAGGACCTCGTCATAGGTGTCCTTGGGGCCGGAGGCGACGATGCTGAGTTTTCCGGCCTTTACGACCTTGGCATTGCCACTGACAGGTGCTGCCAGAAAACCAACGCCTTTTTCTTCCGCCGCGGCCCGGACCAGGGCCGATGCCTCGACGGAAACGGAGGTGCTGTCGATAAGAAATTTTGGTGTCGCATCGGCACGCGACAACACACCGTCCGGCCCGGTAACTACATTCACAAAATCATCCGGTCCGGCAACCATCGTGAAGACGATATCCCGATCCGCGAGATCAGAGGGTTTGTCGACAATTGTCGCACCAAGCTCTGCCAGCGGTTCCGCCTTCTCCCGCGTCCGGTTGTAGACCGCAACGTCGCAGCCCGCTTTCAAAAGCCGTGAGGCCATGGAATATCCCATGCGGCCGGCGCCAGCCCATCCGATGGAGTGCTTGTCGAGACCCTGGTTCGCCATCGTCCGTAACTCCTGTGACTTCCTGACCGTGCCGCACGTTCGGCTTATTTCACGCAATCGATTGCAGAATAGCCCCAAGTATACCAGTGTCGGGATTGAACGCAATTAGAGCACCTGCAAAAATGACCTGAAACGGGATAGGAACTGCCGTGGCACGAACACCAGGAGATCAGGCGCGCACGACCTTGCGCGATGTGGCGGACAGGGCGGGGGTTCACGCGTCGACGGTGTCGCGCGCGCTCAATCCCGAGACCGCCGGCATGGTGACCCCCGAAGTTGCCAAGCGGGTTCTGGATGCCGCGGACCAGCTGGGCTATCGACCAAATCCCATCGCCTCTTCGCTCAGAACCAACCGGACGCTGACCATCGGCGTGGTGATCCCCGATCTTACAAACCCTCTGTTTCCACCGATCATTCGCGGCATCGAAGACAAGCTGGCGCCAGCCGGTTACACGGCGATTATCGCCAATACCGACAATGACCCGGAACGGGAAAGCGTTACCATCGACCGCATGCGCGAACGGCGGGTCGATGGGCTGATCCTCGCAACGGCGCGGCGCAAGGACAGTTTGATCGATGCCTGTCAGCAGGACGAAACGCCGCTGGTGCTGATCAACCGGACTGTCGATGGCGATGGCATCGCCTGCATCGTCAATGATGAGGCGCTGGGGATGAAGCTGGTGGTCGATCACCTGGCCGGCCTGGGTCACCAGAAAATCGCCTATGTAGGTGGTCCAAACAATCTGTCCACCGGACATCAAAGAAATCGGGGCTTCCGACAGGCAATGCGCCGGGCCGGCCTTAAGCCGGACAACGATTTGATCGTACTGGCCGACAGCTTCAGCGAAGAGCCCGGCCGCCTGGCCTGCGCCCGGTTATTCGCGCACGGCAAGCCCTTCACGGCCATTGTCGCCGCCAACGATCTGTTGGCCCTTGGTTGCTTCGATGCCATTGCCGAGGCCGGCATACGCTGTCCACGGGATGTGTCCGTTACCGGCTTCAACGACATGCCATTCCTGAGCCGGATAAATCCGCCCCTGACGACGGTTCGAATTTCGCACTACCATATGGGATCACGGGCGGCGGAAACCCTTCTCGATCTCGTCCAGCAGACCGCGCTGCCGGTCCAGCATCTCCTGCTCGAACCCGAGCTCGTCATACGCCGATCCACAGCGAGACCGCGCTAATCCAGCGCTGATCCCCAGTCGGTTTCTTCGATGATATCCTTGATCCGCTTCAGGAACGCCGCCGAATAGGCGCCGTCTATGGCCCGATGATCGAATGATTGCGCCAGGATACCAACCGGGCGCACGACGATGTCATCACCATCATCGGTTTCAATCACCACCGGCCGTTTTTTAATGCCGTCTGTCGACAGGATAGCGATTTGAGGCTGGTTGATGATGGGGGCGGTAATCATGGTGCCGAACACGCCGGAATTGGAAATGGTATAGGTGCCACCGGAAAAATCGTCGGGCGACAGGGATTTATTGCGGGCTTTCGATGCTAAATCCGCGATAGAACGGGCCAGATCCGCTACTGTTTTTTTCTGCGCGCCGCGGATAACCGGCGCCACCAGACCATCGAAATCGAGATCGACCGCGATGGCCAGATGAATTTCCTGCCACACAAGAAGCGACTCCTTGTCGATGCTGGCATTGACGTTGGGAAAATCACCAATCGCCTGGCAAACCGCTCGCGCGATAAAGGGAAGATAGGTCAGCGCAAATCCTTCGCGCGCTTTCCAGTCAGCGGCGTGCACCGCGCGAACATCGGCAATCCGATGAAAATCCACTTCGACGGCCTGCAGCACGTGCGGGCTGGTTGCCTTCGATCGCACCATATGATCGGCCGTGCGTTTCCGGGCGGTGTTAAAGGGTACAACGCGGTGATCTCCCGACGCCGGCGCCGCACCGCTACGCGCACCCTGACCGCCCGTCGCCACATGATCGAGGACATCCTTGCGTTTGATGCGCCCGCCCGTGCCGGTACCCGCCACATCATCCGGTGACAGGCCATGTTCGGCCAGAAGACGGCTGACCACCGGCGACAGAGGCGGTGGCGGTGCGGATGGATCGGTTGTCGGTGTCCCTGGCCTGACGGCTGCCGGTCGGGTCGGCGCGATTGTGGCGGCCGGTGCGGTCCCGGCCTGCTCCCCTTCCACCTGAAGGATACCAAGCTGCGCCCCCACCTCGACGGTCTCCCCCTCCTGGACGATGACTTCAACCAGGGTTCCGGTGGCTGGCGCCGGAATTTCGGTATCGACTTTATCGGTGGAGACTTCAAACAGCAGCTCATTGGCCTCGACGCGATCGCCAGGCTTCTTATGCCAGACGGTCACTGTCCCTTCGGCGACGGTTTCGCCGAGCTGAGGCATGACGATATCCATCAGGCTTTTCCTATCCCTGCAATTTAATCGACGCGCTGGCGGATGGTTTCCACGATGCGGTCCACCGACGGCATGGCGAGATCCTCGAGATGATCCGCCGACGGCAGCGGTATGTGCGGTGTCGTAATGCGGATCACCGGACCATCCAGATCGTAAAAACACTCGTCGGCAATGATCGAGGCGATCTCCGCCCCCCAGCCGCAAAGCCGGGGATTTTCCTCCACCGTGACAACCCGTCCGGTCTTTACGACCTCTCCTAATATGGTCTGTGTATCGAGGGGCACCAGGGACCGGACGTCGACCACGGTCGCCGACACGCCGTCCTCATCCTCCAGCCGCTCGGCAGCGGCCAGGGCGCGGGGCACCATGGCAGCCAGTGCCAGAATGGTTACATCATCGCCCTCACGCAGAACCCGCGCCGTGCCAAGCTCATCCACATGCTCGCCGTCGGGCACCTCGCCTTTCATGGCATAGAGGGATTTATGTTCAAAAAACAGAACCGGATCGGGATCGCGTATGGCCGCCGCGAGCAGCCCCTTCACATCGGCAGGTGTCGAGGGCGCGATGACTTTGATACCCGGCACGGCCATGGCCCAGTTCTCGACGCTTTGCGAATGCTGCGCGCCAAAGCGCGACCCACCGCCATTGGCTGTCCGGATAACCAGCGGGCATCCGAGCTGACCGTTGGTCATGTACCGGCTCTTGGCGATTTCGTTGGCGATCATATCCCAACAGACCGCCAGAAAATCCGAAAACATGATTTCCGCGATGGGCCGGAGCCCGGTCATCGCCGCGCCCATTGCCGCACCGAGAATGGCCTGTTCCGAGATCGGTGTATCGCGCACCCGGACAGGCCCGAATTGATCGAGCAGGCCGACGGTCGCCTTGAAGACACCGCCGGCGGCGGCGACGTCTTCGCCCAGAAAGACCACACGGTCGTCACGCGCCATCTCCTGCGCAATACCGGCGGCGACGGCTTCACGGTAGGTCAGTTCCGCCATGCCGCGCCTCCATCCGCCCAGACATCCATCTCAAGCAGGTCGATGGACGGCGGTGGCGAGGCCATCGCCGTCTGGGCCGCGGCCTCAACCGCATCGGTAATCTGGCTCTCTATGCCGGCGAGCGTGTCCTCGGCAATACCGAAATCGGCCAATCGCCGCCGATAAAAAGGCACCGGGTCCCGTTTTAGCCACGCCTCGACCTCTTCCTTCGGGCGATAGTCTCCGGGATCGGCCCTCGAATGGCCGGAATGGCGATAGGTCTTGCACTCTATCAGGGACGGGCCGTCGCCGGCGCGGGCCCGATTCAGGGCCGTCTGCGCCACACGATAGACGGCATCCACGTCGTTGCCATCGACAATGATGCTCTCCAACCCATAGCCGGCCGCGCGGTCGGCTGCCGGATGTTCCACCGCCGTCACGTCACCGATCGGGGTGTATTCCATATAGAGATTGTTTTCGCACACGAAGATGACCGGCAGCTTCCATACCGCCGCCATGTTGAGCGCCTCATGAAAGGCGCCGATATTGGTGGTCCCGTCGCCGAAGAAGCACACCGATACCTGTTCGGTTTTGCGATATTGCGCCGACCAGGCCGCCCCCATGGCGATGGGCAGATGCGCGCCGATGATGGCGTAGGACCCCAGGACACCATGTTCGGCGCTGGTGAGATGCATGGACCCACCCTTGCCGCGCAGCAATCCGCAATCGCGCCCCATCAGCTCGCCGAGAACGCCGGTCATGGAGGCGCCGCGCGCCAGATTGTGGTGATGCCCGCGATAGGTGCAGAACGTGTAATCGTCCGGCCGCATGGCCACGCCAAAGCCGGCCGCCACGGCCTCCTGACCCAGCGCCAGATGGCTGGTGCCCTTGATCAGATTCTGAAGAAAAAGATCGTAGGCCTTCTGCTCCACCTGGCGGATTTCGATCTGGCTGCGAAACAGGGCGAGGCGGGTGTCCTCTCCGATATCATCGTTTGCGAGATCCTGACCCGGTGGGGTGTTCTGTGTAGCCACTAAATTACTCAGTACGGGTTGGAAATGGGCAGCTCGTCCGCCGGGAAAAGCGTGATAATCCGGCACCCGTCATCGGTCACGACGATTTCCTCCTCGATCCGGGCCGCCGAATATCCATCGCTCGCCGGACAGTATGTTTCCAGCGCGAAGACCATGCCTTCCTTGATCTCGCTGGGATGCTCGAAAGAACACAGGCGGCTGATGATGGGGCGTTCGTGCAGCGCCACCCCGATGCCATGGCCGAACTGGAGGGCGAACGCCTCCATTTCATTGGCACAGCCGAATTCTTCGGCCTTGGGCCAGACTTTGGCGATTTCGTCGGTGGTCATGCCCGGCTTGACGAGGGAAATGGACGCGTCGATCCATTCCCGCGCCTTCTTGTAGGCATCCCGTTGCGAATCGGTCGCCTTGCCCACATTGAACGTCCGGTAATAGCAGGTGCGATAGCCCATATAGGCCTGGATGATATCGAAAAACGCCTGATCGCCCGGCCTCACGATGCGGTCGGTGAAATTGTGAGGATGTGGGATACAGCGATCGCCGGATATGGCGTTGATGGCTTCCACGTCGTCCGAACCATGCTCGTACAGGTACTTGTTGGCCATGGCGACGATGTCGGATTCCCGCACGCCGGGTTTCAGTTCCTCGGAGATCATCTGATACACCCCATCAACCATGGCAGCGGCCATGTTCAGCAGGGTAATCTCATCCATATTCTTGATTTCCCGCGCATCCAGCATGACCTGCTGGCCATCGCGAATCTCAAGCCCCACCTTCTGCAGTTCGAACAGCATGGGTGGCTCGACGATGTCGACACCGATGGGCATGTCGGCAACGCCGATCTCCACCAGCATGGCTTTGATTTCTTCGGCGGCTGATTTCATCAGGCCGGCGTCGGGCGGAACCGTACCGCGCAACCCCAGCATCCCGGCATGGCAGCATCCCTGCTGCAGCCACGGTGAATGCAGGCGGTGATGAACCGCGGCGGATCCGAAATCCCAGAGATGAGGTTCGGCATCGCCCGCAAGCAGCGCATAGCGGCAGACTTTGTCGCGCGACCATTCTCCGATGGCGGTGGAGGTGATGTAACGAATGTTGTTGTTGTCAAAACAGAGAAGCGCGCCAAGGTCGGAATTCTTCAGAGCCTGTCGCGACCGGGCCAGCCGGTAATCGTGCAAGCGGCGAAAATTGATCCGCTCCTCAAAATCAACGGCGGAATGACCTGGCGCGGGTATGGCGCGGTCCCAATGATAGCCGGGATCGATCTGGTCCGGCGTGATGATGGACGGTTCACTCAGCTTTCCGCGGCCACTGTCTGAAGCCATCGTGGCATCCTCCTACTGACACAGATTTTCATATTGCCTGAAACGGTCAACACTGTCTCGACGCCATGTTGAAGCGTTTCTGCAATCGATTGCGAGAAACTCATCATACTTGCACAGTCGTGTCAATTCGACCCGAATTCCAGGTGGAAAATTCATGTTTTGGAGACTTCCCGCGGATCAATCAGCGGCGGCAAGAACATCCTGTAACTTGGTACGAATATCTCCGGGCATCGCGGTCGCGGTACGGTCCGCCACGTCGAAAAACACCTCTATGACCTCCTGTGTGGCGATGAGATCACCGGTTTCCGCGTTGGACATGCGCTGATGCATGGTCAGGCTCTTGGTTCCCAGCTTGGTGAAGGCGCTGCGGACCAGAACCAGCTCTCCGGCGCCGCATTCATGGCGAAAATCCGTCTTGATGCTGGCAATGACGGTGACGACGCCCCGTTCTTTCAGCGTCGCGTGGCTGAGCCCGATGCGGGACCATAAATGAAAGCCGGCATCATCGAAGAAATGGCCGTACCACCGGACGTTCATATGGCCCAGATGATCGCAATGCCATGGGAAAACAACGGCCCGGTGGGTCTCCATCCATCCGTCATCCGCCATCGTCGAGTCCTTCAATCCGATATTCGTGACCGGCCGCCAGGAACCCGCCCGGCGCCTTGTGGAGCGACTTCCCGCCGGTCTCGGTGACGACGATACAATCACCGGTCTGGACACCGGCGGTCTTGTCTTTATCCGTCACGTTGGGCTGCACCACCATCATCATGCCGGCTTCCAGGGTAATGTCCGGCGTCGGTTCGTCGCGGCGGCTGGGCAGTCCCAGTACAGGCGGCAGATATCCCCCGCCATAGCCATGGATAAGATCATCGCAATGGGTGAAGCCCATCTCTTCGATAATCTGGCCGGCGGCGATCAGATCCGCCGCCGTCGCGCCGGGCTTGGCGGCGGCGACAATGGCGTCATAGCCCGCCTCCGCGGCGTCGTGGAGATCGCGATAGAGCTTTGTCGGCTCACAATCGACGGCAAAGCTTCGCAGCACCTGCCCGCCATAATCGAAGAACGAGGCCGTGATTTCTGTAAAGACTATGTCACCAGCGGCGACCGGCCGATTGGAGGTGAACTGAGCCGGCACATAAAGCTCGGGATTGGCCATGGGCGTGACACCGAAGAAATGAATACCCGACCGGCCACCCCACGGCACGTAGGCATGCTCGACGATATCGGCCAGCTCATGCTCGGTCAGGCCCGGCCGCATTTCCCGAAGAAGCGCGTCGATGGAAAGATCGCTCAGCGCCGCGCCAATGCGGAACCAGTCCAGCTCCTCGTCGGATTTTGTCAGGCGAAGCCGCGTAAAGGCGCCATTGAGATTGATCACATGGGATGCCGTCTCCTTCAGCGCCTCGTAGGGACCAAACGGCAACGCGCCGATAACGCCCACCCGGGCGCCGGTGCCACCACGGCGCTTCAACTCCGCGATGGCGGTCTGAATGGTCGAGGCGCCGCCCCAATGGACGTCCGCCCGGTCGATCTGCCGTTCGGCAAAGGGAACATGATTGAAATACTGGATATAGAGCGCATCGCGCTCGCCCGGAGTCGTGATACCGATCACCTCGGTGGTCACCGACCAATCGGTCAGCCAGGGGACCGCCGAGCCGCGCCCGCCGGCGCCGTACATCAGAAGATGGGTGACATCATTTTCCGCCATGATGCCTTCGACGGCCGCGCGCCGGCGCGTCATTTCCGCGTCGGAAAAGCGCGGCCAGGCCTGATCGAATATGGCCAGCTGTCGGGGCGTTATATCGGGCGGTGGCGGTCGTGTGTAATCGTTC
>JABJKO010000344.1 GCA_018660305.1 Rhodospirillaceae bacterium
GGGGCTGGCTTTCAACTGGGGCGCGCTGCTGGGCTGGGCGGCGGTCAGAGGCGACCTCCCCCTGCCCGCCCTGCTGCTCTATGCCGGCGGCATCTTCTGGACTCTGGGCTATGACACCATCTACGCCCATCAGGATCGCCGCGACGACCCCGGCGCGGGCGTAAAATCGACCGCGCGGCGCCTCGGCCTCGGCAGCAAGCCCTGGCTCTATACCTTCTACGCGATGGCAACCGCCCTGTTCGCATTGGCCGGAATTACAGGAGGGCATGGCTGGTTGTTCTTCGCGGGCGTGGGAATGGGAGCATCCCAGCTGATGTGGCAGGTATGGGATGTGGATATCAATAATCCCAAGGATTGCCTCGCCAAGTTCAAATCCAACCGCCTTTACGCCTGGATATTCCTGGCGGGCATTCTCGGTGGGCAGGTGCTGTACGGTCCGGTTGCCGGGTGAGCGTATCGCAGGACAGTTTCATCACGGACAGTACGACCATCGACTGCGCGCCGCTGGTGCCGGAGATCCGGCTTCAATTGGCGACCGAAGTAACCCCGCTCTGGCAGGCGACGGCGGACTCGCTCGAAGATGCCAACATAGAGCCGCCTTTCTGGGCCTTCGCCTGGCCCGGCGGTCAGGCTCTCGCCCGCCATATTCTGGATCATCCCGACATTGTAAGAGGCAAGAGAGTCCTCGACATCGCCGCCGGCTCGGGGATCGTGGCCATCGCCGCCGCCAAGTCCGGCGCGCGCTCTGTCACGGCAAATGACATCGATCCGCTGTCCCTGACCGCCATCACCCTCAACGCAGCCCTCAACAATGTCACTCTCGCGATGAATGGCATGGATTTGACCCTGGAATCCCCACCCGCCCGGTGGGACGTGATCCTGGCGGGCGACGTTTTCTATGAACGCGCCATGGCAAGCAGCATTGCACAATGGTTGTCAGCGGCGGCCCGAGCCGGCGGGCTGGTGCTGGCCTGCGATCCGGGGCGCGCCTATCTGCCGCAAGAGGGTGTGGAATCTGTGGCGACCTATGACGTACCGACCAGCCTGGATCTGGAAGACAATCTATCGCGTATCACGACAATCTGGTCCTTCACGCCTTAGCCGCGGTCGAATGCCGGTGCGGCGGGCAACGAACGCAAATATCGTGGGAAACACAAGCAAGACACCGGTACACCAATCCAATGTAACGGTCTTTTTCATAAAAATTTATTGGTATTTATCAAGTTATCGATTTGGATAAAGACTGAATAAGAGTCGATTTTATTCCATTAATGCAAACAATTAATGTGCCTTTTACGTCTAAATTCTAAAATGCACTTACAAATACCGGCAGAGAAAATCTGTCCTCTACGAACAACAGGCAGGGATGCAATGAAAACATATGAATTACATACGTTCACCAATGGGAAATGGATCTTCAATTCCGTCTATGAGGATAGTGATTCAGCAATGGCGGAAACCAGACGCCTGAAGGGGACCGGCACGCACGCGGCGCTTTCCATCACCGAGGAAATCTTCGACGAGGCAACCGATGCCGCTAGCAGCACCACCATTTTTACCACCGGCGACGCCAGCGGCCGCAAAAAATCCGGATCTTCCCAGGCCCGGGAAGGACCATCCAGGACCGGTCGGCATTCCGAAGCGCGACGCCGGCGTTATCAAGGTGACGCCAGGCGGATGGGTGGAAAATCCTCGAGCTATATTTTGCCGATTTTCGCCCTGGTGTCGCTTTTGATAGCCGGTGCAGGGGCGCTCTACATGCTGCAGCTCATGATTTAGCTGGATACTGCCCGAGCCGCCGGACAAACGATCAGTCGATCGTCGGGCCACTGGTGGGCCCGCGGCAGGAGGGCCGAAGGCTGGCGCCTTACAGCGCGAGAATGGTTCGTCGACGATAGGACGTTGAGATCGCGTCATCGCCGAGACGCTTCGACCGCTCCCGCAAGACGTCATACTCGCCGGCGTGTTGGGAAATAAACAAATCCAGGTCCGTGCCGGGATCCAGCCTGTCGCGGATCAGCGCCAGCACCTCCGCCTGGCGCAGGGCGCGAAATCGGCGATTACGGGCGGCAATTTCCGCCAGTCCGATACAGTCGCCCTCATGTGCGAGACAGCCGATTTTGGACGAATAGGCGAAGGCCTCCGTTAGCGCTTCGCCCGCATCCAACTCTATGAGGATGTCGTTCAAATGGTCATAGGTGTAATTACCCTCGGTCTCATGCATGCGCTGTAGCTGCTCGTCGGTCAGCCACAATACGAAAACGGTGACAGCCGTCCCGGGGGAGCGCTGGAAGGTCGCCGGCACGGAACCGTATCGCGCCAAATGCGCCGCATACACCACATCGAAATCATGCAGCCGGCCGCGTTGGGCCGGAATAGCGCCAATGTCCGTCATCCCGCCGTATTTACGGGCGAGTTGCTCGGGCGACTGGTTGGACCCCGCCGCCAGAACCGGTGACCGGCCTGTGGTCTCGACCCCGTCATGCAGTCTTTTCCAGCCACCACCCTCATATAGAAAACAGTGATCGGGGGCGGGAAACGGATAGGCTTTAGCGTGGCCGACTGGATCATTCATCATGGCGCCGGATACTGAAATTATGCCATGTCATCGGCCTGACCGGTCTCGGTGTCGCGTATGCTGGGATGCTCCGACGGATATTTATACGACGCAAAGCGCAGCACCAGAACGGCCACGGACAGCAGCAGAATACCACTGGTGACGACGATCAGCCCCATATGAGGCGTATTGATAGCGGTCTTTAAATCGATATGCTCGAAATTGACCATGCCAATCAAAAGCCGGGTCAAAGCCGTCAGCGCGACATAGATCAGAAATCGCACGGGCATGTGGTTGGTCGTAAAATAAATCCCGACCATGGCGCCAAGCTCCAGATAGATAAACAGGAGCAGAATATCTTCGACCCCGGCATGACCCCGCTCGGCCATCTCCAGAAACGCGAAGATCGCGGCCCAAACGATGGTCGCCCCAATCGCGAAAAGTGCCAGCAAATGGAACCCGCGCACCAGAACAACGCCAACACCGTCGGCATTATCAAACATCCTGCGCCGCGCGTTTTCGAACCATTTCATCCGGTCGTTCATGATCCTCTCCTGGTCAGCGCGGCGCCGCATCGGCGTGCGGGTCCGCCGGGCGAATATCGGCAAAGGAACACAGACCAAACCAGTCAGGCATGGTGCGGATCAGGCTTTTGTCACCGACGGCCATGACACGATCGTCCCCCATCGCCTTTGTCAGATCGGCGTCACCCTCCCATATTTCCACCATGGTACGGAGTTCAGTCGTGACGTAGAGATCAACGTCCTTGCCGGTATCCTCGGTGCAGAGATCGACATCTTCGCCCTCGATCACCAGCCACCAGGTCTTGTGTTTGTCCAGATCATTGAACGAGAAGCACAACACGGTCTGCCCATCGGGCAAATGGTGTGTCTGGATGCGGCGATGGATGTCCCACATCAACAGCTCCACATCGAGTTCGTCATCGGACATCCGGCCTCGCGCCCATCGCATGCCCCAGACAGCGAGGGTCTCGATCAATGGCTCGAGTTCCTTGCCGGCGGGAGTCAGGCGGTATTCGTAACCCTTTTTACCGGACAGGCGCTTGCGCGCGATGACACCGCATTCTTCGAAATGTTTCAGGCGTTTGGTCAGGATGGTGGGGGATATACGGGACATGGACCGTTGAAAATCGTTGAACCGGCAGGTCCCCATAAACAGCTCCCGCAGGATCAACAGGCTCCATTTCTCGCCGATTACCTCGGTTGCCTTCGCGACCGGACAAAACTGGCCGTATGAGGTCATGTCACCACCTCTTTGGTGAACTCCAGATTATGTAGTTGAATACTACAGATCGCGCAGTATCGATCAATAGGGTCAGCTCCTACTTTCCAACGTGACGGCGCGAACA
The DNA here is from genome assembly GCA_018660305.1 of Rhodospirillaceae bacterium. The sequence goes on from JABJKO010000344.1 coordinate 3,927, forward strand.
CCGCACCGTCATCCGAAACCGAAGAGACAGGAGATTGAAAATGACCACACAGGCAGCAACCGACCAGACCACCAACATCGAAAATGGCGTCGACGTGGATTACGTCATGGACGTCATCGACCAGGTAAAAGGCAATTCGGATATCGCCAAGTTCCAGTTCCGAGCGGCCAACCAATGGATCGACGGCGGCCACAACCGGTCAACCGTCAAGGGGTTTTACGGTGCCTGCCAGGAGGATCAAAGCCGCACGGAAGCCTTCGTCATGGAAGCCGACGAGCCCGCGATCCTTGGCAGCAACGACAAGGCCCCCAACCCGGTGGAATTCGTGCTTCACGGCCTGGCCGCCTGCCTGACGACCACCATGGCCTATCACGCCGCCGTCCGGGGCATCCATATAGAGGCAATCAGCTCGAAGCTGGAAGGCGACCTGGATTTACGCGGATTCCTCGGCCTGTCGGACGACGTGCGCAAGGGTTACCACCATGTACGCGTCACCATGACCGTAAAAAGCGACGCGACGGCGGACCAATTGCGAGAACTCGCCATGTACTCCCCAGTGTATGACATCGTCTCAAATTCCCTGCCGGTAGAACTCGTCATACAAATGGATGATTAGGCTTCTATTTACCGATTGCTGGCTACCTGGCGTCTATTGGTATAGGCTTGGAAAGCGGGTAGCCAGCGTCGATATAGCAATTGAACGCTGGGAATAACAAATGATTACGGGCAAGTAAGGGGCTGACAATGACCCAAAGCATGTTTCACCGCTATGGCGGTTTCGCAAGTGTCAGCAAAGTCGTCTCGGCATTTTATGACAAAGCGCTCGATTCACCCCTGCTAGCGCCGTATTTCGAAAATGTCGAAATGTCGAAGCAGATCGAACACCAGACGAAATTTATCGCATCGCTGATGGGCGGGCCGGCCAGCTATTCCAACGAAGAGCTGGAACGGGTCCACAGCCGTTTGAACATCAACGAGGCGGAATTTCAGGAGATGGTGGCGCTTCTCAAGGAGACCCTCGAGGATTTCGATTTCGACGATACCGACATCGGCGCCGTCCAAAGCGAAATGATGAGCCGCAAGCGCTTCATTGTCGTCAGAGAAGTCGCATGACCAACCTCAAGGTCGTCTCGGATAATGGCGCTGTCGACACCACCGTGCCGCTGCGTCAAATGCTTCAGTCGCTTAATTACGGCGTCGCGCTTGTGGATCGCGAGAGCTGGGCCATTCAATTCGAAAACGCAAAATTCTTTCAGTGGTTCCCACCGCCGGAGGATGAAAAAGAAGGTCTCCAAAACCGCCTGCCGGATTTCAAGGCTGAACGCGCCAGCGATCGTATTAAGCGGGGGCGCCCCTTTTTGCAGGAATGCGAAACCAAGATCGGTGCCCGTACTATTCCACTGACCATCGAAATTAAACCTCTTTCCGCCGATGACGAGGAATCGCCGCTGCTTGTGGAATGCCGTGACATGTCCAAGCAGAAGGAAGCCGAATACATGCTCGCGTCCTATTCCGAAATTTCGGAAAAGCATGCCCGTGAGCTGCAACGCGAGAAAGAGCGCGTGGAAAAACTTTTGCTCAATGTCATGCCGCGTTCGATCTATGAGGAAATGCGCGAGTACGGCACATCGACGCCGCAGAAGTTCGATTGCGCTTCGGTCCTGATGCTCGATTTCGTCAATTTCACTGAAATGGCTGTCTCACAGGACCCCAGCGCGCTTATCTCCGAACTCAACGATATTTTCTCAGCATTCGACCGCATCGCCGAGATGTTCGACTGTGAGCGTATCAAGACCATCGGCGACGCCTATCTGGCGGTATCCGGCGTCCCCGAAACCACGCCGGATCACGCTCGTAACATCGCGAAGCTCGCCCTGCGCATGCGGCGTTACCTGGAAAAACGCAACGCGGCGCACGCGGAACAATGGATTTGCCGCATCGGCATCAATTCCGGCCCGCTGATCGGATCCATCGTGGGCGTCCAGAAATACGTCTATGACATTTTCGGACCAGGGGTGAACCTCGCCGCCCGCATGGAAGCCTTTTCCGAGCCCATGCACATAACCCTGTGCGAAGAAACCTATAATTTGATCGAAGACGACTTCATGTGCGCCCCCAAGGGCGAATTCGACATCAAGGGTTTTGGCCAGATCAGCCTCTATGACCTCGAGGGCGAGATCAAGCACAGCCGTTAAAAATCCACTGCCCCAAAAAAAATTTGATGTGACGGTTTGCCGGTTTTAACCAATCGGCAAGTTTTCCCCGGTTAATAAACCGTCAGGAAAAAATTCTATCGGGGGCACAAATGGCCGAAACCATGTTCGACCGTGTTGGCGGATATTCGACCATCAATCGGGTGGCCAGGGCTTTTTTTGAAAAAGTGCCGACCTCGAATTTTATCGCATCCTATTTTGAGGATTCAGATTTCACGGGGCTTATTCGCCACCACACCGAATTTCTCGGCTCGATCATGGGCGGCCCAACTCGATACTCCAATAAGGACCTTGAGCAGATACACCGCTTCATGGACATAACCGACGCGGCCTTCGACGAAATGGTCGAACTGATGAAAGATTCTTTCTACCAGTTCCATTTCGAGCAGGCCGATGTCAATTTCATTGAAGACGAACTGCTGCGCCGCCGGCGCTTCATCTGTGGCAGCAAGCCGGTAGGGCTCGCCTCGAGCTTTTGACCTGACCCGATAATCAGGCGGGAACCGCCGACGACCCAATTATGTGACATACCGTTTCCATACTCTTGAATCGGTGAGGTGATTTTCACCATATGGGCGGGCGCGAAACTATCCGCAACGTGTTACACAATTGCCAAGCAGGATGGTTACCCGACACATAGGTTCTTCATGGCCTTTGCGAGCCTGAGAGATTTTATCGAGGCGCTGGAGCGCGACGGCGAGTTGGTGCGGGTCTCCGCGCCCGTCAAAACAGCGCTGGAAATCACCGAAATCCAGACCAGATTACTCGCCGAGGGCGGCCCCGCCGTGCTGTTTGAAAATCCGGTGGGCCCGGATGGCCAGCCGAACAATATCCCGGTGCTCGCCAATTTATTCGGCACCGTAAAGCGGGTCGCCGCCGGCATGCAGCGCGAACCGGGCGAGCTCCGCGCTTTCGGCGATCAGCTCGCCTTCCTGCGTCAGCCCGAACCGCCCGGCGGCTGGCGCGAAGCGCTCGACATGCTGCCCATGGTCAAGACCGTCTTCGCCATGAAGCCCAAGACCGTCTCGAGCGCACCGTGCCAGGAGGTGGTGCTGCAAGGCGATGACATCGATCTCGCGCGCCTGCCCATCCAGACCTGCTGGCCGGGCGAACCGGCGCCGCTGATCACCTGGCCGCTGGTGGTCACAGAAGGCAATAACGGTCCCAATCTCGGCATCTACCGGCTGCAGGTAACCGGGCGCAACACCACCCTCATGCGCTGGCTGCGTCATCGCGGTGGCGCCGAGGCCCATGCCAGACAGGCCAGCGGTGACGCTCCCGCGCCCCTGCCCGCCGCGGTGGTGATCGGCGCCGATCCGGGGACTATCATTGCCGCCGTCGCGCCAGTGCCGGAGAACATTTCCGAATATCAGTTCGCCGGGCTGCTGCGCGGCAAGAGCGTCGAGCTAGTGGATTGCAAGACCGTGCCCCTGAAAGTCCCGGCCCAGGCCGAGATCGTGCTGGAGGGCCATGTCTCGCTGACCGATTTTGGCGATGAAGGCCCCTATGGCGACCATACCGGCTATTACAATTCGGTGGAGAAATTCCCAATCTTCACCCTCAGCGCCATCACCATGCGGCGCGATCCCATTTATCTGTCGACCTTTACCGGCCGGCCGCCGGATGAGCCGTCGGTGCTGGGCGAGGCGCTCAACGACGTGTTCGTGCCGCTGTTGATCCAGCAGTTTCCCGAAATCCGCGATTTCTGGCTGCCGCCGGAGGCGTGTTCCTATCGTGTCGCCGTGGTGTCCATGAAGAAATCCTATCCCGGCCACGCGCGGCGCATCATGATGGCCGTGTGGTCCTATCTGCGCCAGTTCATGTACACCAAGTTCGTGATCTGCGTGGACGAGGATATCGACGCGCGCGACTGGAAGGATGTCATGTGGGCGATCTCCACCAACGTGGATCCGGCCCGCGATATCATGATGGTCGAGAACACCCCCATCGATTATCTCGATTTCGCCTCACCGGTCTCCGGCCTCGGCTCCAAGATGGGCATCGACGCCACCGCTAAGATCCCCCCTGAAACCTACCGCGAGTGGGGCCGCAAGACCCGCATGGACGATGCCACCATCGAGCGGGTCAACGAGATGTGGAGCGATCTTGGCCTACCGGGCAGCGGCAAGGCGATCTGGAAGTAGCTTTTCGCTTTGTCCATAGCGCATTTGTTACTGTCCCCGATTCAGCGCTTGGCGTAAGACATTTGCGTTGGGGTTATCGCATTTCGAAAAGGTGAATCATGGCTAGCGGAAAGAAGCCGCTCGACATTCTGGATGGTCTTCTGGACCGGGTAAAAAAGGCCGGCGGCGACGGGGCCGATGCGCTGGTGTTCGACAGCGCGTCGCTCGAAATCTCGCAACGGCTGGGCAAGCCGGAGAAGCTGGAACGCTCGGAATCGGCCGATGTGGGGTTGCGGGTGTTTGTCGGCAAGCGCCAGGCCATCGTTTCTTCCACCGACCAGTCCGACGACGCCCTGGACGAAATGGTCGAGCGCGCCATCGCCATGGCCAAGGCCGCGCCCGACGATCCCTATTGCGGCATTGCCGAACCGGGCCAAATCGCCACCAAGATCCCCAAGCTCGATATTTACGACCCCTCCGAACCGGAAACCCAGGCGCTGATCGATATTGCCATCGACGCCGAAGATGCGGCGCGGGCAGTCCCCGGCGTCACCAATTCGGAAGGCGCCGATGTGGGGTGGAGCCATGCCAGCATCGCGCTGGCCGCGACCAACGGTTTCGCCCAGACCTATGCGGTCTCCAGCAACAGCTTCTCGGCGTCGGTCATCGCCGGCGAGGGGACCGACATGGAGCGCGATTACGATTACGCCTCAGCGGTCTATATGGAGGATTTGCCGTCGCCAGCAGAGATCGGCAAAAGCGCCGGCGAGCGGGCCGTCAAACGGCTCGGCGCGCGCAAGATGAAAACCACGCAGGTTCCGGTTGTCTATGACCCGCGGGTCTCAGGCGGGCTGGTGCGTCATTTGACCGGCGCCATCAACGGCGCCTCCATCGCCCGCGGCACATCGTTCCTCAAGGACTCCATGGGCGAGGCGGTCTTCTCACCGGGCATCAACATCGTCGACGACCCGCTCCGCCCGCGCGGCCTGCGCTCCAAGCCATTCGATGGCGAAGGTTTTCTGACCAGCAAGAAAACGCTGATCGAAGACGGCAAGCTCACCACCTGGATCCTCGATCTGGCGTCGGCCCGGCAGCTTGGGCTGGCCTCCACCGGCAATGCGTCCCGCGGCACCGGCGGCCCACCCTCGCCCGGCGCGACAAACATCTATCTCGAAGCCGGTGAGCCGACACCGGAAGAGCTGATGGCCGATATCGAGGAAGGTTTTTATGTCACCGAACTGATCGGCATGGGGATCAACGGCCTCACCGGCGATTACAGCCGGGGCGCCAGCGGTTTCTGGATCGAGAAGGGCCAAATTGCCTTCCCGGTCAGCGAAATGACCATCGCCGGCAATCTCAACGACATGTTCAAGGCGCTCCGGCCGGCCAACGATCTGGTGTTCAAATTCGGCACCGACGCCCCGACACTCCGGATCGACGGCATGACCGTAGCGGGGGTTTAAAGCCCCCCTCTCGTTTGTCATCACGGACCCAAGTGCGCTTCACGCCCATGGGCGGGATCCAGTGTTCTTCACAATAACTAGACCCCGGCTCAAGGCCGGGGTGACAATTGGGTCTACAGAATAAAAAAATAAGGGCGGCCCCCAGCTTTCGCGAAAAGAGACCCGCCCCTACAGTCCGAATTGTGAAACCGTTTATTCCGCCGCCTGCTGGGCCAGCATGCCAGCGTCGGTGAGCGCCTTGCGGATTTCGTCGATTGTCGTGGCATCGGGTTCGCGGATCGGCGGCTGGGTCACGTAGGAACCAAGCCGGCCGGTCAGCACCATAGCCACCTTCATGCGCGCATGGGCATCGCCGGTGGGCTCGCCTTCGCCATAGACGGCGTCCTTGAGAGCATTGATGCGGTTCTGGATATCCATGGCCCGGGTCAGGTCACCGGATTTCACACAGGCGTAAAGCTCGGTGATCTGATCGGGAATGAACGAGGCAAATCCCACCAGCGCGCCATCGACCCCCTGCACCATGGACGGCAGGATATATTCGTCATGGCAGGTGAGAATGGTCACCGACGGATCGCCGGCGCGGATGGCCTGGATGTCACGGGCATATTTGTTCATCTCGCGGGTGCCGAGCTTGACGCATTTGACCCACGGCAGCTGAACCAATGTCCGGAGCAGTTCTTCCGAATAGGATGCCTTGCACCAGGCCGGGTAGACATGGACCACCTGATCGAGGCCGCTGGCCTTGCCGATGGCGTCGAAGTAATCGACCACATGCTCCGGCTCCATGCCGAACCGCAGCCAGTAATGGGGCGGCATCACGAGAAGTCCGGCGGCGCCGGCATCGCGGGCGGCTTCAGCGTCTTCACAGGCTTCGGTAATACCCTCGCGGCACAGCCCGCTGACCACCGGAATTTTTCCGCCCACCTCATCGGCGACGATGCGCGTGACTTCGGTGCGTTCAGCGCTGGTCAGGGCGAACACTTCACCGGTATGGCCGTTGGGCACCAACCCGCCGACACCATCGAAACTCATCAGCCAGGCCGTAAATTCCCGGAGGTTCTTCTCGTCGATTGACAGGTCCTGATTAAACGGACACTGCATGGCGGGGAAAATCCCGCTGTAATTCCAGGTTTTGCTTGTCATCTGGCATTTCTCCTTTTTGTCGGGCCGTTTCTGGCTCGAAATACGCTAAATCTTTGGTCAGAATGATATACCAGCGATTTGAGTGAAATCACGACAAATCTTCTTCGGTGTGGGAAGCAGCGCTTCTGATTGGCCCTGACTCGGGCCCGTGTTATAGAATCGCGCTTCGAAGGTGCGCGCGATTTGGAGCGCTATAGCGTGTCAGACAAAAACCGGTCCTCTTCCCCGGGAATACAGGACGATGCGGCGCGGACCACCAGGGATCTGGTGGGCCGTCTGGCGCGCGTTCATCTGCGCCCCCAGACCGGCCGTTTCATCGTCGCCGTCATCTGCATGATCATTGTCGCCGCGGCGTCGGCGGCGATGCTTTATCTGCTCAAACCGGTGCTGGATGATATCCTGATCAACCAGGACAGGACACTTCTCTACCTCATTCCAGGCGGCATTCTGGGTCTGGCGCTGGTCACCGGAATCGCCGGCTATATTGAAGCCGTCTTCATGGAGGTGATCGGCCACCGGCTGGTCTCGGATCTCCAATCTTCCATGTATGCCCGTGTCATCAGAGCCGACCTCGCCCTGTTTCAGGGCACCGCGACGGGTGTGCTGATTTCGCACTTTACCAACGACGCCAATGCGCTGCGGTTTTCCATTGCGAAATCCATCACCGGGCTGGTGAAAAGCACATTCATGCTGGCCGGCTATGTGACCGTCATGTTCCTGATGAACTGGCAGCTGGCGGTGATCGCCTTTGTCGGCTTCCCGCTCGCCATCTACCCCATCGTGCGCATCGGCAAACGCATGCGCAAAGCATCCACCAGCACTCAGGTTGAGCTCGGTGAATTCACCACCTTGCTGGACGAGACTTTCCAGGGTGCGCGGCACGTCAAAGCCTATTCCATGGAGGCCCACGAAACCGCCCGGGCCTCGGCCATCATCGAAAATCTGTTTGCCCTCTACCGCAAGATCGCCCGCACCCAGGCCATCAGCCGTCCGCTGATGGAAACATTGGGCGGCATCGCCTTGGCGGCGGTGATCCTGTATGGCGGGCTGTGGGTCATCGATGGCAATTTAACACCGGGCGAACTGGTCACCTTTATTGCAGCCCTGCTCGCCGCCTACCGGCCCATGAAGGACATCGCCAATCTGAACGCGACGCTGCAGCAGGGATTGGCCGCCGCACAGCGGGTTTTCAATGTCCTCGATGTGGAACCGACCATTGTCGACCGGCCGGACGCCCGCCCGCTGGACCGCGTCCGCGGCGAAATAAGACTGGAAGACGTGGCGTTTTCCTACGGCAGCGATATCGCCGCCCTGGACGGCATCGATCTGGTTGTTCCCGCCGGACAGACCGTCGCCCTCGTGGGACCGTCGGGAGCCGGCAAATCGACCATCCTCAATCTGATCCCCCGCTTCTATGATGTGGCAAGGGGGCGGGTAACGGTGGATGGAATCGATGTACGGGAGACGACGGTAGGCTCGCTGCGCGGCGCCATCGCCCTGGTCAGCCAGGAAATATCCCTGTTCGACGAGACCATTGCCACCAACATCGCCTATGGCAGGCCGGGTGCGGGCGAAAAGGACATTATCGCCGCCGCCAGGGCAGCGGACGCCCATGATTTCATCATGGCGCTGGAGCACGGCTATGATACCCATGTGGGTGGGCGCGGATTACGGCTTTCCGGCGGCCAGCGGCAAAGAATTGCCATCGCCCGGGCCATGTTGAAAGACGCCCCTATCCTGCTGCTCGACGAGGCGACGTCGGCACTGGACAGCGAGACGGAACGCCAGGTGCAATCGGCTCTGACCACGCTTACCGAAGGACGGACCACCGTGGTCATCGCCCACCGCCTGTCAACGGTCATCGCAGCCGATAGGATCTATGTGATGGAAGACGGACGCATCCTGGAATCAGGCAGCCATGCCGAGCTTCTCGCCAAGGGCGGCGCCTATGCACGTCTTTATGCGGTTCAGTTTGCCGGTCAGGCGGATGTGGACCCCGTTACCAAGGCAACTGCCTGACGGATGGCCTGGTTCAAATCCATAATGCGGCAACCCGCGCCGCGTGCCGCCGCCTGCTGGGTCACCGCACAATATATCCGTCTGGTGCGGTCAACCGGCCGCTGGACAACCGAGGGCGCCGAATTCCCCACGCGACAGCTTGCGGAGGGCCAGCCGTTTCTGGCCGCCTTCTGGCATGGGCGGTTATTCATGATGTCGGAAGCCTGGCCTTATGATGCCGGCTTCAACATGGTTGTCTCGCAACACCCGGATGGTCAGCTCATTGCCCAGACCATCGGTCATTTGGGTTTCGGCAGCATCTCCGGGTCGACCACCCAGGGTGGCACCGCCGTGATGCGCGCCATGCTGCGCGCCCTGAAAGACGGCGAATGCGTCGGTCTGACGCCCGATGGTCCACAGGGTCCCCGCATGCATGCCTCGGTGGGGATCGTCCACGCGGCGCGGCTGTCCGGCGCCCCTATCCTGCCGCTCGCCTACACGGCGCGCCCCAGTTGGTTGCTCCCCAGTTGGGACCGCCTCATGATTCCCCTGCCGTTCAGCCGGGGCATCGTCAGATGGGGCGAGCCGATAGAGATTGCCCGCGACGCCAGCGACGAGGACGTTGCGAAAACCGCAAAGCTACTGGAAGCCCGCCTCAACCAAATCGTCCATCAACTCGATGATTCTTTGGGCCTGCCCGGCGTGGAACCGGCGGTGGTGGAGGCGGAGGCGTGATTCTTGGCGTCTACCGCATAGCGGCCATTATAGGAAATCCGGTCATTCGGGGCCTGCTTGCCCGGCGGCGGGCCCGCGGCAAAGAAGATGCCGTCCGGTTCCGGGAACGGCAGGGTGTCGCCTCAATGGCGCGGCCGACAGGTCCCGTGACCTGGATCCATGCCGCCAGTGTCGGCGAATCGATTTCCATCCTCAGCCTGGTGGAACGGATCCATGCGGAAAGACCCGACCTGACACTGCTGGTCACCACCGGCACCGTCACGTCGGCGGCGATTATGGCCGATCGCCTGCCCCGGGGCGTGCTCCATCAATATGCGCCGGTTGATCTTCCAGGCTGGGTGCGCCGGTTCCTCGATCACTGGCGGCCGGATCTGGTGCTGTGGGTGGAATCGGAATTCTGGCCAACCCTGCTGACGGCCATTGCCTCCCGCAAGATTCCGCTGGTGCTCATCAATGCCCGCGTTTCTCAACAATCCTTCAAAGGCTGGCAGCGTGTCAGAGGCACCATCGGCACGCTGATGCAGTGTTTTTCCCTATGCCTCGCCCAGAGCGAGGACGACGGCAAAAAGCTGACGGCGCTGGGCGCCCGGGATGTCAGAGTGCCGGGCAATCTGAAATTCACCGCGGCGCCCCTACCGGTGGATGACGATCCATTGGCCGACATATCCGATCAAATCGGCGACCGCCCGGTATGGGCCGCCGTCAGCACCCATGAGGGCGAAGAAACCATCATCGCCGAGGCCCACCGCAAAATCGCGGAGAACAATGACGCCGTGCTGACAATCATCGCGCCGCGCCATCCCATACGGGGCGAGACCGTAGCCCACGAATTATCCGACGCGGGCTATCGGATCGTGCGCCGATCAAGCGGCGAAGCGGTTACCCCGGACACACAGATCTATATTGTGGATTCGGTGGGTGAACTGGGGCTGGTCTACCGGCTGGCGAAAATCGCCTTCATTGGCGGCTCGCTCATCCCCCATGGCGGGCAAAATTTGCTGGAAGCCGCCAAGCTGGGCTGCGCTATCCTTCATGGTCCCTCCATGTTCAACTTCAAGGCCATCGTTGACGAAATGCAACAATCGGGCGCGACGGAGATGGCGATAGATGCGGTTGGGATCGCCCGCGCTGTCACCGCTCTCCTGCGCGATGATGGGCTCCGTCAGACCCGCACCCGTGCCGCCAGCGATGTCGCCCAAAGGAAGAGCACTATTCTTGATGCGGTCATGGCGGACCTCACCCCCTTTCTCAATGGAACAGGTGATCAGACCACACGGGACGACGCCAAGGCCCACTGCCATGCGCGCCCCTGATTTTTGGAAAAGAGAGAGTCTCGCGTCATTCTGTCTGACGCCTGCCTCATTACTGTGGCGTATGGGGGCCGCCCTGCGCGGGCTTTTAATCAGGCCGACCACGGCATCCGTGCCGGTGCTGTGCATCGGTAATCTGGTCGCCGGCGGCGCCGGTAAGACGCCGCTGGCGCTTGCCTTCGCGCGCCATTTACAGGCCCACGGGCGCACCCCCCATTTCCTGACACGGGGCTATGGCGGACGGGAGGCCGGACCTCTGCAGGTCGACCCAAAGATTCATAGCGTACATGATGTGGGCGACGAGGCACTGTTGCTTGCCGCCGTTGCGCCCACCTGGATCGCCCATAACCGGCCAAAAGGCGCGGCGGCGGCCACCGCCGCGGGTGCGGATATCATCGTGATGGATGACGGGTATCAAAACCCCTCTCTCGCCAAGGACCTATCGGTGCTGGCCGTCGATGGCGGCTACGGTTTTGGCAACCGCCGGGTGATGCCGGCTGGACCGTTGCGAGAGTCGCTGGTCGGCGGTTTGCGGCGTGCCGATGCCGCCGTGGTTATCGGCACCGACGCAACGGGAGCCCTCAATGGCATCATCAATTACAGCCGGGTGTTCAAAGCCGCTCTCCAGCCGTACCCGGAGAATGACGTGGCCGGTGAGACGGTTTTCGCCTTCGCCGGTATCGGCCGGCCTGACAAGTTCTACGCGACCCTGCGGCTGATGGGATGCAAAGTCTCCGGCACTCGCGATTTTTCCGACCATCATAACTACAATTCAGCGGAAATTATGCGTCTATGCGAGGATGCCGCTGCAGCGGGCGCACTCCTGGTCACGACGGAAAAGGATTTTGTCCGGTTACCATTGGAAGCCCACCACAGGGTAAAAGTCGTTCCGGTGACGCTGGAATGGGATGACCCGTCAGCACCTGACCAGATCCTGGAGGTAATCCTCGACAATGTCTAAACGCGGCCCGCGGAGTCGCCAGTTCAACCGGCTCGTCGCCTACCCTCTGCAGGCGGTGGGCGCTTTGCTGGTCTATGGGTTTTTCCGAATCCTTCCCATCGATTGGGCCTCGAACGTGGGCAGCTGGATAGGGCGCACCCTGGGCCCGGCACTGGGGTTCTCCGCCCGGGCGCGGCGGAACCTGGCTCTCGCCCTGCCGGATCTCCCCGACAGCACCGCCGCGCAAATCATCACGGAGATGTGGGACAATTTCGGCCGGGTGGTGGGCGAAATGCCCCACATCGAACGCATCGCGGTCACACGGGTGGAAATCGCCGGCGAAGAACACATCGCGCCGGTCCGTACCGAAGGCGTTCCCTGCATTTTCTTTTCCGGCCATCTCGCCAATTGGGAAGTGTGTGCGCTTACCACCCGGCAGATCGGCGTTCCCTATGTGCAAATCTACCGCGCCGCCAACAACCCGTTCGTCGACACCATGCTGCGCCAATTCCGCCGTGTGGAAGACGACAATATCACCCCCAAGGGGCCACGCGGCGCCCGCGACGCCATCGCCGCCCTCACGGCCGGACGGCGGCTCGGCATGCTGGTGGACCAGAAAATGAATGACGGCATCGCCGTGCCGTTTTTCGGCCGCCCGGCCATGACCGCACCGGCCCTGGCGCAACTCGCCCAACGCTTTGGCTGCATTGTCATCCCCACCCGCATGGAACGGCTTGGCGGCTGCCGCTTCCGGCTGACGTTCTTCCCGGCGCTTGAGGTGCCCAACACCGGCGACCGCGCCGCCAACACCGCCACCATGATGAACGACGTCAACCAATTCCTCGAAGGCTGGATCCGCGACCGCCCCGGCCAGTGGCTGTGGCTGCACAGGCGATGGCCAGAGAGTTAGAACAACTTTTTTATTTCTTCTTCGGCATGGGCCCGACCACCGTCGCCGGATCGAGCCTCACACCGCGCCATGTCAGCCCCCAATGGAGATGCGGCCCGGTGGAGCGGCCGGTCTTACCGATGTGACCGATGAGTTGGCCGCGGCGGACACGCTGGCCATTTTTCACCTTGATAGCGCTCATGTGGATATAGGTGGTGCCGACTTCGAGACCGTGATCGATAAGCACGGTCTTGCCGGTGAAGAACATATCCTCGTGGGTAAGTGCCACCACCCCATCGGCAGCGGCGGCCACCGGGGTGCCGGTGGGGGCGGCGATATCGAGCCCCAGATGGGGCCTGCGCGGTTTGCCGTTGAGAATGCGCTGACTGCCATAGGTGCCGCTGATGCGACCCTTGGCCGGCCAGATAAAACCGTTTTCGAACAGAGCTTCCAGCGACAGGCGGCGCCGCGCGGCCACCAGCAATTTGTTTTCGGCAATGATGCGCTTCATGTCGCGCTTCTTGGGCGACACCTTTCGCCCGGGCAGGCCGTCGATACGCTGGATCTTATATTTTCGCTGTTTGACGGCGATTTGCCGGGTGATCACTTTCCCGTCCGCCGTCCGCACGCTCAGGGAAGCGGATGGCTTGGCATCGCGGTCGAATCCCAGAGCGAAGGTGCCATTGGGCGCAATGGCGATCTTCTTGCCCTGGAACGTGGCGGTGGAACCGGCCGGGGCGCGTCCCTGCAAAAGCCCGCCTTGGATGGCTTCGCCGGACAGGGTGATCTGCGCCATGGCCGGGGGCCCTGTCAGGGCGATGACGACAATCAGAAATCCGCGAAGTCTCATAGCAGCGATCCCTGCCCGTCATCGCCGTCCGGCTTCCGTCGGGGCGCTTTCTTTGGCTGGGATTTTGGTTTCGGCGTCGGCTTGAAATCCCCGCTCTCCCCATCAATCACGGCGCTTCGCTTATGGTCGAAGAATTCGATCTCCACGGCCTGCCCCGCCGACAGGGCAGCCGCCCGTTGCACCGGTTCTCCCAACCCGTCGCGCACCAGGGCAAAGCCCCGCTCCAGCACGCCTTTGTAGGAATAGCTGTCCAGGAGCTTGGCCTGCGCCGCCAGCCGGTCACCGGCCATGGCGATCTGACGGCCCATGGCGGCGGGCAGCCGGTTGCCCGCATCGAGCCCGTCATAACGCCCCAGCCGATCCCGCAGCACGGTCTGCCAGGCGACGGTAAGTTGTTTGCCGGCCTGCGCCATCCTGTCGCCGGCCGCGCTCATGACATCGCGGGGATGACGGAGGCGACTGCCCAGCCCCTCAAGTTTTTCGGCCTGCTGCCCCGCCAGGTTGCGCATGGCGAGGCCCAGCCGGTCGGATTCGCCGTCCAGCCGCTGCCTTGCTTCCTCCAGCAGATTGTCCGGCTGCGGCAGGCCGCGGCCGAGCCCCTCGATGCGGACCCGGAGATCCTCCTGGTAGCGTTCCATGCCGGAGATCACGCGGCGCGACGAGTCCAGCACCTGCGCCAGCAAATCGGCGCGCACCGGCACCGCCATCTCGGCGGCCGCGGTAGGTGTGGGCGCGCGCACATCGGCGGCAAAATCGATCAGGGTGGTATCGGTCTCATGGCCCACCGCCGATATGAGCGGGATATCGGAGGCCGCCGCCGCGCGAACCACCACCTCTTCGTTGAACGCCCAGAGATCTTCGAGACTGCCGCCGCCGCGGGCGACGATCAGCAGATCCGGCCGCGGGATGGCGCTCTCCGCCGTACAGGCGTTGAAGCCCTCGATGGCGGCGGCGACTTTCTCCGCCGCCCCCTCGCCCTGGACCGGAGACGGCCACAGAATCACGCGGCGCGGGAAGCGGTCGGCAAGACGGTGCAGAATATCGCGGATAACGGCACCGGTGGGCGATGTGATCACCCCGATGATGTCCGGCAGGAACGGCAGTTCCTGCTTTTGCGACGGGTCGAACAACCCTTCGGCGGTGAGTTTCTTGCGCCGGTCCTCGAGCAGCTTGAGGAGCGCGCCCTCACCGGCCAGCTCGATGGATTCGATGACAATCTGATACTTGGAGCTGCGCGGGTACGACGAGATACGCCCGGTGCAGACCACTTCCATTCCCTCTTCCACCGTCAGGCCGAGGCGGCCCACATTGCCGCGCCAGCACACGCTGTCGATAACCGCTTCCTCATCCTTCAGGGTAAAATAGAGATGGCCTGAACCATGATAGTTGGGGCGCGACACCTCGCCGCGCACGCGAACCCTCTCGAACGAGCCTTCCAGGGTCCGTTTGATCGCCCGGGCAACCTCGCCGACGCTGAATTCGGCGACATTGTGCTCGATGGGAAGGTCAGGCTCGCTTGTTGAGGGGTTGTCGGTCATCGCGACTCACATACTATGCTAAACGGGAAGAGCCGCACCAGCGGTCTAAGAGAATCACAGTTAGAAATTCGGGGCCAGAGTTGGGGCGAGAGTTGGGGATGAGGCGATGAAAGTACTGGTCGTAGGCGGCGGCGGACGGGAAC
>JABJKO010000126.1 GCA_018660305.1 Rhodospirillaceae bacterium
CGGCTCAGCGTATTGGAGCCGCCGTTTTTATGTGCGGATAGTCCGAGTTGGGTCAGTAGGTGACACTGTTTGACGCCACGTCCATGTCAGGTTCCGGTGGAAGAGCAGACGTTTCCTGTTCCGCGCCTTATAACGTTTTCGCGTCGATCAGGACGAAGGCGATGATGCAGGGAGCGTCGCCGCGGTTGGCCCAGGCGTGGTTGGTGCCGCGCTGGACGATTGTGTCGCCGGCCTTCAGATGGACTTCCGACTCGTCCAGCAGCATATGGATTTCGCCCGATATGACGATGGCATAATCGACGCTGCGGGTGCGGTGCATGCCGGGGTGGCGGACGATGGTGCCATTGTCGGCATCCAGCCCCAATTCCTGTTTCATGGCCTCGTTGCTGAAGCTATGGCCTTCCTGCTCCGGCGGGAATTCCACAATTCGAAACAATGAGCCGCCATCGGGCGGCGAGACGCCGCTTTCCCGATCAGCCTTGTCCATATCACCTTCATTGTCCGCCGGTGTTTCGTCTTCGACCCAGATGAGGGTCGACGTGAGGCCGCTGGCTGAGCGGACGCGGCTATTGGGGGCGGCGGAATCCATGGTGACAATGGCGGTGCCGTTTTCGTCGTGCCCGGTTATGACGCGTCGAATGGGGGAGGTCATCTGTTCTACTCCGATTGCCGGCTGATCTAACGCGCCAGAAATCCCCGCACCAGGGCGAGGAATTCGTCGAGCTGGTCATGATGCACCCAGTGGCCGGCTTCCTCCATTGTGACGAATTCGGCATTCTGAAAATGGTCGGGAATTCCCAGTTCCTCGGGATCCTCGGCCCAGCTGTCGGCGCCGCGGATCAGCAGGGTGGGGCAGGTGATCTGCGACCACAGTGCCTGGGTCTGTTCCATGTTGATGCTGAAGGGTGTGAAGGCGCGGACATAATTGTCGAACTTCCAACTATAAGTCCCGTCCTCGTTCTGGTTGACCCCATGGTTGGTGAGATGGCGGGCCTGATCGGGGCCCAAATGCTTGTTGGCCTCCTGCATGCGGCTCACCGCTTCATCCAGCGTCGCGTAGCGATGGGGCACGCGGGCGGCAAGCCCTCTGGTCTCCTCGATCCATTCGGACATGCGGTCATGGGGCGGTTTTTTCATGCGCTCGAGCGCCGTCCGCGGGCCGGGGCCGAGACCTTCGATACCGATGAGTTTGACCACGTTTTCCGGGTAGGTCCCGGCGTAGCGCAGGCTGATGCCGCTGCCCATGGAATGGCCGATGATGGTGAGTGGCGCCAGCTCCAGCTGATGGATAAGCTGGGTGATGTCGTAGACGAACTCGGGGTATGAATAGCTGCCGCCAACCATCCATTGGGAATCCCCGTGACCGCGCAGATCAGGTGCGATCACGTGGTATTCATCGCGCAGAGCCTCGGCGACCCAGTCCCAGTTGCGGCAATGATCGCGCCCGCCATGGACCAGGAGCAGCGGCGGCGCGCTCTCGTTGCCCCAATCCACATAATGAAGCCGCAATCTTTGGGAAAAATAGCTATGCGAAGTGGGGCCGGGAATCGAAAGGCTCATGGGGGGGACTCATATGTTCCACTGTGGCGCCGATTAAACCCCTTCGGACCGGCCTGTCAATTGCCGAGACAGGACGGCCGGTCTCACAGGGGCTTTCGGCCAACAACCTTGCGTTCGGACGCCGCAAAATCCAGAATGCACGCAGTCATAAATCAGGGAGAATATGAATGTCGATTTTCAGAACGCCTCTACCCGTTATTGCGGCGATTACGGGTATCGCGGCGGGTGCTTTCACCGGCGCTGCCGTTGCAGACGAGGTTTCCGATTTTTATAGCGGCAAGCAGCTCGCCATCCAGGTGGGATTTGGCGCCGGCGGCGGGTACGATACCACCTCGCGAATCCTGGCGCGCCATTTCGGCAAGCACGTTCCCGGAAATCCCACGGTCATTGTCCAGAATGTGCCCGGCGCCGGCAGCATGAAGCTCGCCAACCGGATCTATAACTCGGTGCCCAAAGACGGCAGTGTTCTCGGCGTCTTTTCGTCGTCGGCCGCCATGGTGCCGCTCTATGGCAAGCGCAAGGCTAAGTTCGATACCAGCAAGTTCGAATGGATTGGCAGTATTCATAGCGATGTGATGGCCTGCGGTGTCTGGAAGGGTGCCCGCCAGGGCATCAAGACCCTGCCGGATTTCGTCGCCGCCAAGAAGCCCATCATCTTCGGTTCCACCGGCGTCACGTCGCCGCTGAGTACCTTCCCGCTGTTTCTCAAGAACGTGCTGGGGGCCAACGTCAAGGTGGTGCACGGCTATCGCGGTACCAAGGGTGTAAGCCTCGGCATGCAGAACGGCGAGCTCGACGGCACCTGCGGCATGTTTGAATCATCCGTCCGGGGCGCCTTTTTCCCCAGCTTCAAGTCCGGTGATCTGACCCTGTTCGTGCAGCTCGGCACCACGCGCAACGTGCCCCTGTTCGGCAATGCGACAAACGTCTTCACCATGCTGAAGACCGAAGAGCAGAAACAGATGGCACGGCTGCTGTTCGGCCCGTCGGAAATCACCCGTCCCTTTACCGCACCGCCCGGCACGCCGAAGGCCCGCGTCGCCGCCCTGCGCAAGGCGTTGCTGAATACCATGAAGGACCCCGCTTTGGTCGCCGATGGCAAGAAGATCAAGACGACCTTCAAGCCCATGGGCGGCGCCGAAGTGGCGGCGGCATTTGCCGCATTCTACCGGACGCCCCGGGCGCTGGTGGACAAGACCTATGAGTTGACCATCACCAGGAAAAACCCGCGGAAGAAAAAGAAATAGCACCGCAGGGGAATATGTCTGTTCGAGACTTAACCGGGAGGCGTTCTGATGACCTATGATCTTATCATTCGTGGCGGCAGCATTGCTGATGGCAAGGGCACACCCCTTTTTGAGGCGGACATCGCCATAAGTGATGGCAAGATCGTTGAGATCGGCTCGGTTTCCGATTCCGGTACGGAGGAAATCGATGCCCGTGGCAAGCTGGTCGCACCGGGTTTCGTGGATGTGCATTCCCATTATGACGGACAGGCCATCTGGGACAACCGGCTGCTGTGTTCCGGCTGGCACGGCATCACTACCACGGTCATGGGCAATTGCGGCGTCGGCTTCGCGCCGGTCAGGCCCGAGGACCGCGAGACCCTGGTGGAGCTCATGGAAGGGGTGGAGGACATTCCTGGCCCTGTCATGCGCGAGGGACTGAGCTGGGACTGGACGACGTTTCCCGAGTTCATGGACGCGCTGGAGCGGCGTCCCCACGACATCGATCTCTGTGCCCAACTGCCGCATTCCGCCTTGCGTGTCTATGTTATGGGGGAGCGCGCGGTAAAGCGTGAGGAAGCCACAGCCGAGGATATCGCGGAGATGCGGCGGCTGACCGAAGAAGCCATGCATGCCGGCGCGTTCGGTTTCACCACGTCGCGCACCCTTAACCATCGGACCCTCAAGGGCGAGCTGATCCCGTCCATGGGGGCGACCCTGGAAGAGTTTGCCGGTGTCGCCAAGGGGCTGAGCGATGCGGGCAAGGGGGTTTTGCAGATCATCGCCGATCTGCCGCCGGAAACGCGGGCCCATGAATTTTCCATCATGCGCGGTATGGTGGAGGCTTGCGGCCGGCCCCTGTCCGCCACCGTCCTGCAGCGCAATACCGATCCGGACGGGTTCCGCGATTTCATGAATATGATCGAGGGCGCCGTCTCCGACGGCCTGCCCATGCATGCCCAGGTGGCGCCGCGCCCCATCGGCACGCTGTTTTCCATCGATATGCACCGCCACCCGTTCTGTTTTCACCCGTCCTACAAGGCCATTGCCGAGGAGCCGCTGGACAAGAAGGTCGCCATCATGCGCGACCCGGCATTCCGCGAGAAAATCCTGTCGGAAAGTGCCGAGCATCACACCGAACAGCAGGTGCGCCGGGTGCAGAGTTTCGATTATCTGTTCCCATTCGGTGACCCGCCCAACTACACGCCGTCGAAAGAGGATTCGGTGACCGCCATTGCGGCCCGTGAGGGCCGCACCGTGTTCGAGGTGGCCTACGATCTTCTGATCGAGGACGACGGCCGCGCCATGCTGTTCGCCCCCAACAATAACTATGCGGACTACACGCTCAACGCCTGCAAGGAGCTGATGGAGAATCCCAACGCCATCGTTGCGCTTAGCGATGGCGGGGCCCATGTGGAGCACATCATGGATGTGAGCTACTCCACCTACTTGCTGACCTATTGGGGTCGCGACCGGCCGGAAGGCGCGCTGGACGTGAGCTGGCTGATCAAGCGCATGACCGGCGACGCGGCAACCAAGCTAGGGCTGCTCGATCGCGGCATCCTCGCGCCGGGCTACAAGGCCGACATCAATGTGATCGATCACGGCCGCTTGCGCATCGGCCGGCCCTATATGGTCAACGACCTGCCCATGGGGGCCAAGCGCCTTCTGCAGGAAGCCGAGGGCTATGAGGCGACCATTGTCTCCGGCGTGCCGATTTACAAGGAAGGCGAAGCCACCGGCGCGCTGCCCGGTAAGCTGGTGCGCGGCGCGCAAGCCGCCCCTGTGTGACAAGGGGCAGCCCCTGACGTAAAATCCTTCCAAAATCAGGGAGGATAATGTGTCGGACTCGGGTGAACAGGCTTACGATTATATTGTGATTGGTGCGGGATCGGCCGGCTGCGTGCTGGCCAGCCGTCTGACCGAACGATCCACAAACAATGTGCTGCTGCTGGAAGCCGGCGAGGATTTTCCTCCCGGCAGCGAGCCCGAGGAACTCAATAATAATTTTGTCGCCACCTCGTCCGGCGCCAAGCGGTTTACCTGGCCCGGGCTGAGCGCCGCCTTTCTACCGCGCGCCAGCAACGCCCCCGATGAGCGGCCGCGTCGCCGCTACAACCAGGGACGGCTCATGGGCGGTGGCTCATCGGTCAACGGCATGTGCGCCAACCGCGGACTGCCCAGCGACTTCAATGAATGGGCCGAGCGCGGCGCCAAGGGCTGGGACTGGGACGGCGTGCTGCCCTATTACAAGAAGATGGAGACCGATACGGATTTCGACGGTCCCCTTCATGGCACCGACGGTCCCATCAAGCTGCGCCGCCTGTTCGAGGATCAGTGGCCCGGCTACACCAAGGCCAGTATCGCGGCGGCGGCGTCGGACGGCTGGGAGGATCTGCAGGATCAGAATGCCGTCCATAAGGACGGGTACTTTCCCATCCCCATGAACAACATCGATGGCAAGCGTATCTCCGCCTCCACCGCCTATCTCACCAACGACGTCCGGGCCCGGCCCAACTTTACCCTGTGGGCCCACACACACGTGGAATGCCTGTTGTTCGACGGTGCCCGTGTCATCGGCGTGCGCCTCAAGCGTGATGGCAAGACTTCGGACATCCATGCCAAAGAGGTGGTGGTGTCCACCGGCGCGCTTCATACGCCAAGCCTTCTGATGCGCTCGGGCATCGGACCGGCCGGCGAGTTGAGCGAACTGGGTATCGAGGTGGTGGTGGACCGGGCTGGCGTCGGCAAGCATCTGATGGAACATCCGGGGGTGAATTTCGGCGCCTATCTCAAGCGGGGCGCCCGTCTTACGCCGGGGCTGCCCACTCATATGATCGCCGCGCTGCGCTATTCCTCCGGTCATGACGGCGTGCCCGGGGGCGACATGTATATTGTGCCGACAAACCGGTCGGCCTGGCATGCCATCGGTGACCGCATGGGGCTCATGCAGCTCTGGGTCAACAAATCCTATTCCACCGGCGAGGTCACGCTGAACCCGGACAACATCCACGGCGAACCCATTGTGGATTTCAACATGTGCTCTGATCCGCGCGACATGGAGCGCATGATCAACGGCGTGCGGTTCATGGCCAATCTGTGCGCCAACCCCCTTTTCCGCGATTCGGTTTATGAAGTGTTCCCCGTGAGC
>JABJKO010000345.1 GCA_018660305.1 Rhodospirillaceae bacterium
ACCAAGCGGTCGAACTGCTTGGTCCCTCGCCGAGTAACGCTTTGAAAACTGTCTGCATCGTGGCCATAGACGCTGATCTCCATCAAAGAGACCTTCTTCAAGGAGAGCAATGATGCGATGGCCGCTTCATCTGCCCCAATAAAGTTTGTGTAAAACTCGATGATCTCAATTGAACTGTTTTCGATATATTGAAGACGTTCCACGAATTTTTTATCCATGAAGACGTCGCCGTTAATCGGTGTCAGGGCTAATCGCCGATAGCCCAGGGTTACGGCCTGGTCGACGCTCCGTTGAAACAACGCATCGTCCATGACGGTTCGGGGATGTAGTTTCTTGGGGTAGCTGCAGAATTTACACTCGAGATTACAGAAGCTGACGGTTTCGATGCATAAGCGCGTCCGTGGGTGAGGAATATACGATGCCCCCCGAAGGGCATTCCAATTTGTAAGCCAGAATGATCCGGCAAATCGCCTTGCGTAGCGGAACCAGCGTAAGAATCTTTGCTTCACGGTAACTTTTAGTACCGGATTTGAACCGCAGGCCATCGGCGCCCGAAACCTTTCGATAAAATTTTCTTCAGCAACTTTCCGGCACTAGGCGGATTGGCAGTGCGGCAGGCCCATTTTCAAGCGGTCACTCGGGTCTCACCATTTATGGCCTGCCATATACGTAAAGGCGTCGCCGGCATTTCCACGTCCCGTACGCCATACTCCTTTAGGGCGTCAACCACGGCGTTGAGGATGGCGCCGGGCGCCGGGGTGGTGCCGGCCTCGCCGCCGGAGCGGATGCCCAGCGGGTTCATGGGGGTCAGGACTTCATGGCATTCGGTATCGAAGTACGGCATATCGGCGGCTCGTGGCAGGCCGTAATCCATCAGCGACGCGGTCAGGGGCTGGCCGGTATCGGGGTGGAAGACAAAATCCTCGCACAAGGCCTGTCCGGCGCCCTGGACGATGCCGCCCTGGATCTGGCCGTCGACGATCACCGGATTGATGACCCGGCCCACATCATCGACACAGGCATATCGTTGCAGGGCCAGTGCACCGGTTTCCGGATCGATTTCCACCTCGCATATATGGGTACCATAGGGAAAGGCGGGGGTGCGCATGACGTTTTCGGCCTCGGATTCCAGACCGCCCTGCAACTCTTCCGGCAGATCCATGCGGCCGTCGATTTCCCGCGCGAGATCGAACATACCGATGGACCGGTCGGTGCCCTTGATGGTGAAGGCGCCGTCGGCAAATTCCATGTCCGCTTCCGCCGCTTCCAGCACATGGGCGGCGAGACGCTTGCCTTTCTCGATGAGAATATCGCCGGCCATGACGATGACCGTGCCGGCCATGCGCATGGACCGTCCGGAATGGGACCCGCCACCGACGGATACGAACGCCGTATCACCCTGTTTCAGTGTGACGGTCTCGAAGGGAACGCCGAGCCATTCGGCGGCGACCTGACAGAAGCTGGTTTCGTGGCCCTGGCCGCTGGATTGGGTGCCGATCACCACCTCGACGGTCTCATCGCCGGAGACCACGATCTCGGCCCGTTCCCGCGGCGCGCCCGACGAGCTTTCGATATAGCTGGAAATACCCAGACCGCGCTTCATCCCGCGCGCCTCGCTCTCGGCGCGGCGCTTTGAGAAACCATCCCAATCGGCGATCTTCAGCGCCCGGTCGAGGGTCGTGTGATATTCGCCGCTGTCATAGGTCATGCCCAGCGGGTTGGCGAAGGGCATGGCCTCACTGGTCACCAGATTACGGCGCCGGATCTCCACCCGGTCCATGTCCATCTCGTCGGCCGCCGTATCCACCAGCCGTTCGAGGGCATAGAGCACTTCGGGCCGTCCGGCGCTGCGATAGGGGTTGGTGGGCACCGTATGGCTGAACACGCCGCGTGCCCGCACGCAGGCGCAGGGCAGGGCATAGCCGCCGGTGACGATCTCCGCGCCCTTGGAAAGCGGTGTGAAGGACAGGGTGTAGGCGCCGATATTGGAAATGTTGTCGGCCTTCATGGCGAGGAATTTACCGTCCTTGTCCATGGCCAGTTCCAGGGACGAAAGCAGGTCACGCCCCTGAAAATCGGTGAGAAAACACTCGGTACGGTCGGTGGTGTTCTTCACCGGCCGTCCCAGACGCCGCGCCGCCCACATGACCAGGGGATATTCCGGAAACAACCGGTTGCGCGTGCCGAAATTACCGCCCACATCGTTTGTCACGACCCGGATCTGTTCTTTCGGCACATCGAACATTTTTATCAGCTCGATCTGATAGCGCACGGCGCCGCCGCCGCCGGCAATGAGGGTGTATTGGCCGGTCTCCGGATCGTAAGATCCGACACCGGCGCGGGGCTCCATGGGCACGCCGGTATTGCGCGCGATGCGAAAGCTCATGCGGGTAATATGATGCGCCGCCGCAAAGGCCGCCTCTGTCGCCGCGCAATCGCCGAAGGTGGTGTCGAGACAGACATTTGTGTCGATCTCGTCCCACACCCTCGGTGCGTCCGCCTTGATCGCATCGGCGGTGACAGCGACGGCGGGCAGTTCTTCGTAACTCACGGAGACCAATTCCGCCGCTTCGTGCGCGATGGCATCACTTTCGGCGATGACCATGGCGACCGCTTCGCCGGCAAAGCGCGGACGGTCCGGGGCCAGCGGATAATTACGTCCGACATAGACCTTGGACCATTTTTCGTCATTCATGCCGAGCCCGTCACCGCCCGACGGGATGGGGCTGTGGGGGATGGGCCCGTGGCCGTCCTCCAGCCAATCCTGTCCCGTCAGCACGGCCAGGGTTCCGGGCAGGGCGAGGGCCGCGGCGCTGTCGATGTTGAGAATGCGGGCATGGGCATGGGGCGAGCGGACCATCACCGCATAGGCCTGGTTTTCCAGATTGACGTCATCGCTGTACTGGCCTTTGCCGGTCAGCAGACGAAGATCTTCGTTACGCAGGATCGGCTGGCCGATTACCGGATTTGTCATCCCTGTTCCTGTTCTTTTTGTTGGTGTGAAAACGCTACGCGGGAAGCGTTCGTCTCGCAAGGGGGCTAGCCGTCGAAATTCAGCTTGATGTTGAAGCCGAGGGACAGGCGGTCTCCCTTGCCCCTAAACGGGTTGACGCCATGGTTGAGCCAGCCGGGGAAGATCACCATCAATCCCGGTTGCGGATCGATTACCAGCCTGGGAAACGCCCTGGTTCCCTTCGGTGACAGATCGGTCGCCCCCACGCGGGGATCGAGGATTTCCAGCGTGCCGGCTTCGGCGGGCGCATCGGGGTGGGGTTCTCCCAACGCGACAAAATAAACCCCCGACCAGGTGTTGTCCGGATTGTTGTGTGTCCTGGTATAGCCGCCGTCACGGCACAGATTGGCCCAGGCGCCGCCATCCATCTGGATATCAACCGGCTCGTCAAGTTGTCCGTCGATACAGAATTGTGAGATTTCGCTGATACCGTCGGCCACATATCCCCGGAACGATGCGATGGCGGGGTCAGGCCACTCGAAAAGATCATCGGCCGAATGCCAGGTTTCCGCGCTTTGCCCGGCAGGGACCGCGTCCGCCTCCCGTTCCAGAACCAGCCGCAGCAGGACAGTATTGATGTCGGCTGTATCGTCGAACTGTTTTTGCAACACCGGGGTCGGGAACGCGAAACTGACAGCCCCCTTGCCGGGATAGTGGGCTTCCACCGGTTAGCCGTCTCCCAGCCGCGCGCCGGCCTGAAGTCCGGCTTGAGAAACGAAATCGCTCGCCGGAATCTTGTCCTTGCTCTCGTAGCGCACCCGTTTGATGACAATTCCACCGCTGCCGGCGGCCACGGAAATACCATCGTCGGAAATGGCGGTTACTTCCCCGGGCGCCCCTGAGATGTCGTCCGACCGCGCGGCATCGAAGATTTGCACCACCTTGCCGTCCAGCGTCGACCAGGCGCCGGGGGAGGGGTTGGCGCCGCGGATCATGTTGTAGATTTCGGCGGCGGGCTTGCTCCAGTCCAGCTCCACGTTTTCCTTCTTGCACCAGGATTCGTAGGTCTTCTTGGAATGATCCTGATCGATTTTGGGCGCCTTGCCGTCGCGCACCAGATCGACCGCTTCCAGCATGGCTTCCACGCCGATGGGAAACAGCTTGTCGAAATAGATGGAACCCAGCGTATCGTCCGGTCCGATGGGCACGGTTTTCTGCAGCAGAATGGGGCCTTCATCGAGTCCGTCATCGGGCCAGAAAATGGACAGCCCGGTTTCCTCGCGTCCCATGATGATGGGCCAGTTGATGGAACTGGGGCCGCGGTGCAGCGGCAGCAGGGACGGGTGATACTGGATGGTGCCGAATGTGGGCACGTCGAGGAAGTTGGACGGGCAGAACTTGGTGACAAAGGCCATCACGCCGAGATCCGGCTTCAGAATCTTGAGTTCCTCCACCGCCTCATCGGTCTTGAAGCTCTTGGGGGAGTAGACCGGCAAATCATGATCGCGCGCCGCCTGTGTCAGCGGATCGACCCGACCGTCCTTGTCGGCCGGACCATACACCGCGATCACATCCTCGCCGCGTTCGATCAGCGCATCCAGCACCGCCTTGCCAAAGGCCTGCTGCCCGTTGACGATTATCCGCATCCCTAAATCCCCTTAAATTTTTTAAACCAGCTCGTTGATCTTGGCGGCCAGAATGAAATCATTCTCATGCAGGCCCTTGATCTTGTGCGTGAAAATCTCGATAGCCGCATAGCCCCAGCCGAAGCCCATATCCGGGTGATGGCCTTCTTCCTCGGCCAGCGCGCCTACCTTGTTGACGAAATCCAGCGACGCCACGAAATCATCAAAGGTGAATTTGCGGTTGATGCGGTCTCCGGCCTCGGACAGCACCCAGCCCGGTACCTGATCCATAAATCCCGCCGCCTCATCCGGCGTCAAAGGCGGGATGCCGCCCTGACAGGGCACACAGGTCTTTTGCGTCAGGCTCATGAGCTTGCTCCCCTTCCATATGGTCTGCTGGAGGATATAGAAGCCTATCCCCCTTTGCCAAGGCAACGCACGGTTTTGTGGTTACGGAAAACAGGTGCCGCGCATCCATTCAAACCCTTGCCCGACCGGCGTCATGGCGTCACACTTCCGCCAACAGAGCATTGAACACAAGGAACCAGCCCATGCCGCAGGATGCCGCACTCGCACCGGAAAAAGTCTTTCTCGATTACACCCAGGAACAGCTCGACTGGCAGTATGACCACAGCAAGCGCTTTCCCAATACCAGCGCCGTCCAGGATGAGCGTAACGCGGCCAGTGAACTGGCGCGGGCAAAGGTGAAGGGGCTTTACGATGTGCCCTATGGCGATCACCCCGACGAGGTGGTCGATATCTTCCCGGTGGAGAATGCCGACAAGGCGCCCGTGGTGGTGTTTTATCACGGCGGCGCGTGGACCCGGGGCAGCAAGAACGGCTATAGCGCCCCGGCGGCGGCGTTCGTGCCCCGCGGTGTCGCCTGGGTGGCCACCGAGTTCACGAAAGTACCCGACGGCACCCTCGGCAATCAGGTGCGCCAGAACCGCGACGCCACGGCCTGGGTCTATAACAACGCAGAGACATACGGCTTCGACCGCGACCGCATCTTCATCGCCGGGCATTCTTCCGGCGGGCATATGAGCGGCATGGTGCTGGTGACCGATTGGGAGAAGCAATACGGGCTGCCCAAGGATCTGGTGAAGGGCGCCACCGCCATCAGCGGCATGTACGATCTGGAGGCGGTCTATCTGAGTTACAGAAACACTTACCTGGGGCTCTCGGACGCCGAGTGGCGGGAAAGCAGCTCCATTTTCCAGATACCGAAGAACTGCGGCATTCCGCTCTTGATCGGCTGCGCCGAAAACGACACCCAGGAATTCCACCGCCAGCCCGAGGAATTCCTCAAGGCCTGGAAGGAAGCCGGCAACGAGGGCGAGTTCATCCACCTCATGGGCCGTCACCATTTCAGCGGCTCCATGTGCTACTCCGATGCCGACCACGAATTGTTCCACAAAATGTGCAAGATGATCGGCGTGTAACCCACCATGGCAGACGGCGGACCCACCAAGACGGCCATGCATCTGTCCCATTGGGGGGCTTACCGGGTGGATTCCCGCGACGGCAGGCTGGTTGGTGTTTCGCCGTTCGAGGGTGATCCGGAACCCTCGCCCCTTATTCAGGCGATGCCGGACGTGGTCCACCATGAGTGCCGTATCGCCGAGCCCATGGTGCGCCAGGGGTTTCTCGAACACGGCGCGGAAAGCGACGGGGCCGGGCGCGGCGTGGAACCGTTCGTGCCGGTATCGTGGGACCGGGCGCTTGATCTCGTCGCCGCCGAACTGGCCCGCGTAAAATCTGAGCACGGCAATAATTCCATATACGGAATCTCGGGCTGGGGCAGCGCCGGCGTTTTTCATGCGGCCAGCGAACAGCTCAAGAGATTTCTCAACCGCTTCGGCGGCTATGTGGATCAGGTGACAAATTATTCGTTCGGCGCGGCCTCGGTGATCCTGCCCCGTATTGTGGGCTCCATGGAGCCGGTCGCCCAACCCACCGCCTGGCCAACCATCGTGGAAAACACGCAGCTCATGCTGCTGTTCGGCGGTATCGCGCCAAAGAACAGCCAGCTTTCCAAGCACGGCGTTATTGTACACGAAACCCAGAACTGGCTCCGCAAGGCGCGGGATGCCGGCATGAGTTTTGTTCAGGTAAGCCCCATCAAGGACGATATGGCCGGGGATCTCTCGGCGGAATGGCTGGCGGCACGGCCGGGCAGCGATGTGGCCATCATGCTGGGGCTGGCCCATACGCTTCTCGTCGAGGAATTGCACGATCCTGACTTCCTGGCCCGCTACTGCGTGGGCTTCGAAAAATTCAGCGCCTATCTGTTGGGGGACACCGACGGTGTCGCCAAGGATGCGGACTGGGCGGCCGCGCTCTCTGAACTGGATGCCGATAATCTGCGCCAATTGGCGCGGCGCATGGCGGCAGGCCGCACCATGATTTCGGTAAGCTATTCGGTTCAGCGCGGCGATCACGGTGAACAGCCCTGCTGGGCCGCCATAGCGCTCGCCGCCATGCTCGGACAGATCGGCCTGCCTGGCGGCGGGTTCGGTATCGGTTATGGCTCCAATGGACATATTGGTGAGCCGTCGCCGCGCATACCGCAGCCGGGATTGCCCACCGGCGCCAATAGGGCCGGGGAGTTCATTCCGGTGGCAAGGGTGGTGGATATGCTGCTTAACCCCGGCGAGAGCTATGACTTTAATGGCGAGACCCGGACCTATCCGGATATCCGGCTGATCTACTGGTGTGGCGGCAACCCGTTTCACAAACAGCAGGACATCAACCGGTTTTTGCGGGCGTGGCAGCGCCCGGAAACCATCATCGTGCATGAGCCGTGGTGGACGGCGGCGGCGCGGCGGGCGGATATCGTCCTGCCCGCGACCACGACCCTTGAACGCAACGACATAGGCGCGGCGGTTCGGGACCGGTATTTCGTCGCCATGCAACAGGCCATTCCGCCGGTGGGCAACGCCCGTAACGAGTACGATATCTATACGGATCTCGCCGAGCGCCTTGGCTTCCGCGAGGCCTTTACCGATGGCCGTAGCGAAATGGACTGGCTTCGCCATATGTATGAGGAGTCGCGCAAGAAGGCGGCGCGCCGGAACGTGGCAATGCCTGACTTCGATCAATTCTGGGATGATGGCCATCTGGAGTTTTCGGCACACGAAGAGCCGCCCATCCTGTTCGGGGGATTTCGCGAAGACCCCGCCAATGCGCCGCTGAAGACACCATCCGGCAAGATCGAGATATTTTCCGAGACCATCCATGGGTTCAATTATGACGATTGCCCGGGCCACCCGGCGTGGCTCGAACCCGCGGAGTGGCTGGGATCGGACAAGACCGCCCGTCATCCGCTTCACATGCTGTCCAACCAGCCGCGCCACCGGCTGCACAGCCAGAGGGATTTTTCCCCCGCCAGCAAGGCCAGCAAGATCGGCGACCGCGAGCCGGTTCAGATCCACCCCGACGATGCGGCGGCGCGGGGCATCAGCGATGGCGACATCGTCCGGCTTTATAACGACCGTGGCGCCTGTCTCGCCGGCGCGATTGTGACGGACGCCATCAGGCCCGGCGTGGTCTGCCTGTCCACCGGCGCCTGGTTCGATCCGATCGACCCCAGCCATATCGGATCCCTCGACAAGCACGGCAATCCCAACGTGCTCACCCTCGACAAAGGCACATCGAAACTAGCCCAGACCTGCAGCGCCCAATCGACCCTCATCGAGATGGAACGATACGAGGGCGATCCACCGGCGATCACCGCGTTTGATTTACCGGTAACAGTGGGCTCCGACTAACCGTCGCGGATTACGAGTTCGTCCACCTCATGGGCCGTCATAATTTCTTCGGCGTAATGTGTTACTCCGATGCCGACCACGAGTTGTTCCAAAAATATGCAAGAAGATGATCGGGGTGTGAACCAGTGACGATACAGCGATCGTAATTTTGCTTGCATAAACGGTAACGCACAAATTGCCCATATCGATATGTGACCTCTGTGCGCCGTGTGCGTTGGATAGTTCAAGAAAACGACTTGTGATAGATGAAGAAAAGAATATACAACTTTATATATTAGAAGGTGATGATTGGGATGTAATTTTCAATTCTGGGTTTAATATTCTGGCAACCCCAAGCCGCCAATTGAGTTGGTAACACATATGGATCATCCGCTTTTTAGATCAATCCCCAGATGGTTAGTCGCATTTGCAGTATTGGCATTCATGCTCGTGTTCGTAGA
This sequence comes from Rhodospirillaceae bacterium, assembly GCA_018660305.1. The sequence continues at coordinate 8,789 of JABJKO010000345.1, forward strand.
AAGAACATATATTAGTAAGCAGCCATTTAAACTATTTGGGGAGGAGTTTGGCCCGATCCACGCAAGTCCACCTACTACGCCTCAAGCGACTCGCGGAGAGGATGCAGAACATAAGGCAGAATTTAGGATGCTACAGATGAAGGTGAAGAGCTTGGATTCCTATGCCAAGAAATCTGATCTGGCTAAAGTATCTGAAGGTGTCAAAAGTCTGCGCTCTGATGTTTCAGAGATCGAACTAACCCTCGGTAAACTGGGCCAAGATCACAAAGATTTTGTTTCGTCATCTAACGCGACGACAATTCAAGATGATTCGGCGCTTGACGCCGATGCACTTCGAGGAAAACAAATTGGTTTGTTTTATTACAATCATAAAGCGATCCGAGCACTTACTCTTAAAAAGAAACTTGTAAGACTCGGAGTAAATATTGCCGATTTTCATTCGGCTAGCTCTATAGATTGGACGAACTTTAAAAGAAATATCATTTATTACAGTAATTCTTCTCATTTGGAGGCAGCCTTACAATTAGCGAAGTCTATGCCCAGTGACTTTGACAAAACCCCATTGTTTTCAACTAATTTCTCAGGCGATATTCTAGTGATTTTGGAATGAATGAAGACGAAGAGGCGGGACACCAGCTGTCACCGTTCCTCAGTATAAGATAGTTTTGTAGAAGAATATCTCCCACGCTGAGGAGCGTGCGCAGCGCGCGTCTCGAAGCATCTATTTAAGCCGGTTCCGGTTCCCCGTCCGGCACATAGCCCTCGATTTCCGCGTCCGGTCCGGCTTCCTGCTGGCGTTGCCACATGGCGGCGTACATGCCGTTCTGTTCCAGGAGGCCGTCATGGCTGCCCCGTTCGGTGACGCGGCCGTGGTCGAGGACGATAATCTCGTCGGCATCGACGATGGTGGACAGGCGGTGGGCGATCACGAGCGTTGTCCGGTCGGCTGAGACCGTTTTTAACGCCGCC
>JABJKO010000180.1 GCA_018660305.1 Rhodospirillaceae bacterium
CGCGGAGCTTAATGGCGAGAACGGCGCGCGGGTCAAAGAGGAAATCGAAGCCAAGGGCGCCCGCGCCCATGCGTTTCAGACCGATGTGTCCGACATGGCATCGGTGTCGGAGATGGTCGAAGGAGTCTTAAAGGCCGAAGGCCGCGTCGATGTGCTGATCAACAACGCCGCGATATTCTCGCGCATCACCATGGCGCCGTTCTGGGAGCTGCCGCTGGACGAATGGGACAGCGCCATGAACGTCAACGTCACCGGCTCGTTTTACTGCGCTCGCGCCGTGGTGCCTGCCATGCAGGAGGCCAAATGGGGCCGCATCGTCAACGTGACCTCGGGCACGGTCCAGCTGGGGTCGGCCAACTATCTGCATTACATCACATCCAAATCGGCGATGATCGGCATGACCCGTTCCATGGCCCGCGAGCTGGGCCCGTGGAACGTCACCGTCAACACCTTCTGGCCCGGCATCACCAAGACAGAAGTACCGCGCCCGTCGGCCCCCGACGAGGTGTTCGAGATGTTCGCCCAACGGCAATGCCTGCCCCGCCTCACCACCATCGAGGATCTCGCCAAGCCCATGCTGTTCCTGTGCTCCGATGAAGCCCAATACATGACCGGCCAGATTTTCGAGCCGGACGGTGGCTTGAGTTTTAACTGACCCTTGGCCGATTACGAGCCGCTTTTCAGGTATTTACTGCAATAGGCCGGCAATTCCTGCGGGGTGAAGGGCTGGTATTCGCTCGCATTAACCTCTTGCGGTGGTTCCTTAATTTCTGCCTCTATTTGTTCGCATTGAAACTTCTTACCCGCGTCCTCCCAGCTCATTGGATAGATGGGTTTTACTTCCCGGGTCGGCACCCGGTCTTTTACCCGCGCCCCATATTCCTGCCCATAGATGCGTGTCATCAATCGATTGGACAACAACCTGGCCAGGCGTTTCTCATCCCTGACGTGGCTAACACCTTCGGCAATTACCCAGACAGCACCGACAACACCGGCCAATCGGAAGACGCGGGCCCGCGCCTTATATTTCTTTTCTATTTTCCCGGTTTTCTTGTCGACTAGTCTCGCAGTAACCCGGATGCTGCTGCTGCCACTCCACATAAAGGCCGTGCCGGCGTCGGAAATTTTCAGTATCCTGAGCAACACCTTCAGTATTTTTTCTGAACCTTCTTGAGAAAATCTATAGGCGGCGTTTTGGGTCTGGTAGCGAACTGCTTCAGCCATATTAACTGTGCCTTTAAATCGTTTGTGCGTCGTAACTTGCACCTCGACGATTTGAATTTGTTCGTCGTCCTGCTTGAGTACCGGGCCCCGCTTACAGCCCGTCAAAATCACGACAAGAACACAACACGCACAGGCAACGACCCGTTTCATCTCGATACCTCAGACGTTTCACAATTATGCTTTGGTAGAGTATTCAGAAAGAATCTCGCACACAATCAAATGTGTCGAGTTACCCGGCGGGGGTATCCCCATCCAGGATAGCCGCCACATCCTGCCAGCGGACCGGGGTGCGGTTGAGCTCCGGCTTGAAGGGCTTCAACGCATCACACACCGCATTGGCAATCACCACCGGCGGGGCAATACAGCCGCCCTCGCCCAGTCCCTTGAAGCCGAAGGCGTTGCGCGGTGACGGGGTCTCCATGTGGATGACGGTGATGGGCGGGACATCCGAGGCGGTGGGCAGCAGATAATCCATGAAACTGCCAGTGAGAAGCTGCCCCTGATCGTCATAGGCCAGCTCTTCGAACAGCGCGCCGCCGAGACCCTGGACCAGCCCGCCCTTGACCTGCCCGTCGGCCATGCCGGGATTGATTAGCGTGCCGGCGTCGTGGACTTCCACATAGCGTTCGATCTTCACCTGTCCGGTGTCGGTATCGATCTCGACGATGGCGGCGTTGGCGGCATAGGCCCAGGTCACGGTGGGCGGCTCATAGTATGCGGTGCCTTCTAGACCCGCCTCCACACCCTCGGGCCGTTGGTTGGCCCAGCCCGGCGCCGCGGCCCGCGCCACCTCGCGGAGCGTCATGGACATCTCCGGCACGCCTTTGACGCCCACCTTGCCGTCACGCAGCTCCAGATCGGTTTCCGAGGCTTCCAGGACATTTGCCGCGATGGCAAAGACCTTTTCCTTCACCTTGTCGCTGGAGTCCTTTATGGCGCCGGACCCGGTGACCGCGCTGCGGCTGGCGATGGTGCCGTAGCCCATGGTGACGTGTGAGGTATCGGCCACCGTCACCACCACGTCCTCAAGGGGCACGCCCCAGATATCGGCGGCGACCTGGGCGAAGGCCGTCTCATGGCCCTGCCCCTGCGGGCAGGCGCCGGTGGCCACCATGATCTTGCCAGTGGGGTCGATCTTGACCGTGGCCCCTTCGAACGGCCCGATGCCGGTGCCCTCCACATAGCAGCCGAGACCGAGCCCCAGATAACGGCCCTCTTCCAGGGCTTTCCGTTGTCTCGCCCGGATCGCTTCGAGGCCACCCAGTTCGTCGAGGGCCGTCCGCAGCGCCTTGGGATAGTCGCCGCTGTCATATTCCATCATCACCCCGTCGCGATAGGGCAGGCCGACGGTATAGGGCATCTGATCGGCGGTGATCATGTTGCGAAACCGCACGTCGGCGGGATCGAGACCGCGTTCATTGGCGATCAGATCGATGGTGCGCTCGATGGCAAAGGCCACCTCGGGCCGGCCGGCGCCACGATAGGGCGCGTTGGGTGTGCGGTTGGTCAGCACCACTGTGCAGTGGGCCTCGTAATTTGCAATGTCATAGGGTCCCAGCGCGTGCGCCACCGAATTGCCGGCGATGGCCGCGCCCACCGGCGAATAGGCTCCTGAATCCACCAGGAAACAATTGTCGATGACCGAGATGCGGCCATCATCGTCATAGCCCACCTCGATATCGTAGAAATTGTCGCGCGAATGGGCCGCATTGAGGATGTGCTCGTGACGGTCCTCGACCCATTTGACGGGACGCCCGAGCCGCCGCGCCAGATAGGCGATCAGGATATCCTCGGGATACACATGGCCCTTGCCGCCGAAGCCGCCCCCCACATCGGGCGCAATGACCCGAATGCTGTCTTCGGCCATGCCCAACGCGTTAGCCACCTCGCGCCGCACCCAATGGACGACCTGGGTCGACGACCAGATTGTCATCGTATCGGTCCGCCGGTCGTAATCGGCGACCACACCCCGGCATTCCATGGGCATGGCGGCATAGCGGTGATGATAAAATCGCCGTTTGAGACGATGGGGTGCTGCCTCGAGCGCCGCCTTGCCATCGCCCTTTGTTGTGTGCAGCGTGGCCGCCACATTCCGTCCGAGATGCTCATGGACCAGTGCCGCGCCTTCTTCGAGACCGGTTTCCGCATTGGTGACCGGCGGCAAAGCTTCCATATCCGCTTCGATCAACTCAGCCGCGTCTTCCGCCAGATACCGGTCGTCGGCAACCACCAGCGCGTAGGGCTCTCCTACGTAGCGCATCTTGTCATGGGGCAGCAGCGTTTGGTCGGGGATCTGGATATCGGGATCCATGCGGTCGCTCCAGCCCTTGGGGGCGGCGACCTGCATGCCGCTGATGGGCGGCAACACATCCTTCAGATCCGCGCCGCACAGCGCCAGCACGACACCATCCGCCGCCGTCGCTTCCGTTAGATCGACACTGTTGATGATGGCATGGGCCAACTGCGACCGGGCAATGGCCACATGCACCATGCCCTCGAGCTTGATGTCGGCAACGAAACAGCCCTCGCCCAGCACCAGCCGCTTGTCCTCGCGGCGCGGCACGGACTGGCCGATATAGCCGGGGATGATGTCGGTCATGTCAGGCTTCCCCGTTTCGTATTTTCTTTGCGTAGGCCTCGACCGCGTTGACGATCCCTTCATAGCCGGTACAGCGGCACAGGACTGCGGACATGCCGGTGCGGATCTCCTCAATTGTCAGGTCGGGCTTGCTGGCCACCAGATCCAGCGCCGTCATCATCATGCCCGGCGTACAGAAGCCGCACTGAAGCGCCCGGTGTTCGGAGAACAGTTTTTGCAGGGGATGCATCACCTCCCCGTCGGCGAGCCCTTCAATGGTGGTGATCTCGGCGCCGTCAACCTGCACCGCCAGCATGAGACAGGACCGCGCCGCCTCGCCGTTGACATGGATGGTGCAGGCACCGCAGACACCGTGTTCACAGCCCACATGGGTGCCCGTCAGCCCGAGCCGTTCGCGCAGGAAATCCGCCAGCAGCATGCGGGGCGCGGCTTCGGCGCTGCGCTGTTCGCCATTGATGGTCAGGGTCACGGTGCGTTTTTCGATCATGATGCCGCCCGTGCCCGTTCGATGGCGGTAGCCAGCGCCCGTGCCGTCATGACACCGGCCAGCCGGCGCCGGTAGGCCTCGGTGGCATGGAGGTCGCCAAACGGATCAACCTCCTCCGACGCCGCCTTTGCAGCAGCTGCAATGATAGCCTCACCAACGCCACCGGTCCGGATTACCTCTTCCGCCGCGACAAGGCGGATCGGCCCGGACCCGACACCGCAGGCGGCCAGCCGGATTTCCGAGACTGTCTCACCGGATAGCGTCACCTGCGCGGCGACACCGGCCAGCGCGAAATCTCCATGGCGGCGGGCAATCTCGACAAAGGCGGAGCCGCTACCGGAAGGTATTTTGGGCACCCGGATTTCGGTCAGCAATTCATCCGGCGCCAGCGCCGTCGTCAGCACGTCTTCAAAAAAATCCGATGCGCCGATGAGACGTTCACCTGCCACGTTGCGGGCCACCATGACGCAATCGAGCGCCGTGGCGACGGCGGGATATTCGGCCGCCGGATCGGCATTGGCGATACTGCCACCGATGGTTCCCCGGCTGCGGATGGGAAGATGCGCGATATGGGTGGTGGCTTCATGCAGCAGTGGCGCTTTCGACCGTATCAGATCGCTGTTCTCCACCGCCCGCTCGCGGGTCATGGCGCCGATGGCCAGATAATCGCTTTCTTCGCGAATATAGGCCAGATCGGCGACCCGGTTGAGGTCGATCAGCAGGGACGGGCGGCTGAGACGGAAATTCAGCAGCGGCACCAGGCTTTGGCCCCCCGCCAGCAGGCGTGCCTCCGGCGCATGGTCGCGGAGCAGCGATAGCACCTCGTCCATATCCGTTGGCGCGCAATGATCGAAGGGCGCTGGTTTCATGTCCTCGCCTGTTTGTTAAGGCCTACCGCCGTTTCATCACGGATTGCCCATTCGGTCAAATTGAGCCGGTCATTATTTAGCCTGGCCCTAGCCCTTTGCCTGTCCCTCGGCTACAACACGCGCAGAAAATATAGTGAACAGCGGAGACAATGATGGCTGATATCCCCCTTACGTTGGCAATTTTCGATTACGACCATGTGCGCGACATGTCCACCGGGCGCGTCAAACCCGAAGGCATCGACCTTACGGTCATCAATCACGATGTGGAGGAAATCTTCCATCGCATGATGTTCGGCCAGGAATTCGACGTCTCCGAGATTTCCATGGGCATGAGCACGTCGCGGGTCAGCCAGGGCGACGCGCCCTTCGTTTTGCTGCCGATCTTCCCGTCCCGCGTGTTCCGCCTGTCCTCCATCTACGTAAGGGCAGACGGTCCCATCAAGACCCCCGCGGACTTGAAGGGTAAACGCATCGGTGTGCCGGAATGGGGTCAGACCGCCGGCATCTACACCCGCGGCTGGATGGTCCATCAGGCCGGCGTGCCATTGAAAGACGTGGAGTGGTTCCAATCGGGCATCAACGATCCCGGCCGCCAGGAAGCCGCCAAGCTGGATCTGCCCGAAGGCGTGAATTTGACTGTGGTTACCGACCGGTCGCTGACCCAGATGATGTTCGATGGCGACCTCGATGCCGCCCTGTCAGCGCGCGCGCCCAGGGCCTTCCTCGACAAAGACCCGCGCATGGTCCGGCTGTTTCCCGATTACCGGAAAGCGGAACAGGCCTATTTCGAGGAAACCGGTATCTTCCCGATCATGCACACCGTCGCCATGCGCCGCGACGTGTTCGAGAAAAACCGCTGGGCGGCCATGAACATCATGACCGCCTTCGAGGAAGCCAAGCGCCGCTCGCGTGATCGAATTCTCAATGTTACCGCGTCTCAGATCGGTGTGCCGTGGCTGAACCACGATGCCGAACAGGTCAACCGCTCTCTCTTTGGCGATGATTGGTGGCCCTATGGCATCGAAGGCAGCCGCATAACGCTGGAAGCCTTCCTGCAATACGGCTACGAGCAGGGCACCCTGCACAAGAAGATGAAACCCGAGGATCTGTTCCCCGAGGAAGTCCAGCACCACTTCAAATATTAGGGGCGGTATTACCGAGCTTCATTCGCCACAATCTCAATTGTCATCCCGGGCAAGCGTAGCGCGACCCGGGATCCAGTCTTCAGTTGCTCATGGATCCCGGCTCAAGGCCGGGATGACAAAGGAGTTCTGGGCGCAGGAAGCAGAGTCGACTCAAACCTTCCCCGCCGCATAGAATTCCCCCGACAAATTCACAGGGGACCAACGAATGCCGTATTTCAAGTCGCTGCCGGACGATGCCGGGCCGGGGGCCGTGTTTTCCAACTATTCCGATATCTACGGCCATTGGGCGCAGATGGGTCAGGCGCTGATGAACGGCCCCTCCCCCCTCAGCCCGGGCGAGCGGGAGATGATAGCGGCCTATGTGGCCGGGCTCTCCGACTGCGAATATAGCTGGGTCGCCCATACCGCCGCCGCCTATGCCTGGGGCATCGAGGAGGGGTTGCTGGACATGCTGATGGCGGATCCGGAAAAAGCCCCGGTCGAAGACAAATTCAAGCCCCTGCTGACCGTCGTCAGAAAACTGACGCTGGCGCCCAACACCATGTCACAGCAGGACGCCGACGCGGTGTTCGCCGCCGGCTGGGACGAGAAAGCACTGCATGACACCATCGCGGTGACGGCGCGGATGAACTTCATGTGCCGGCTGGTGGAAGGCTACGGCTTTACCCCCATGACCCCCGAAAAGGCCCGCGCACAGGCGGAAAACCGCCGAAAACAGGGATATGTCAATCTGTACCCCGCCATGAAAGAAACGGTGGAAAAGGAGGGAAACGCCGATGCTTGAGCTTTATCACGCCGGGCGGACGACCTGTTCGCGCAAGGCGCGGCTATGCCTCGCCGAGAAGGGCCTCGATTATGTGAGCCACTACATGAACCTCGGTGCATTCGAGAATCACACACCGGAATACCTCAAACTCAATCCCAACGGGGTGGTGCCGACACTGGTCCATGATGGCCGAGCAATCATCGAAAGTACTTTTATCAACGAATATATCGACGAGGTCTTTCCCGAACCGTCTCTGCGGCCTTCCGACCCGGGATTGCGCGCCGATATGAGGGTTTGGGGCAAGCTGGCCGACGAGTACGGCCTGTCGGCGGTGCGCGTGCCCACCTGGACACGCACCAAAAAGGCCAACATCGACGCACTCAACGAAAAGGGCGAGCTGGATGCGGTGATCGCCCGTATCCCGCTGCAGGATCACAAGGACAAATATCGTCTGATCGCCGGCGAGGGTTTCAGCGACGCGGATTTCGAGGAAGCCTACGCCAAGATGGATACCCTCTATGCCAAGACAGAGGCCGCCCTGGCCAACGGCCCCTGGCTGGTGGGTGGGCAATACACCCTGGCGGACATCAACATGCTGCCCTTCATCACCCAGTTCGGGGCCTACCGCCCCGAATTGCTGGACGGCAAGAGCCACCCGCGCACCAAGGAATGGCACACGCGCTGCATGGCGCGCCCGGCGGTGATCAAGACCTATCCCCCGTCCGACGAAGCCCCCGAACGCCCGCCGCAAAAACAGCCGGCGGCGTAAACAATCGAAAACGGCGGCTCTGGTTAGGGCCGCCGTTTTGTCGATCGCAGGGGTCTTCTTGTGTCAGGGAGCCCGTCTGCGCCGTGTAAATCCGATGGCCGCGAGGCCAAGTCCGAGAATTGCCAATGTGCCCGGTTCGGAAATCCGCATGGGCATGAAGGCGAGCGCATCGACCTTCGACGCCGTCGCCCCACCGCTGAGATAGGCGAGATCACCGGTCATAAGATCAATTGTCGCGATGAATGAATCGGAATCATCGTTGATCACCGACGCAAACAACACCTCATCGCCGGGGCGAAAGTCCAGCCCGCTCACCCGCGGCGCCAGAAATCCCGCATCGAAAAATGCGTTGGCAAAATCAAGGGAAACCACCGCCATTGAGTCACCAGTCGCCTGATTGACCGTGTGCAAATCAAATTCGTTGGCGTGATAAAGCGTATCGCCGCTATTGAAAGCGATGCCATTGCCGCTACCACTTACCGAGTTGCTCCCCACCAGGCCGGCGGCCCCGGTCGAGATATTGAGAGTCGCCACCTGATCAGAGGGCTCGACGAAACCGAAAAGCGCACCATCGGCGTTACGGAACGACATACCGGCCACGTTACGCTGCCCGGAAATAAAGGGCGGGCTTTCGATATTCGTCGCACCGATTTCGGTGCCGACGCCGCTGGTCTTGTCGATGGTCAGCAGGACGTTGGAACCGTCGCCGGCGCGCGCGCCGGCCGCATAAAGGATTCCGGTTACCGGATGAAAATCAATCGCGCTGATACGCCCGAACCCGATGCCGGTGCCCACATTGGTCACGGCCCCGGTGGATTGATCGATAATAAGCAGCTGGCTCTCACTGCCGCCTCCACCGGCGTTGCTGACACCATACAGGACCGGCGCGGCCTGGGCCGTCGCGATGATCGTGACCGCAGCACCGGCCGCGATGACAGATTTTTTCAAGGATCCGTGCATATTTCCCTCAGAATCACTGTGAAATCAGGAACTGAGCTTAACCATGCAAGATCCGTGCCAACTATGGTTAATTGTTTATTATCAAAGGCTTGCAATTTCCGTTAACGAAACAAAATCATAAGTGTAAAGATTTCCGACGGTTTTGGGCCGAATTGGGGGATCGCGCTGAAAAACTGTAAAATCTACCGACACCCGCCGACACCTACCGACACCTACCGACAACGGGCCCCATGGCCAGCCGTTTAACGCACGCCTGCCGGCCGTCGCGCCACGCCAGGCAGCTTGCCTTTGAGCCGCAGGACGTAGCCAATGATCTCGGCCACCGCCTTGAATTGTTCGGCAGGGATTTCGTCCCCTATTTCGGCGCCGGCGTGAAGCGCCCGGGCCAGAGGCGGGTTGGTGATAACCGGGATGTCGTTTTCCTCGGCAACCTCGCGAATCCGCAACGCAATGGCGTCGATCCCCTTGGCCAGCACCACCGGCGCGGCCATCTCGTTGAGTTCGTATTTCAGGGCGACGGCAAAATGGGTTGGGTTGGCGATTACCACGGAGGCCTCCGGCACCGCCTGCATCATGCGCTGCTGCGCCCGCTCGCGGCGGATCTGACGTAGCCGGGCCTTCACCTGCGGGTCGCCTTCCGACTGTTTCATTTCATCCTTGATGTCCTGAATGGACATTTTCATCTCTTTCAAATGCTGAAATCTCTGGAACAGGAAATCGAGCACCGCGATGAGCGACACGATGGCCAGCACGCCGATCATCAACCGGATGGTGAGCGAATACAGAACCCCGATGGACGAAATCAGCTCCATCGACGGCAGGCGTTCGAGGCCACTGAAGGCCGGCCAGATGATTGCAATACCGACCGAGGCGACAATGGCGATCTTGGCGATACCCTTACTGAACTCGGCGATGGACTTCATGGAAAACAGGCGCTTAAGCCCGCTTTTCATGGAGATCTTGCTGAGCTTGGGCTTCATCTGTTCGGCGGAAATGATCAGGCCGTTCTGGATGACCCCGGCTGCGATGGCCGCCAGGACAAACAGAACCAGGGTCGGCAGCAGGATGAAAACCGTCTCCTGAATCGTGTCGGCCAGCGTGGCGCGCAACCCCAGCTTATCGACGCTTATGAGATGCGGCTGCTCGATAAATTTTTGCAGCAGCCCGCCGAAATTCTTCATGGTCGTCGGCAGGAACATCATGACCATGACGGTCGACGCCAGGATCATAAACCAGTGATTGACCTCCTGGGATTTGGCGACCTGACCCTTTTCCTTGGCATCGTCGAGCTTCTTCTGGGTCGGCTCTTCTGTCTTTTGTGATTGGTCTTGATTTTCGTCCGCCATGATCTATCCCGGCAACAGGACGCCCTGGAAGGTGGTCTGGAATGCGCCCAGGAACCACAACATACCGGCGGAAAGAGTTGCCCCCATGACCATGAACCCGAGAATTATCTGTACGGGCATGGCAATAAAGAAGACCTGCACCTGCGGCATCAAACGCGCCAGCAGGCCAAGACCGAGATAAAACAGCATCCCCATGACGATAAAGGGTGCCGAGATCTGCATGGCGAGCAGAAAACTCCCCGCCAGGACCCTGGTGGCGGTATTGCTGAAATCGGCAATGGGCAATGCCGCTCCGGGCACGAAGAGGCTGTAGCTGTCGATAACGGCAATCAGCATCATATGATGGAGGTTGGTCGCGAAAATCAGGAAGACGCCCAGCACATTGAAGAAACTGCCAATCAACGAGCCCTGTTCGGCGTTTACCGGATCGAACAATTGGGCATTGGACAGGCTGGTCTGAAAGCCGATGATGGTGCCGGCCGTATGCAAGGCCGCAATCATCATGCGTGATATGGCGCCCAGGAATACGCCGATCACAGTCTCATGGGCCAGGGCCGCAAACAGGGCCAGCGGGCCATCCGGTGTGGGCGGCACGAAAGGGCTGACCACAGGGGCCACAACAACGGTAATGCCGATCGCCAGAAGCAGCCGGATACGGGCCGAGATAAAGACCTCGCCAAATCCCGGCAGAAGCATGATGGCCGCACCGATGCGGGCAAAGACAAAGATCAGGGAAAAGGCGTCGCCGGTAATCAGGTTCTGGAGCATGGTCCGGTCCGGCCAGTGCTGTTTCCGGTCAGAAGGAACCAGCCCACGTGCCCACTCCTAATTCAACGCGACAATGCGATCGAACAGGCGGGTCGAAAACGTCGTCAATGTGGTCATCATGAACGGCAGAAACAGCATCAGGGACACGAAGATCACCAGAATTTTCGGCACGAAGGCGAGGGTCATTTCCTGAATCTGGGTCAGGGCCTGAATCAGCGAAATGCTCAGACCCGTGATCAGGGCGATCAGCATGATCGGCGCGCCGATTTTCAGCATGACGACCAGCCCGTCACGCGAGACTTCAATGAAATCGAGTGAATTCATCGATATCAGATCGGCATGCTGGTGATGTCTTGATAGGCGCGGATGACCCGGTCGCGTATGGCGATCGCGGTCTGCAGGGTAACCTCCGCATTGGTCACCGCGGTGACCACTTCGCGGAGATCCGCCGTGCCGGCTATGCCCTTGGCGCTCATCTCTTCGCTGGCGCGGCCGCTATCGATGGCGTTCTTGACCGCGTCCGTGACAAGGTCTCCGAAATTCTGAGCCGGATCCTTGCCGCGCGGTTCCATGGACGGCAGGTCGGCCGCTTTGGCGTTCCGCGCATAGGCTGCGGCGGCGGCTCCCATATTTATCGTCATAGTGTCATCTCCTTGCGACCAGCGTCAGCCATTGGGCGTTGATCAGCGCAGCAAATCCACGGTGCGCGCCACGAGCTTCTTCGAAACATCGATTATCCTCAGGTTTGCCTCATAGGACCGTTGCGCTTCGCGCATATCCATCATTTCAACCAGAGCATTGACATTCGGTAAACTGACATAGCCGGACTTGTCCGCGGCCGGATGTCCGGGGTTGTAATTCTTGCGGAAATCGGAGGAATCCACATCGATATTCCGGACTTTCACCAGGTCGGTGCCGAGCGTCCGGTCGAGCACGTTCTCGAAAGTGACCACCTTGCGGCGATAAGGATCGCCGCCCGGAACCGGCGACATGGAATCGGCATTGGCGATGTTTTCTGAAATGACTTTCAGACGGACACCCTGCACCCTCATGCCGGCAGCGGCAATTTTGATGGATTTCATCAGATCCATGATTGAGTCTCCTTACCGTTCCTGTCCGATGGCCAATTTCAGCATCTTGACGTGCTTTCGATAAAGGTTGGTTGCCAGATTGTAGGCGCCCTGGGTTTCGGACACTTTCATGAGCTGTTCTTCGAGCACCACCGAATTACCGGCCAGCGCTGTTTCATAGGTTTCCTTCACCTTATCGGCGCGAAAATCATCGTCCCTGCGAACGGGCTGAATATGAGACGCTCTGGTCCGATCCATCTTGACCGAAGATTCAGTCGCGCCGCTGACCATTTTCCGGAAGCTGGCCTTGGTCAGATCGTGCGGTTTGAAATCCGGTGTATCGGCATTGGAAATATTGTGCGCCAGCACAGTCTGCCGCTGGGACAGCCAGCTCATGCGCCGGCCCATCAGGGAAAAGATCGGTGACTTGCTGAGATCCATGGCGTTCTTGCATCCTGTTCACTCCCCCCCAGGAATAAAACCAGACCGTCTTTTGAGACCTATTGGATTTTAGACAAATTAGATTTTGGCCCTTCGCTGTAAATAAATTGTAAAGAAACTTGGCCTTATCTGACTTCTCCGGCCGGGTGCGGTTAGCACCCATAATTGCGCCACAGGTAGTGCCGAGGCCACAAAATGCTGTATCTCACCCGGAAAATCGGGGAATCGGTCGTTATTAACGATAATATCGAGGTCACGGTCGTCGAAGTACGCGGCCGGTCGATCAAGCTGGGCTTCGACTTCCCGCCCGAAGCGACAATCCTGCGCCGGGAACTCTATGACAAGATTCAGGAGGAAAACCGGGCTGCGGCGGGGGCCGCGGCGGATCTGCTGGCTCCCCGCAAGAAAGATGTCGATCCACCCCCTGACGGGCCGGCTGACTAGAGCCACAACGGGCGCCATAGCTTCAGACTATTTTAACCATAATTTGCGAGCGTCGAAGGGTGCCGCACGGCGGCCGCCATTTGAGGTTAACGCATTGGCAACACGGTTTTTTTCAGCATCCGGGCCTATCGCACAGGGTGAGCCCGCCGCGCCAACACAAGTAACCGGAGCGAGCATCCAGAGATGACGGTTTTATCGGATATTCAGGCACAGTTGGATCAGACATCGGGAATCATCGAAGGCTTTCGGCGCAGCATTGCGGACGGGGCTTTGATTGATTTGTCCGGCCTCGATCAAAGCGTCGAAGAGATGTGTGGCGCCATCGGGAAACTCCCCGCCGACCAGCGCCTATCGGTTAAGCAGGCGTTAATCACCATTCTGGATGCCCTCACCACCCTTGTGGATTCCCTGGAAGAACAGCAGCTGGAAGCATCCGACAGCCTGAAGGGCGTCTCCTCACGCCAGCAGGCGGTCTCCGCCTATGGCAGAAGCAGCAATGCGGCAATTCCCGTAACACCCGGAAAGGAAGAGCCGGAGAAATGAGCGACCATCGCGCCTTCCATCATCGGGCCGTCTGAGGATCGCCGTGGATTTTTCCATCTATTTCCGATTTCTGGTCGCCCTGGTCTTTGTTCTGGCCCTGATCGGCCTCCTGGCCTGGGCGGCGCGGCGGTTTGGCGTCCTGCGGGGCACTGTCCGCGCCAAGGGCGGCACCCGGCGTATCGAAGTGGTGGAGATCGTCCCGATTGATTCCAAACGCCGGCTGGCCCTTATCCGCCGTGACCAGACAGAACATC
>JABJKO010000052.1 GCA_018660305.1 Rhodospirillaceae bacterium
CCATACATTGACCTGGCGCTTGTGGATCCACTGGCCCTCATAGTTGAACGGCCCGTCATGGGTGGTCCAGGCCTTGGTCATCAAATCGATGGATTCCCAGAGCCGCTCATTTGTCTCGGTCGGGTTGGCGTTTGACGCAAACAATTCGTAAGGCACGCCACGGACGAAACCGCATTCCAGCCGGCCATGGGAAATATTGTCGATCATCGCCATTTCTTCCGCGCAGCGGATCGGGTCGGCGAGATTGGCAACCGGATTGCCGAGGATGCACAAACGCGCATTCTTGGTCTGGCGGGCGACAATCGCCAGGGAGAGAGGTGCCGCCGAGTTCAGGCAGGTCGCCGTCTGATGATGCTCGTTGATCATGCAGTGGATGCCGAGGTCATCGGCCAGCAGATGCTGATCGAGACACATGTCGTACCACTCCGCGCCTTTCTTCGGATCATAGACCCGGCTCGGCAGATTGACCCGCATGGAGGTGTACTCGTCGTCAGGCGGCAGAAAGGGCCAGGCGAACTCGGTAAAGTGATATGATTCCATGGTTCCGTGTCCTATCGGTCGTCGTTTTGTCGATTTAGCGGAGGAAGCTGCGGACTTCCTTCATGAAGGCGTCGGGCTGTTCGATATGCGGGAAGTGCCCGGCCTTGGGAATGGTCACAAATTTCGATCCCGGAATGCGTTTGGCGTAGCCCCGGCCATAAGAAGTCTTTACCAGCCCGTCTTTGGCGCCCCAGATCATCAACGTTTTCGCCGTGATACGGTTGAGCCGGTATTTCAGGCTGGGATTGTGGAAATAGGGATTCCAGCACATCCGGGCGGTGGATTCCCGGTGGCGGGCCAGCAGATAGGCTTCGCGGTCCTTCATTTCCGTCAGGATGCGCGGATCCTTGTCGGGGTCGTGAAATTTCAGTTTCTTCACGAAGTCGAACGGCCGGTAATAGATGTCCTCGATGTCGCGGTCGTACTTGCCGCCCAGCTTGATGCCAAGCGGGTTCACCAGCACCAGCTTGTTCAGGCGCGCGCAATTCTTGGTCGCCATTTCGGCCGCCAGCCAGCCGCCCACCGAGAACCCGATGATATTGACATCGGTCAGCTTGTAATGATCCAGCAGGTCCAGATAGAGGTAGGACATATCGTCGATCTTCTTTACCGAGTCCGGCAGTGTCGACCGTCCAAACCCCGGCATGCGCGGGATGAAGACACGATATTTTTTTGCCAACTCGTCCACGAAGGGCTGAGTGGTTTCGTAATTGTCTTCGCTATGCAGCAGCAGTAGCGGTTTGCCGCTTCTGCCCCGTCGCTGGATTTCGATCTTCGCTTCCTGAAGCTTGATGAATTCTCTGGTCCCGGCCGACATTTTTGCCGCCGGAGCTTTCTTTTGTGTGGCCATCGATATGTAACCTTCGGTACGAAGCCCGTGTTGACGTTGAGCGCCTCCCGGTCGGGCTTTTTCTTGGAATACTGAGGCATCATACTAATTCAACAGACTTTGGCGAGAGTGAATTTTGCGCAGTAGGACAGTTTGCCGCAGACGGCTGAATACGGCGGGCTCCGACCCGCTGTCGACGCTTGACTCGCGATGCCGCTGGCCCCGACAGTAATCACCGATTCTAAGAAGTAAGAAGGACGGCCTCATGTATTTCGGGCAGCCCGTGCGGCGGCGGGAGGACATACGCTTTCTAAAAGGCAAGGGTCGCTATTCCGATGATTTCGCCTTGCCGGGGATGACATATGCCGCCTTTGTGCGCAGCCCCCATGCACATGCGACCATCCGGTCCCTGTCCACTGAAATTGCCGCGGCCATGCCGGGCGTGCTGAAAATTCTGACCGCCGACGATTGGGAGGCGGCCGGCAATGGCGAGCTGGTCTGCGTGCATCCCATGCCGTTCAGCGACGGCCGGCCCATGAATGAAAAGCTCAAACCGGTCTTGGCCAGGGGCAAGGTCTGTCACGTCGGTGATCCGGTGGCCTGTGTCATTGCCGAGACTCGTTTTGCCGCGATGGACGGGGCCGAGGCGGTGGCCGTCGATTATGATCCGCTGCCGTCGGTCACAAAGATCGGCCGGGCGCTGGATGACGGCGCGCCAATCCTCCATGAAGAGATCGGCAGTAACATGGTCTTCGAAATCGAGAGGGGCGACAGTGCCTCTGTCGATACTGTCTTCGAGGATGCGCATCATGTGACCGAGATGGTTCTCGACAGCAACCGTGTCGCCGGCAATCCGCTGGAGCCGCGCGTGTTCCTGTCCCAATACGAAGAGGCGAGCGGTCAATATACGCTCTGGTGTTCCAGCCAGATCCCGCATTATTTCCGGCGTTGGCTGGCGAAGTATCTCCTGCATGAATCGGAACACAAGATCCGCGTCATCTCCCCCGATGTCGGCGGTGCTTTCGGACTGAAGATCCACCTTGCGGAGGGGGCGGTGGTGACCTGGGCGTCGAAGCTGATCGGCCGCCCGGTCAAATGGACCGCGACCCGGCAGGAATCCTTCCTGTCGGATTCGCAGGCCCGCGATCATCACACAAGGGCCAAGATGGCATTTGATACGGATGGCACCATTATCGGCATGAAGGTAGATACCATCGCCGCCCTGGGCGGGTATCTGAGCCAGTTTGCGCCCAGCATCCCGGGAAA
>JABJKO010000259.1 GCA_018660305.1 Rhodospirillaceae bacterium
CCCAGCGCCAGTATCCTGTGGGTGGTCGGGCGGGGGAGCGGGCTGGTGCGTCTGAAAACAAACGCTGAGTATGCGTCGAGCTGTGGCGAGCGATCAAGGCCTCCACATTGACAAGTCGGGGCCGTCCGCCATGATGGCGTACATGTGTTTTGCGTAAACCAAAGGAGCCCGCAATGGCCGGAAAGACCGATGAATTCGCTGGTGTGAAGCTGCCCCGCTCGCCGGTCTATGGCACCAAGGGCATGGTGGTGTCCGGCCATTCCCTGTCCTCCATCGCGGGTCTGCGCATGCTGGAGCGGGGCGGTACGGTGGTGGATGCCATGATTGCCTGCTCCGCCGTGCTGGCGACGGTCCTGCCCCACGCAACCTCGTTCGGCGGCGATGCCTTTATCATCCATCACGATGCCCAGTCGGGAAAGACCCAGGGGCTCAACGCCTCGGGCTACGCACCGGCCGGCGCCACGCCTGAATTTTTCAAGGACGGCATGATGCTGCACGGCCCCAACGCGGCGTCAGTGCCCGGCATGGTGCGCGGCTGGGAGCGGCTGCACCAGAAGCACGGCAAAATCCCGTGGAAGGAGCTGTTCGCCGACGCCATCGACGTGGCGGAAAACGGCCATCCGCTATCACGGGTGCTGGCGAGCGCACTGCGCTTGTTCGATCATATCGGCAAGGACCCGGGCTGCGCCGCGGTCTACATGCCCGGTGGCGTGCCGATGAATGCCGGCGACATCGTCAAACAGCCGGCCCTTGCCGAGACCATCCGAGACATCGCGGAAAATGGCAGCGCGCCCTATTACGAGGGCCGCATCGCGAAAACCCTGGGCGATTACTGCCAGGCCAATGGCGGGCTGCTGTCGGCCGCCGATTTCGAAGGTTACGAGCCGGAATGGGTAGACACGCTTCACACCGGCTACCGCGATCTCGATGTCCATGTGATGCCGCCCAATTCCTACGGGCTTCTCATGCTGATGCAACTCAACGCCATCGCCGATCTGCCCCGGGAAGCCATGACCGGCCCCGATGTGGACCGGCTGGCCTATCTGATGGCGGCCGCCCGCGCCGCCTTTGACGAAGGCATCCCCTATATCTGCGATCCCGCCGTGCATCCGGCGCCCATCGACGAGCTGCTGGGCGGCCAGATGACCAGCAAGCTGCAGGCCGCCGTGCGCGACGCCGTTCCCGGCCCCCATCAGCCTCCGGGCGTCGGCGGCACCAGCTGCATCACCCTGGCCGATGGCGACGGCAACGCCATATCCGTTGTCCAGAGCGTGTTCCATGTTTTTGGTTCAGGGTTCCTCGATCCCGGCACCGGCATCCTGCTCAACAACCGCATGACCGGTTTTGTCACCGATCCTGAACACCGCAACGTGGTGGCGCCACACAAGAAGCCCAGCCACACGCTGAACCCGGTGATGGCGTTGCGCGGCGGCAAGGTAAAGTACCTGCTGACCACGCCCGGCGGGCCGGCCCAGACCATCTCCAACGTGCAGATGCTGACCAATATGGTGGATCGTGGCATGGAACTGTCCGCCGCCATCGAGGCGCCCCGCTGGTCGGTGGATATGGGGGGCAACTATCTGATCGACGACGCATTCCCCGACGAGATCGGCGACGGACTCACCGGCCGCGGGTTCGAGGTCAAACGGGCATCGGGGGCATCGTATTTCGGGTCGAGCAAGTGTCTGGAAGTCCTCGACAACGGCGTCCTGTGCGGTGCCGCCGATGATCGCCGCGAAGCCTTTGCGGTTGGTGCCTAAACACGGATTGGTCAACACATGTCCAGCCCACTGCTGATCCGTAACGCCAAAATCATTACCTGCGATGGTGACAACACTGTCGCCGAGGCGGTGGCCCTGCGCGGCAACAAGATCGAAGCCGTTGGCCCGGCTTATTTCCTGGCCTCCGATTACGGAGATGCACGCATCATCGATGCCGGCGGGCGGGCGGTGATGCCGGGTATGATCGATGGCCATTCGCACATGGACCGCGAAGGGCTCAAGACGGTGTTTCCGTCCCTGTCGGGCTGTGCGTCCATCGACGATATTTTGCAGCGCATCGAAGCGCTGGTGGCCGATGCCGAGCCCGGCGAGTGGATCGTCACCATGCCCATCGGCGAGCCGCCCTATTACTGGAACGTGCCCGATTGTCTGGCGGAGAAGCGTTTTCCCACACGGCACGATCTCGACCGGATCTCGCCCAACAATCCGGTCTATATCCGGCCCATCTGGGGCTACTGGCGCCATATTCTGCCGCTCACGTCCGTTGCCAACAGCAAGGCCCTTGAAAGTAGTGGGCTTCACCCGGGCATGAACGGGCTGCCGGATACCATAAAGCTGGAAACCGACGCCGACGGCGAGACCCTTAACGGCATCATCCATGAACACACTTTCATGCCGGTGGTGGAGCTGGCATTTTTCGACAAGATGCCGCGCTTTCGCCATGAGGAACGGGTCGCGGGCATCAAGCAATCCATGGCCATCCACAACGCCACCGGCACCACCAGCGTGTTCGAGGAGCATGGCTGCGCGCAGGAACTCATCGACGCGTGGCGCGCGGTAAGGGAATCCGGCGAGGCCACCGTGCGGGGCTCATTGATCTACAGCCCGTCCTGGCATTTCGCCGACATTGACGGCTACGCCAAGGCGCTGGCCGGCTGGTCGGATTTCATTGGCAACGGCGGCGAGGGCGATGAATGGCTTCGCGTCGAAGGCATGTTCGCCGATTACGGCATCGAGCCGGAAAACATGCTGCGCATAAGATCCGCGCCTTATACCGGCTGGTCCGGCTTCAATTACGACAGCGGCGTGCCACGGGAGATGATGACCCCCATGCTCATCGAGGCGGCGCGCAACAATATCCGCTGCGCCGCCATCTGGATGGAGTTCCTGGATCATTTCAAGGAGGTCAACGAGGTGGTGCCCCTGGAAGGCAGGCGCTGGATCATGGGGCATCTGGATGTGGCCAATGAGGAACAGATAAAAACCATCGCCGAGCTGGGGCTGGTGATGAGTTCCCACACCAACCGCTATATCTACAAGCATGGCCACGTGGTCCGCGACAAGATCGGCGCCGAAAACGAAAACGATATCGCGCCGCTGCGGCGGCTGGTCGATGCCGGTGTCCATATCGGTTTCGCCACCGACAACGTGCCCACCACCCTGTGGTATCCGGTATGGCAGGCGGTAACCCGCTACAACCGCGAGATCGACGCCCCGGTGGCGCCGGACCAGGCGCTGACCCGCATGGAAGCCCTGCGCTGCGCCACCATCGAGACCGCCCATCTGACCTTCGAGGAAGACATCAAGGGATCCCTGGAACCGGGCAAGCTCGCCGATTTGATCATCCTCAGCGACGATCCCCTCACCTGTCCCGAAAACGACATCAAGGGCATCACGTCGGAGCTGACCATTGTCGACGGCAGCATCGTTCATGATACGGGAGTGGTGGATGCCAATGGATAAAAAGAAGGTCCCCCCCACCCTAACCCTCCCCCTCCAGGGGGGAGGGAATAATGTCGCGCCATCGCCAGGAACAATTTCATGAACCTTTCCGAACTGGATACGCCGGTCCTGCTGGTGGATGGCGATGCGTTCGACCGCAACATGGAACGCATGACATCCCTGACGACAGCTTCGGACATTGCCTGGCGGCCGCACGCCAAGGCCCACAAATCGCCCGCCGTCGCCGAGATGCAGATGGCGGCCGGCGCCCGCGGCATCTGCTGCGCCAAGCTGGGCGAGGCCGAAGTCATGGCGGCGGAGGGCTCCAAGGACATCCTGATCACCACCCCGGTGATCGGCCTGTCCAAATTGATGCGCCTGATGCAGGTCGCCAACCAGGCCACCGTTTCCGTGGTTGCCGACGATGCGTCCAATATCGAGGAGATGTCCGTGTGCGCCCGTACCGCCGGAATCCGCCCCGACGTGGTGATCGAGATCGATGTGGGTCAGGGCCGCTGCGGTGTACAGCCCGGTGAGGCGGCCGTGCAGCTGGCCCGCCAGGTGATGGAGGCCGACTGGCTCACTTTCAAGGGCTTGCAGGGCTATCAGGGCGCGATCCAGATGACCGCGTCGTTCGCCGACCGCAAACAGGCGGCCACCGACGCCCTGACCAGGCTTACGGACACGGCGGAACAAATCCGCGCCGCCAATATCCCCTGCGATTATCTGACCGGCGGCGGCACCGGAACATCGGTCATCGACGCCGCCGCGGGCGGGCTGACCGAGCTGCAGCCGGGCGGTTATCTGTTCATGGACGCGCGCTACCGCACCATCGAATGGGACGACGGCAATTCGGTGCCGTTCGAACAATCCCTGACCGTGCTTTCTTCGGTTATTTCGAAGCCGGCCGACAACCGGTGCATTCTCGATATGGGGCTAAAGGCCGTGAGTTCCGATGGCGGAATTCCAGTGCCGATGGATGTCCCCGGCGCCGCCTTCAAATTCGCCGGCGAGGAACATGGCGAACTGACCTGGGAAAACGGCCCCTGCCCCCTCGCCCTCGGCGACAAGGTCCGCTTCGTGCCGACCCATTGCGACACGACGGTCAATCTCCATGACCGGTTTATCGTCGTCCGCGGCGAGGCGGTAACCGACGTCTGGGACATCGCGGCACGGGGGCGGCTGCAGTAGAAAGATTGCATCTTTCTCATCTCGTCATTACCGGGCCCAAGTGTGCTCCATTTGACAGGGCGTGCACCGTTGCCGATGATCCGGGCAACCAAGAACAACGCTTCAGGGAGACAGGATATGGCCAGATCGGCGGCTGATATTTTCAATGCGCGCAACGTCGCCATCGTGGGCGCGACCGACAAGTCGCACTGGCCCCGGAACATCTATGCCAATCTGGTGGAATCGGGATTTCCCGCGGATAAGGTTTTTCCCATCAATCCCAAACGCAGCGAGATTTTCGGGGTGACCTGCTATCCCGATCTGGCATCCCTGCCGGAATCCCCCGACCTCGCCCTGATGATCATTCCCGCACCAGCCATCGAAGGCGCGCTGCGACAGGGCGTGGCGCACGGGCTCAAGGCCGCCGTGGTCTATGCCGCCGGATTTGGCGATGGCGGCCGGGAAGAGTCCCTCCAACGCGGAGAGGCCTTCCGCAAGACACTGGATGAGCTGGATATTTCGGTTTGCGGGCCCAACTGCATGGGGCTCGCCGGCATCCGCCAGAAACTCTATTGCTATCCCCATGAGCATGTCCGCCAGATGGAACCGGGCCCGGTGGCGCTGGTAACACAATCCGGCGGCACACTGAGCTATTTCACCCGCTGCGCCCAGGAGCGCGGGCTGCGGTTTTCCTACGCCATTTCGTCGGGCAATGAGCTCAGCCTGGATCTGTCGGACTATATGAATTTCGTCATCGACGATCCGGAGACCAAACAGATCTGCCTGTTCATCGAGGGCATCCGCAAACCTGACGCCTTCAAACAGGCCGCCGCAAAGGCGCTCGCCGCCGGCAAGCCTCTCATCGCCATCAAGACCGGCCGCTCGCAGAAATCCCGCGAGGCGGCGCAAAGCCACTCCGGCGCGGTGTCCGGCGACTATGCGGCGTATGAGGCGGTGTGCGAGCGCTATGGCATCATCAATTGCGACTCCCTAGAGGAAATGATCGAGATGACCCTGGGTTTCCAGCAGGGGCGCCTGCCCAAGGGTCCGGCCATCGCGTTTATGACCACATCGGGCGGCACGGTGGATCTGCTGCATGATTACTGCGAACAGGAAGGCGCCGTGGTCCCGGACCTCGCACCCAAAACCGTTGAAGCCATCCGGCCTTACGTGCCGGCCGATTGTCATATCCGCAACCCCATCGATACCGGCGCGCCGGTGGGCGTGTCGGGCAAATCATCACCGGTGGAAATCTGCAAGCTGTTTGCCGCCGATCCCGGTGTCGACATGGTCGCCTGGTGCAACAACATGCCGGGATCCGCCCGCAGTACCGGTGTCGGCGATGAGGTAACAGAACTGGTGCAGGCAACCGACAAGCCGGTGATCTCCTTTGCCCGCATGCCGCATCAGATTCCGGAAGGCGGCCTTGCCTTCCAGGACGAAACAGGCATGCCCTTCGTGCAGGGCACAAGGACCGGCGTCCGGGTCATGAACGCATTGTGGTTCTACGCCCAGCGCACCGGCCGCGTGGTCGGTGATTTGCCGGCGCCGAACGGATATCAGGAGGATTGCGCGGGCGAGGCGTTGGAAAAGACCTTGGCCAGCGCGGGTATTCCCGCTCCCAAGACCGCCCGGGCGAAGAATGCCGCCGAAGCGGGCGATGCCGCAGCCAGCGTCGGGTTCCCCACGGCTCTCAAGATCGTCTCACCGGAGGCCAGCCACAAGACGGAAGTGGGCGGCGTGTCGCTCAATATCGCCGACGAGCAGGGCGCTATCGCGGCGGCGGAAGCCATGGAAGCACGCCTGAAGGCCCATGATTCCTCGGCCCGTGTTGACGGTTTTCTTGCGCAGGAAATGGTGTCGGGCACCGAGATGCTGATCGGCGCGCGCGACGATGCGCTCTATGGCCCCCTGATCATCCTGGGCGCGGGCGGGGTGATGGTGGAACTCATGCGCGACGTGGCGGTCCGACTGTTGCCCGTTAACGAGGATGACGTGCGGGACATGCTGGCGTCGCTTAAGTCCGCCGCGCTGCTCGACGGCTATCGCGGCGCGCCCGCTGCCGATAAAGAAGCGCTTATTGCCGCCGTTGTGGCGTTGGGCAATTTCTATCTCGACCACCGCCACCTCCTCGCCGATGTGGAAATCAACCCGCTCATGGTGCGCCCCGGAGGCGAGGGTGTCTGCGCGGTGGATATACGGGCGATCGCAAGAGAAAACTAAAGAGTCAAATTCACACTGTCGGGTTTAACTTCTTGCGCGCCGGACGGCGCGC
>JABJKO010000336.1 GCA_018660305.1 Rhodospirillaceae bacterium
CCCACCTACACCTCCCCCCTGTAGAGTGGGGAGGGAAAGTATTTTCATCGGCTTACAGTTTTAAATCCCCTCCCCCTTGATGGGGGAGGGTTAGGGTGGGGGTGATACGGCTCCGACCCCGAAATCAAAGTCGCAATGGGCTCGATCTCCTGCTAAAGCGGCACCCAAGCCGATTTCAGCGGGCTTTCAAAAATTAAACCGGACGGTCGTGGAACAAGTCCGAGGGTGACGCGTTAGCGGGTGATGGCAGGCCGTGGCCTCTTTCCCCTAAATCACCTTGCCCGGGTTCATGATTCCCTTGGGGTCGATGGCGGCTTTGAGGTCGCGCATGATGTCCAGCGCCACCGGCGATTTGTAATGGGCCAGCTCGTCGCGTTTCAGAAGCCCGATGCCGTGTTCGGCGCTGATGCTGCCTTTCAGGCTCACCGCGATGTCGTGGACGATGCGGTTGATTTCCGCGTAGCGGGCCTTGAAGGTCGCCTCATCCAGATCCACCGGCTTGATCACGTTGTAATGCAGATTGCCGTCGCCGATATGGCCGAAGGCGCAGATGCGGATGCCGGCCATGGCCGCTTGCAGCGCCGCGTTACCGGTCTTCAGGAATTCGGGCACCTTGGAGACCGGGACCGATATGTCGTGCTTGATACTGGCCGCCTCGATGGCCTGCGCCTCGGGCAGGGTCTCGCGCAGTTTCCAGAAATCCGCCGCCTGACCCCGGCTTTCGGCGATAACGGCATCCAGGACTTCGCCGCGTTCCATGGCGTCGGTCAGGATGCCCTCGAGGGTTTCGCGCAGACCGCCATCCTCATGACCCGACGTCAGCTCGATCAGGAGATACTCTGGATAGGTCGTCTGGATCGGATCGCGGGTGCCCGGAATGTGTCTGAAGACCAGGTCCAGCCCTTCGCGGGCAATCCATTCGAAGGCGGTGACCCGGTCGTCGCTGGTCGCCCGGGCGCGGGACAGGATGTCGATGGTGGCGCTGGCGTCGCGGACGGCGGCAAAGGCGGTCTGGACGTCGCGCGGGCGTGGAAACAGCTTGAGGACGGCGGCGGTGATGATCCCGAGCGTGCCTTCCGAGCCGGCAAACAAATGTTTCAGATCATAGCCCGTATTGTCCTTGCGCAGCGCCGACAGCCCGTCCCAGATTTTGCCGTCGGGCAGGACCACTTCGAGACCCAGCATCAGATCGCGGGCGTTGCCATAGCGCAACACGCCGGTGCCGCCGGCATTGGTGGACAAATTGCCGCCGATCCGTGCAGTCCCTTCGGCCCCCAGGCTGAGCGGGAACAGCCGGTCGGCCTCTCCCGCCGCTTTCTGGATGTCGGCGAGGATGACGCCGGCTTCCGCGGTGAGGGTGAAGTTTAGCGCATCGATTTCACGGATCTTGTTCATCCGGGTCAGGCTGATCAGCAGTTCGCTGCCGTCATCATGGGGCGTCGCGGCGCCACAAAGCCCGGTATTGCCGCCCTGGGGCACGATGGCGGTGCCGGTCTCATGGCAGATCGCCAGCACGGCAGCCACTTCCTCCGTGGAGGCCGGGCGGACCACCATGGGGGTGGTCCCCTGATAGAAATTCC
The DNA here is from genome assembly GCA_018660305.1 of Rhodospirillaceae bacterium. The sequence goes on from JABJKO010000336.1 coordinate 1,581, forward strand.
GCTGGTCGATCAGATAGGGCGCCATGTCGCTGGCATCGGTGATCAGCCCCTTGGGGCCGACAATCGCCGATATGCGCGCCAATACGTCTTCTGAAACCGGTCGCCGTCCGTCGTCCACGGGATTTCCTTTGCTCTGAACTGACTCGGATTTAATGCCTCAGATTTAGCCGATTGATCGGCAACCGGCAAGAAACCTGTCCCTTTCCTTTTCTGATATAGAGGCAATGAACGCGGTCTCAACCCCGACCTATTGCCGACGGGGAGATTCCTAATCGTGCGCGGCGCGGCGCAGCCTGTCGTTGATGGCCGCGCCCAGCTCCTCTTCGGGGATGGGCATGACGGCAATGCCAGTGAAATCCGGCCGGTCGAGGACGCGCATCATGGCGAATAAATTGGCTGCCGCTTCCGCCAGATCGCCGGTCGGGCTTAGATTCTCAACCACTGCCGCCCCGCTGATCGGTGCCGGCCCGAAGGCCAGCAAAGCCTCGTTTTGCCGCATTTCCGTGGCCTTCATGCGAAGCGGTATGCGGGTCGCGTAATGGCGGGCCAGCAGCCCGGGCGAGCGTGGCGCGCTGCCGCTGTCCGCCGCAGGACGCCCGAGGGGGCCAACCATTTCGATAAGGGACTCTTCGGTGACGCTCCCGGGCCGCAGCAGAACCGGCGACGGGCCGGAGAGATCGAGAATGGTCGATTCAACGCCCAAGAGGCAGGGGCCATCATCGATGATCAGATCGACGGTGTCGCCAAGCGATTGCACGACGTGTTCGGCCGCGGTGGGGCTGACTTCACCCGACCGGTTGGCGCTGGGCGCGGCGATGGGGATGGCGGCCGCCTTCATCAAGGCCTGTGCCGTGGGGTGGGCCGGAACGCGGACGGCCAGTGTATCCAGCCCGGCCCCGGCGAGCAGGGAGACCGGGCAATTCTCGGTGCGGGGCAGGACGAGGGTGAGGGCGCCGGGCCAGAACCGGTCGGCGAGGCGGCGGGCGCGATCATCCATCGACACAAGGGCTGGCGCCGCCCCGGCATCCTGAACATGAATGATCAGCGGGTTAAAATCGGGCCGGTTCTTGGCGGCGAAAATAGCGGCGACGGCCTCGCCATTGGTGGCATCGGCGCCCAGCCCGTAGACCGTCTCGGTGGGGAAGGCGACAAGCCGGCCGGCGCGCAGCAGCGTGGCTGCTTCCTGTATGGAGTCCGGTGTTGCTGGTTTGGCCGATGTCACCGATATGCGACGGGCCGCTTCACGCGTCCCGGCCCCGCGCGATAAACTCGGTATTCAGGAAATGCGCCTTGCCATAGAGCATTTCTTCGCCATCGAGGGTCCGGACGCTGCCACCGGCCGCGAGCAGGACGGCGTGACCGGCCGCGGTATCCCATTCTCGGGTCGGTCCGTAGCGGGGATAGATGTCGGCGACGCCTTCGGCGACCAGACAGAACTTGACCGAGCTGCCGGATATCTTCAGGTCGTTGATGGATTGTTGGTTCATCAGCTCCTGAATTTTTTTCATATCGCTGTGGGACCGGCTCGCCGTGACGACGGCCCCGGAGGCGGGCTGCTTGCGCGCTGAAATCGGC
>JABJKO010000182.1 GCA_018660305.1 Rhodospirillaceae bacterium
AAAAGGGATTGAAGGAAGAGGATGCCGTTGAAAAAGAAGACGAACCCAAGGCCATAAAGACCGAATCTTCGGCCGCGGCCTCGGCGTCGGTCTCCGACTCTGCGAAAAAGGACGAGAAGGTCTGAGACCTTCCGGTTCAAATCGTTTTATGAAGCCCGGGGTGCGGTGGCACCATGTTTGACATCGGTGGCTGGGAATTCCTCCTTATTGGCGTGATCGCGATCGTCGTGATCGGGCCCAAAGACCTGCCCGGGACCATCCGTACCATCACGGGCTGGATAAGACGGGCCCGCTCTCTGGCCAGCGAATTCCAGAGCGGTCTGGACGATATTGCCCGTGAGACCGAGCTGGATACCATGAAGGACGATCTGAAATCGGATCTGGGGCTCGATGACATCGCCGATGCCGGCAATTCAATCCGCAATGATATCGAACAATCCATCGATCCGGACGGGGATATGGCGGACGAATTCAAGGAAGATTTCGACCTCGCCGATGACGATGATCCGTTCCTTAAGGAATATGCCGGCGAGGATGAAGACGACGAGTTGGACGATATAGACCCGAAATACCAAACCGCGGAACAGACCGCGGAAGAGGGGCCTGGCGATGCAGAGCCCGCTGAGACGGAGCCCGGTGAGACGGAGCCCGTCGAGACGGTGAAAAAGGCCTGACCATGAGTGACGAGGCCCCGGATCCGATAAACGAGGACGAAACCTCCGACGACGAAACAAAGATGCCGTTGCTGGCCCATCTGGTCGAGCTCCGAACGCGGATGCTCTGGTGCATCGGCTCTTTCGTTGTTCTGTTTTTTGCCTGCGTGCCGCTGGCCTCCAAGTTCTACATCTTCCTGATGCAGCCGCTTTACGAGATCATGAAGGATAAGCCCGGCGCGCGGATGATCTTTACAGGCCTGCCGGAACAGTTCCTGACCGAAATCAAAATCGCGTTTTTCACGGCGCTTGCCATCTCGACGCCCATCCTGCTGCTCCAGATCTGGAAATTCGTCGCCCCCGGGCTCTACAAGGACGAAAAAACCGCCTTTACGCCGTTCCTGGTGGCAACACCTGTTCTGTTCAGTCTCGGGGCGGCGCTGGTTTATTATTTCATCATCCCCATGGCGTGGCGGTTTTTCCTCAGTTTCGAGATGCCGGCAGGGCCGGATTCCCTGGCCATCCAGCTTGAACCCAAGGTGAATGAATATCTCTCGCTGGTGTTGCTGCTGATGTTCGCCTTCGGGGTGGGCTTTGAACTGCCTGTCTTCCTGATCCTGCTGGCACGGGTCGGAATCGTTAGTTCCACCGGCCTCGCCAACAAAAGACGCTATGCCATCGTCGCGGTCTTTGTGTTTGCGGCGGTTCTGACACCGCCGGACGTGATCAGCCAGATCGGGCTCGCGTTTCCCTTGATCCTGCTCTATGAGATTTCCATCATTGGCGCCCGCATGATCGAAAAAAAGCGGGCCCAACGCGACGCGGGAGCGGATTCCACTACCTAGAAGACTTTAAGTTTACTGGACGGTGCCCTAGCTAATCCGTATAACCCGCCCGGGCGTTCGCCGTATTTCGTCGCCGGAGCGTAACATGCTTGATATCCGCTGGATCCGGGAAAATCCCGAAGAGTTCGACGCCGCGTTGAAAATGCGCGGGATGGCGGCCATGGCCGCGGGGCTGGTCGATCTCGATGCAAGGCGCCGGGCGGCGCAGACCGAACTTCAGGAAGCACAAACCCGTCGCAATGATGCCTCGAAGCAGATTGGCGCCGCGAAAGCGAGCGGCGGCGATGCCGATGCCCTGATCGCCGAGGTGGCCTCGCTCAAGGAGAGAATGCAGACCCTCGAGGAAGACGAGGGGCGCGTCTCGGCCGAACTCGACGAAAGCCTGGCCGCCATTCCCAATATTCCCGCCGCGGGTGTGCCGGCGGGCGAGAGCGAAGACGACAATGTGGAAGTCCGCACGGTCGGCGAGCCCCCAGGTTTCGATTTCGAGGCACAGGACCATGTGGCCATAGGCGAAAAGCTTGGCGGCATGAGTTTTGAGGACGGCGCGAAGCTGGCCGGTGCGCGTTTCGTGGTGCTGTCGGGGCCTCTCGCGCGGCTCGACCGTGCCATCAGCGCCTTCATGCTCGATATGCATACCCGGGAATTCGGCTATACCGAGGTCAGCCCGCCTGTCCTGGTGAAGGACGAGGCCCTGTTCGGGACCGGGCAGCTTCCCAAATTCGCCGAGGATCTATACCGGACGGAAGACGATTTCTGGCTGATTCCCACCGCCGAGGTTCCGCTGACCAACCTGGTTGCCGACGAGATCATCGACGAGGAGACGCTGCCCCTTCGTTTTACAGCCCTGACACCCTGTTTCCGTTCGGAAGCGGGGGCGGCCGGACGCGATACGCGGGGCATGCTGCGCCAGCATCAATTCAACAAGGTGGAGCTGGTCAGCATCGTTCATCCCGATCAGTCGGAAGAAGAGCATGAACGCATGACCGGGGCGGCGGAAGAAGTGCTCAAAAGGCTTGGTCTCGCCTATCGGGTGATGGTGCTGTCCACCGGAGATTTGGGCTTTTCGGCCCGGAAAACCTACGATCTTGAGGTATGGTTGCCGGGGCAGGACACCTATCGCGAAATTTCCTCCTGTTCCAATTGTGGGGATTTTCAGGCCCGCCGCATGCGCGCCCGCTACCGGCCCAGCGCCTCTAAGGGGACACAATTCGTCCATACCCTCAACGGGTCGGGATTGGCGGTCGGAAGGACCCTGATCGCGGTTTTGGAGAATTATCAGCAGGCAGACGGTTCCGTCATCGTGCCCGAGGCGCTGCGGCCCTATATGGATGGCTGCGAAAGATTGTCGCCCCCATGACACTCGAAGCGCGGAAAATCCGTCTGGTTATGGAATTGCGCCAGCAGGGTATTACAGATCAGACGGTTTTGTCGGCCATCGAACGGGTGCCGCGGGAAGCCTTTGTGCCGGAATCCTTTCAGGATCAGGCCTATGAGAACACGGCCTTGCCCATCGGCCACGGCCAGACCATCAGCCAACCGGCGGTGGTCGGTTTCATGACCCAGGCCCTTGAGCTGGGACCGCGCATGAAGGTCCTGGAAATCGGTACCGGCTGCGGCTATCAGGCGGCCGTCCTGGCCCAGCTCTGCCGCCGGGTCTATACCATCGAACGCTATCGTGAATTGCTGCGTGACTCGGAGAAACGGCTTCAAGGCCTTCGTATCAGTAATGTGACAACCAAATGGGGCGATGGGCATAAGGGATGGCCGGAACAGGCGCCTTTTGACCGGATCATCCTGACAGCCGCGTCGGTGGAGGTCCCGGCGGCCCTGTTCGAGCAGCTTGGCGACGACGGTATTTTGATCGCGCCGGTGGGTAAAAGCAGCTATGAGCAGGTGTTGATGCGCTTTCGCCGGGTGGAGGGCGGTTGGGAAACCGACGAGCTTTGGCCGGTCCGCTTCGTTCCCATGGTCGACGGTACGGTCAATGGGACGGAAATCGCGGTTGAAGGCAGTTGTTGATCTGGAATCACAGGATTCCTATGCTAGTGCCATGAAGACACGTTCGATTACTCTTCGCACCACGCCATTGATTGCCGTTCTCGCGGCAATGCTGGCGGTGAGCTGTGCGCCGACCAACTATCCCGAGCCTATCGTGAGGCGGCCGGTACCCACATTGCCGGACGCCAGCGTTCAGCCGCAGGACAAGAATACCATCGTCGTCAGACGGGGAGACAGCCTGTATGCGCTGGCGCGCCGGCATGGCATTCCCATCCGGGGATTGATCGACGCCAATCAATTGAGAGCGCCCTACCGAATTCATCCCGGCCAACGGCTAAAGATGCCGCGATCCCGCTACCATATCGTCGGCGGTGGGGAGACGGTCTATTCCATCGCGCGGACCTATAAGGTGGAGATGGGCCCGCTTGTGCGTATCAACCGGATTCCGCCGCCCTACCGGGTGGCAAAAGGACAAAGGCTGAGGCTGCCCGATCCCGCCAAACCGAAATACCGCAAAGTGGTGTCCGTGGACCGGTCGTCGGGACGGGTGACGTCGACGTCAAAGACCCGGAGAAAGCCACCCCAATGGATATCGAAACCGCGGCGAAGGTCGCGGCGCGAACCGCCACCGGCGCCCCCCAAAAGAGTCAAGTGGCAGAACCCCGATGCCACGGGTCCCCTGAAAGTACCGCCGCCCCGCAGCAACCGTAAGTTCCTGTGGCCGCTCAAGGGGAAGGTCATCGTCGCCTTCGGTGTCCGCAAGGGCGGGCTCCACAATGACGGGATCAATATCGCGGCCCGCAAGGGGGTTGCCATCCGAGCGGCGGAGAACGGCGTTGTCGCTTATGCCGGCAACCAGCTTCAGGGCTTTGGCAATCTCGTTCTGATCAAGCATTCCGGCGGCTGGATGTCGGCCTATGCCCATAGTTCGGTCATCCATGTCAGCCGCGGCGATGTGGTCCGCCGCGGGCAGGTCATTGCGCGCGTGGGCCGGACCGGCAACGTCAGTAAGCCGCAACTGCATTTCGAGCTTAGGAAGGGCGATCGCGCGGTCAACCCGAGACGCTATCTGGTGCGGTTCGCGTTCCTCATGCCGACCGCACCGCAATGGGCGAAACTGCCGACCCTTAAGCGCTGACGCCGCTATTTAAGCTGTTTGCCCATTCGTCCGGCGAGGTCCTGGATGAATTGCCAGGCGACGCGGCCCGATCTGGCGCCGCGGGTCACCGACCATTCCACGGCGTCGGCGTGCAGCACGTCGGCCGGGACGTCGAGACCGTATTCCCGGGCATATCCGTCTACCATGGCGAAAAAAGTGTCCTGATCGCAATTGTGAAAGCCCAGCCACAGGCCGAACCGGTCGGACAGGGATACTTTTTCTTCCACCGCTTCGGCGGGGTTGATGGCGGTCGAGCGTTCGTTTTCGATCATATCGCGCGGCATCAGGTGACGGCGGTTGGAGGTGGCGTAGAATAGGACGTTTTCGGGGCGGCCTTCGATTCCGCCTTCCAGTAGCGCCTTGAGGGATTTGTATGTGTCGTCCTGCGCATCGAACGACAAATCGTCACAGAACAGCAGAAAGGCGCGCTCCGACTCGGTTCGCAATATGGGCAGGAGCCGG
>JABJKO010000254.1 GCA_018660305.1 Rhodospirillaceae bacterium
ACCGATATCTCCGCCAATCTGGGCGCCTTCAGCGGCGTGCAAAGCTGGGTGGACGAGGGCAGGATCAGCGAGGGCCAGGCGCAGAAAATCCTCGAGAGCAACGCTCGCGCGTTCTACGGACTATAGAGAAGAGCGATAAGCTATATTCATTGTTGTCCGCCGCCGGACGTAAATCACACTGTCTCTTCCGGCGAGGCGAGCGCCGGTATTTCCAGCGCTTGGGCGGCGGCTTCGTGCACCGGGAGGGACTCATCCCATTGGCGGGAGACGAAACGTCCGCCGGTGGTGCTGTCGGAATGCTCCGAGGCCAGCCAGACGATGGTCGGCGCCAGTATCGACGGCAGCTGCGGCTTTCGTCCCTGTGCCGCCATGGCCTTGCGTCCCGCTTCGTGGAAAAACGGCGTATCGATGGCGCCGCCGGGCTGGAGGGAGTTCACCGTCACACCGGTGCCGGCAAGATCCTGCGCCCAGATCATGGTCTCGGATTCGATGGCCGCCTTGCTGACGCCGTAGGGCGAGGCCTCAACGCGCTGCATCATGGAAATGCCGGTTGAGATATTGACGATCCGCCCCCAGCCATTGGCCACCAGATGCGGCGCGGCGGCGCGGGCCATCAGGTAGGTTCCGCAGACATTGATGTCTATGATTTCCCGCCAGGCATCGGGATCGGCTTCCCAGAACTTGAACGATTTTGTTTTCGGCGCGCGTTCCATATGGGCCGGCCCCTTGCCCGCATTGTTGACCAGCACATGCAGCCCGCCGAAAATCTCCACGGCCTGGGACACGGCCCGGTCGCAGTCGGCCTCTTTGGTAATGTCGCAGGTCACCGCGGCAACCCGTCCGTCATATTTCGCCGCGAGATCGCGGGCGGCGCTCTCTGCGGCGGCGCCCTCCACATCAGCAAGCAGCACGCTGGCGCCGGCCTGCAGGAGAGCGTCGGCCATGGCCCCGCCGAGCACGCCACCGCCGCCCGTCATCAGGACGATTCTTCCATCGAGGCGAATGTCTTTGGTAAAGATTGGCGCGGTCATTGGCGTTCCTCTCGAATTATCGGTCGTGTTCCCGGGTTTCCAGATCGGCATCGCGTATCTTTAGCGCATTGACGGCTCCGGCGAAGCACATCAGGCTCACAGGAATTTACAACATTGGAGAAGGGGGCGACATGGAAACGCGCCGATTTGGCAAGACCGGTCTGGAAATATCTGTCCTGGGGTTTGGCGGCGGGCCGGTGGGTTTCCTGGATACCGACCGTAATCAGGTGGCCGGGATCCTGAACGCTTTGCTCGACCGGGGGATTAATCTCATCGACACGGCGGCGGGTTATCCGGGCTCGGAAGAGGCCATCGGCGAGGGCGTCGGCCATCGCCGCGACGATTACGTGCTGGTTTCCAAATGCGGCCGCTCCTTCGACGACATCGAAGGCGATGCCTGGTCCGCGCAGGCCATCGGACAGACGGTGGACCGCGCCCTAAAGCGTCTCCGGACCGATCATCTCGATGTCATGCTGCTGCATTCCTGCGATCTGGAGACCTTGAAAAAGGGCGAGGCCATCGGCGCGCTGGTCACGGCGCGCGATGCCGGCAAAATCCGTTTCCTGGGCTATTCCGGAGACAATGAGGCCGCAATCCATGCCGCCGGGCTGGACGATGTGGCGGTCATCGAGACCTCCGTCAATATCTGCGACCAGGCCAACATGGACAGCGTGCTGCCACTGGCGGTGCAGAATAACATCGGCGTCCTGGCCAAGAGACCCATCGCCAACGCCGCCTGGCGGGATTCCTCGGAACAGAGCGGTATGTATAAGAATTACGCTCAGACATATTCAGACCGGCTCGCCCGCATGGATATCTCACCCGCTGATCTCGGGTTCCCCGGAGAAGCCGGGGCGGCATGGCCGGAGATCGCGCTCCGTTTTACCCTGGCGCAACCGGGCGTGACGGCGGCCATTGTCGGTACGACGCGTTTGGCAAATGCCGAGCGTAACCTGGAGATTGCGTCCAAAGGGGCTTTGCCCGAGGAAACCGTCGCGGCACTACGGGCCGCCTTTCAGCGGGCGCAGGAAGCCGACGGCACGCCCTGGCCGGGACAGACGTAGCGCTACCTACGGCAACAGCAAGCAGACCGATCGACCCTACGCGGTATTTTTCCGAGGTCGGTTGGTTTTTCGATTTAGGTTGTCTTTACCCGGCGGTAAAACAGCCGACCGTAACGCCGCATTCAGCCGGGTTTGCCAGCCCTTTCCGTCTTCCTTGAGTTTTTCGAGAAGATCCGCATCAAGCCGCACCGTCACCAGTTTTTTAGTAGGGTTCTTTTGTCGTCCCCTATGCCGTGCGACAATAGCGGGCACCACCTCATTAGCCGGGCGTGCCTTGGCAAAATCCTTATCGGTCCACTCGGGGTTTTCCGGGTCCGGTGTGGGTTTATTCGGCCTGTCTGTCATAGCTCACTCTTTCCTGTCTCGACGCCCGGCGCAGGCTGATGACCCTGACCAACTCTTCGCGTTCGGTAAAAACCATCGCACACAGGGTTTCATCGATGAACCCTAACGCCCTGAAACGATCCTCGCCGTAATCTTCACGGTCATCTCTGATGACGATGGCGCTATCCCAATCGAACCGCTCAACGTCGGAAAACGCGATACCATGCTTGCGGAAATTAGATTTCGCCTTAGCCGGATCGAACTCGTATTCCATATGTTATTTGTAGTTACAATTTGTATAATTGTCAAGTTATTTGTAACTACAAAACGCTTTTATCGATTTGTCGGAAAAGTAAAAATGAAGGAATTACCGTAAGATAGGGGCGTTCGCCACGTCGCACTCTTCCATAATCGCACCGGGCCGTGCCCGGCCTTAAAAAAACACGTAAGACCGGACCACGACGTTCCTGCGGCAGGGCGCGTTGTCCGGCGCGGTGGGGTCCTTGCAGGCGGTGTGGAACGACCAGCGCGAGACGGAGCCGTCGGTGATGCTGTCGTAGCATTTCAGCATGGACACTTCTGTCGAACTCTGCTGCGGGAACCAGTACCATTCATGGTCGGGGCTGTAGGTGAAGCGGGTGGTCTCGCCCACGCGGTCGTCATAGATGCGGTAATTGTTGATATAGGGCTGCTCGGCGAAGGAGGGCCAGGCGCAGAGCACGAAGGGATACTGGCCCACAATCTCCATGGGCTTGGCCAAATTGATGGACATGAAGCGCCGCGACATCTTCGCGTCGGCCTCGGCTTCCGTGTAGTGCTGTTCGCGTCCGAAATTCCGGAGGTTATGGGTGAGCAGCTCGCGGCAGCGCACGCGGCCGCTATTGTCGTTCAGATCGTTGTGCACGCGGTTGGAATAGTTGGCATTCACGCCGGGGTTTTTCGCATCCTGATCCTCGGTGCGGTCGCCGGAATAGTCCTTGTCGAAGCAGTCATGGTTGTAAACCAGCGCATCTGTGGCGTCCGGGAAGAAATCCAGCAGCAGCTTTTCGATTTCCGGGTAGAAGACACGCTCCACCTCGGCTGAATCATAGAAATTCTTACACTCGGACTCGCAATGGGCCAGCGACACGCCAAGCCTGTCCATGCACTCGGGGCTGTCGGGCGAGAGGCCCGGATAATACTCCCCGATGCGGCGCGCATCGCGCATCAATGTGGGAAAAAACAGATTGTACCGCTTGTTGTTCTCCTCGGCCTTGCCCAGCAATGCCGCCTTGTCCGCCTGCGCCGGGTCGCGCCACAGGGCGTTGGAGCGCACGACGGAATAGGTCGGCTGTTCATAGACCGTATAGGCCAGCGGAACCGCCACACCGCCTTCGGGCGCTTCCATATTGGTCGCGCGAATATGGTCGAGGCACGCCTCGTAGTCGCGAAACCCGGGGCCCCATTCGGTCTCGATGGGGCCGGGGGGCGCGTTGTCCAGCATCTCGATGACCCGCTCACCTTCGCCCCCGGCGGCCAGGGCAAGCGCATCCTCCAGGGCCGCCGCGGTTCCGGAATCGCCGTTGCGGTCAAACGACAAATAGGACAGCCCCCCGTTGGTGGCGATGGGCGGCGGCTGCCCTGCGGTGCGTTGCAGCGGCGGCACATAGGCCGATGATTCCGACTTGGCATTTCCTTCGGCGCGGTCAACTTCATGCTGGTCCATGACAGGCTCCCGTTTAAGAACACTTCATGGTGGCACACCGGGCTGGTGCTTGCCAGTGCCTGTATATTCCGGCCGCCGCCTCTAATTCGCCACGTAATACCCGTTCATAATGGCCTCGTCCCACATCCTGGCGATGGACGGTACCAGCCCCATGGGGAGACCCTCTTCGGGTTTTTCATACCCATGCGTGCCGGTGCCGAGTTTGACCACACGGACCTTGGGGGCCGGGTTCATGGCGGCGAACATGGGCGTGACCACTTCGCGATAGGCTTTCTCCGTGTGGTCGCGGCTGTGTTTGCAGATGCTGAGCAGGATGGGCGGCACGCGCTTGTCGTTGGGGCCGCTTAGTTCGCGGGTGTAGCCGGCATATTGGGCGATCAGCGCCGCGGTCTCGTCTTCGTTCAGGTTCAGGCGGGTGGCGGCGGCCTTGGCGGCCTCTGTCAGGGTGCCGATGTTGGCGTAATGCAGCATGTATTCGGCCTTGAACTGGGCCAGATGGACGCCGGACTGCCACGCCTCGAACACATCCTCCATCACCCAGGGCAGGCGCATGAGCGCTTCTTCGCCTTCCTGGCTGCGCACCTCGGCGCCCTTGTAGCGGGCGATGTCGCGCCAGGTGCGGATGACAACATCATTGAACGGGTCGGGCCATTCATAGCCCACCATCTTCTGGTACATGTAGCCGAACGGCGAGTTTTCGATGCCGACCACGCCGGCGATATTGTCGACCCGCTGGCACAGCATGTGGACGAACGGCCCGCCGGTGGAATGGCCGTGCAGATAGATGGAATACTCGCCGTCGGGGAAGTGATCGCGGCAGATTGTCTTCATGGCCTCTTCGAACGCCGCCGGCCACGCCGCCATGCGATCATAAAACATGGTGCCCGGTCTGGCGCGCGCGGCGATCCGCGTGCCGTAGCGGGCGCGCAAGGATTGGTCGTGGACCACTTCGTAATCGTCGGGCGAGATTGTCTCGCCATCCAGCCAGATCGGCGTGCGCACAGTGCCGTCGGTATTGACCGTATCGCCGGGCCAGTTGCGGCTGGGGTCGGGCAGATAGAGCCGGCCGGGATAGGTCATGCTGGTGACCTTGTAGCCGAACTTGCCGCAGATCATGCGGGCCAGCTTCTGCATGGACCGGTAATCGCCGGCGCCGCCATGGAGCAGGAACAGACCTACTTTCCGGCCATTGGCGCCGGTGGGGATTTTGGTCTCGTCGTTGGGTTCATAGACCATCACGCCCATGTCCCAATCGAGTCCCAGTGTGTTTATGCGGAAAACCGTTTCCTTTTCGGAGAACGCGATATCCGGGCGGCCGAGCACGTCGTCGGAGGCGGCGATCAGATCGTCGTGTTCGAAGATTTCCGGTGGCTCCCACGAGCCTGTGGTGCGGTTGTCTGGCATGGTGGTCTCAAACGCTGTCAATGAAGCCGGCAAGGGTGCCGTTGAAGTTGTCCGCCTGTTCGCGCATGGAAAAATGTCCGGCGCGGTTGAGAATATGCATGTAAGTCCGGCGTTCGGTCGCGGCCATGATATCGTACAGCCGCTGGCCCTGTTCCAGCAGCGCGGTGGGGTCGTTATAGCCCCACATGATCAGGGTCGGCCGCCGCATGCCGGTATCGCGGATGCGCGCGAAGGTGTCGCCACGGTCCTTGGACAGTCCGGGCAGGAACTGGCTTGTCTTGAGTTTCTGCTTTTCCATCTTGGCCACCGCCTCGCCATGCTTGGCCTGCTTGCCGATATCCATCAGCACATCGAGCCAGTCGTCATCGATATGCTCATGGCCATAGGAATAGCGCTCCAGCACCCAGCGCTGGCATTCGCGGCTCAGGGCCGGGTGGGGCGGGTTGGCCAGCACCACCTCGTTCATGCCGACGCCCGGCGCCAGGGAATTGCTGTCGACGCAGGTGCAGGAATCGATCAGATCCGGCTGCTCCAGTGTGAGGCGCCCGGTCACGTAGCCACCGCGGGAGTGTCCCACCAGATGGACGTTCTCCAGCTTAAGTTTGCGGAGGGTGGCGCCGAGATGCTGGACCACCGCGTGCATGGTGTAATCGGAATCCTTCCTGGGATTGCCGGTATAGCCCTGCCCCAGCTTGTCGATGGCCACCACATGGTACTTGCGGGCCAGATAGTCGAAATTGCGGCTGAACGTCCAGCTGTTGCCCGACGATTCCGCCGAGCCGAAATTGCCGCCATGGATCAGGACGACATTTTTGCCGCGGCCTTTTTCGTAATAATGTGTTTTCACGCCATCGATTGTGACGAATTTCCCTTTTTTCGGCATGGCCATGGTGATGTCCCCCCGCGGAAATGGATGGCTGAATGAAGAAGACCCGCTCCATACGGAACGGGTCTTCGTCTCACGCTTTGATACGGCTTACTTCACGGTGATGTCGAATCCGAACATGCGGTCGGTCGACGTGGGGGTGAAGTCGATCTTCTTCGAGATGCCGTAATACTGGTTGATACGCCACAGGAAGAACGCCGGTACTTCGTCCTGAATGATATTGAATGCCTTCAGGAGAAGCTTCTTGCGTTTTTCCGGATCGAACTCCTGCCGTTCGGCGGCCAGTGTCGCGTCGAGTTCCGGATTGGAATACATGATCCGCGGCGCGACGCCGGTCTGGAAGTACTGGGCGATGGCGGCGGAGGGATCCACCACCGAGCCGCGGCCCTGATAGTAGAAGGACCGTTTGCCTTTCCGCACCATGGGCCATTGGGTGGAATATTCCGGTGTGTGGAATTTCACCTTGAAGCCCACCGCTTCCAGCATGGGGACGATGGCTTGTGAGCTGAAGCGATCGTTGATGTAGCGCCCGTTGGCCGTATAGAAATCGATGGCGAGGCCGTTGGGATAGCCGGCTTCAGCCAGGAGCTGTTTCGCCTTGGCCGGATTGTAGCTGTATTTGGGCGTCACGTCCGGGCTGTAGCCGTACTGACCGGGACCCACCGGGCCGTGCAGCAGGGAGGCGCCACCCTGGAAGATGGATTTGACGATGGCCTTGCGGTTGATGGCGTAGGCCACGGCCTGGCGGACTTTCTTATTGTCCCAGGGTTTGAACTTCATGTTCATGGCGAGGAACATGACCTCCACCGGTGCGGTCGCCTTGACCACCACGTTCTTGTTGGCTCTTACCCGCTTGAGCAGATGAGGCGGGATGAACTGCGCCATGTGCAGTTCCCCGTTCATCAGCCCGGTGATGCGTGCCTCGGCTTCCTTGATCTTCTTGAAGACGATGACGTCGGGGTTGGCTTTCTTGATGCCCGGCCAGTTCTTGTTTTTCTCGATCACCATGCGCTGGCCAATGATGATGTCCTTGACCATGTAGGGACCGTATCCCCACGGGGTCTTACGGTCGGCCTTGGTGCCGTGTTTATCGTAGAGATCCTTACCGGTGATGATCAGCCGGTCGAAGATGAAGGACAGCAGCGGTGCGGTCGGCTTCTTGGTGAAGAACTTGATGGTGTATTTGTCGATCACCTTCCATGACGTCACCGGACGGGTGTTCTGCTTCTGGGCGCTGCGCTTGTCGTTCTTGTTGCGCCAGATGGAGTGGGCCACGTCTTCGGCGGTCAGTTCCTTGCCGTCCACGTGCCGCTTGATGCCCTTCTTGAGATAAAAGGTCCATTCATTGGGGTTGCTTTTGCTGACTTCCCAGCGCTCGGCGAGGATGCCCTTATACTTTCCATCCCGCGTATCGAACGTGCCGAGGCAGCCATAGGTCTGGCACCAGGTCATGTACATCTGCGCCGTCGAGTCGGCGTAGGGGTTCCAGCCGGCATAGTCATTGACCACACCGATACGCACTTCGGACGCGGCCAGGGCTACGCTCGATGTAGCCAGGCCAGCCGCCAGGGCAATTGGCGCGAGCCATTTCGCGCTTCGTGTCTTTATCATCCTCGTTCTCCTACTTTCTTTCTGTTGTGTTGTTACGCTTATTTAAAATCGTGCCCTTCATGGTCCAAAGAATCCGCTTCTTCTACTTGATGCGGATGTTTTCGCCATAGATTCGGCCATTTGCCGGTGGCGAAATACTCACATTCTTGGCGACGCCGTAGGCCAGCTTATGACGCCACATGAAATGGGCTGGCACGTCTTCCATTAGTATCGCGATGGCGTCATTGATTAGTTTCTTGCGTTTTTCGGGATCGAATTCCTGAGCCTGCGCATCGAACAGCTTGTCGTATTTCGGATTCGAATACTTTATCCGCGGCGACACGCCGGTCTGGAAATACTGTGCCAAAGCGGGGCCAGGATCGATTACCGAGCCGCGTCCCTGGTAGAAGAAGGATTTCTTGCCCTTGCGGACGCCGGCCCATTGCGTGGCCCATTCAGGCGTAATCAGCTTGGCCCGGATGCCGACCTTCGCCAGCATGGGAACCACCGCCTGCGAAATGATCTTGTCATTCACATAGCGACCCACCGGGGTGGACAGCTCCACATCGACGCCGTTGGGGAAGCCGGCTTCCTTGACCAGACGGATGGCCTTGGCCGGGTCGTAATCGCGTACGAAGTCCTTGTTGGCGCGGGCTTCATCATAGCCGATCTGTCCGGGGCCGATGGGTCCGCGCAGCTTGCGGGCCATGCCCTGAAGAATGTTCTTGATGATGCTGTCGCGGTCGATGGCATGAGCCACGGCCTGACGGATTTTCTTGTTGGCCCACGGTTTGAAGGAAGGGTTCATCAGGATCATCATGATCTCGACGGAATCGGTATAGCTGAGCTTGGTGTTCTTGCCCGCTTCGACCCGTTTCATGAGATGCGGCGGAATGAATTGGGCGATCTGAATTTCGCCGTTCAGCAGCGCGGTGACCCGCTGTTCCACCTCCGTCATTTTCTTCCAGATCAGCACATCCGGATTATCTTTATTGCCAAACACGCTGTTCTTGGCTTTTTCGACGATGACCTGTTCGCCGATGACAACCCGACTCAGCTTATAGGGCCCGAATCCGTCATGATACTTGCGGTCCGCGTTGCGGGCGCCGTGCTTGTCGAAGATTTCTTTTCGGGTGATGGCATAGATATCGCACACATGCTGGAGCAGATGCGCCGTCGGGATCTTGGTGATCAGCTTGACCGTGTGCTTGTCCACCGCGATGGCGGTCTTGAGCGGCCGCACGTTCTGCTTCTGCGAGGTCTGCGGATCGGTGCGGATGCGATTGATGGTATGGACCACGTCGGCGGCGGTCAGCTCCGCGCCCGAATGGCTTTTGACGTCCTTGCGCAGCTTGAAGGTCCATTCGTTGCGGTTGTTGGGATTGATGGTCCAGCTTTCCGCCAGCATGGGGGAATAGCCGGCCTTCTTGAAATCATAGCGGCACAGGCAGCCATAAACATTGCACCAGATGCCATACATCTGGGCCGCGGAATCCTGATAGGGGTTCCAGCCATAGATGTTGCCGGTAGACCCGATGACGACCCGCTTCTGGGCGTCCGCGCTGGTAGCGCTGAAGGTTAATGTCGTGACAACGGCCAGGGTGGTGGCCAAAGCTGTAAATGCTTGTAAGCGTCGCATGATCATGTCCTTTCCCTGAATGCTGAAACTACCCGTACTCACTGGTCGAAATATCCGTTCATGATGGCGTCGTGCCAGATTTTGGTGACAATGGGACAGACCCCCAGCGGCAGCCCGTCTTCGGTGCGCCAGTAGGAATGAACCCCGGTGCCGAGCTGGATGTAGCGGAACTTTGGCGCCGGGTTCAGCTTGGCGTATTCCGCGGTCAGCAATTCGTAGCTTTGCACTGTGTGATCGCGGCTGTATTCGCAGATGCCGTGCAACAGATTGGGCACCGGCTTGACGTCTGGCCCTTCCAGGGGCACGCCATAATTCAGATATTCGTCAACCAGCGCATCGGTTTCGTCTTTGTTGAAATCCTGGTATTTTGCGGCAACCTTCGCCGCATCGGTGAGACATGAGACCGTGCGGTTGTGGTACCAGTTCTCCGCCTTGAATTGCGGGAAGCGCTTGGAATCCTCCCACTGCTCGAACAGCTCTTCCATGACCTGGGCGAGACGGAATAACGGCTCCTTGCCTTCCGCCAGTGCCAACTCGGCGCCTTTATAGCGCGCCAGTTCGCGCCAGTCGCGAACCAGTACATAGTTGAACGGCGTCAGCCAGTCATGGCCGGTCATCTTGTTGAACAGCAGCCCGAAGGGTGAATTCTCGATACCGATGAGCCCGCGGACGTTCTCTACCCGCTGCATGGCCGTATGGACAAATGGCCCGCCCGTGGAATGACCATGAACATAGATGGAATATTCGCTGGGAGGGAAATGGCGGGCACAGACATCGAGCATGGCATCCACGATGGCCTTCGGCCAGGCACCCATGCGCACATGAAACAGCGTGTCGGGCTTGGAGACCGCATAGCGCCGCGACCCATAGATTTCCCGATGACCCGTATCCACCTTGATGTCGTACTGGTCGGGGGTCATCTCCTCGCCCTTGAGCCAGACGGGGGTGCGGACCGTACCGTCATCGTGGAAGGTGTCGCCCGGCCAATTGTGTTCCGGATCGTCGAAATAGAACCGGCCCGGGTAGGTCATGTTGCAGACTTTATAGCCGCGCTTGCCGGTGAAAGTACGGGCCAGCCGTTCGATGGAGCGCCAATCCGACGCCCCGCCATGCATCATGAACACGGCCAGCTTCTTGCCGTCGGGGCCGATTGCGATATCCGCCGGATCTGTCGGTTCATAGACCACATTGCCGATGTCCCAGTCGAGCCCGTTGGAATGGATCCGAAAGACGTCTTCGGTCTCGCTGTATGGGATGTCGCGTTCGGTCAGCAACGCGTCCGAGATCTGGATCAGCTCGTCTTTTTCGATGCGAACCGGCGGCTCCCAGCCGCCGGAGGTGGCATCCCCTGTCTTGACCATTGTCGCTGCCATTCGAATATCTCCCTGGCACTGGATTGGTCGTCCAATTTGCGATCTTTGTCGCTTTATTGAGATCAGGCTATCACGCGGTTTTAATGTTGGCGAGTCTCCCCCGGGCCTGATTTGCCCTCATAAAATAGAAAACGGCGGCCCCGCGATCGGTTAGCCGCCGTTCTCCTGTGGGCGCGAAAGTCTGCGTCGTGTCTCGCGCTGACGCTGCCTCGAAAATCCCGGCAGTAACGGCCGGGACCGATCCTGGATCCGCCACCACATTTGCGTGGTGGGGATATTTTGGTGCCGCCTCAGGCACAACTATAGCTATGCAAGTTCCGTGCCAACTTGACGATTTGGCTGATTTCCGCACCACACGGTGGTTAACGGAATCATGCCAAATCGGGAGTTGTAAAATCCACCGACACCCAAACCTTAACAGCGGCGCTATTTTCGCGACGTTGGCCCGGCATCCGCCGTCAATTTGCGCGCCGCAAATGGTCTCATTCGGCGGCAGCGGCGGCGGTTGACGGCGCGGCAAGGTCGGCGGTGTAGAGCAGATTTTCTTCCGGCTGGAAGGATTCGGCGCGGGCGAGTTGCCATGCATTCACGAAGCGCGGATCGGCGGTGCCGCGTATCAGCGCCCCCGGCGCAAGGGACGGATATATGGATTCGTATGTTTCGATGCGGTCGGCTGAGACCCGGCGTGAGATGTGTCGCGGCAAAAGGCGGGACGGATGGTCTATCCCGACGGCGGCGATTACCTCAGCCAATGCCTTTAGCGTTGCCTCGTGGAACGAACAGACGCGCTCCGCTTTGTTTTCCACCACCAGAGCGCGTTGGCGAACCGGGTCCTGGGTGGTCACGCCGGTGGGGCAGCGGTCGGTGTGGCACGCCTGTGCCTGGATGCAGCCCAGCGCAAACATGAAACCACGTGCCGCGTTGCACCAGTCGGCGCCCAGCGCCATGGCCCGGGCGATGTCGAAGGCGGAGGTGATCTTGCCGGCCGCACCAAGGCGGATGTGCTGCCGCAGGTCAGCTCCCACCAGGGCGTTATGCACAAAATTCAAACCGTCGCGCATGGGCATTCCGAAATGATCGAGAAACTCCAGGGGCGCCGCTCCGGTGCCACCCTCGGATCCGTCGACCACGATGAAGTCCGGCATGATACCGGTCTCCACCATCGCCTTGCAGATGCCGAGAAACTCCCATGGATGGCCGATGCAGATCTTGAATCCGACCGGCTTGCCACCCGAGAGCCGGCGCAGTTCGGCGATAAAATTCACAAGCTCAAGGGGTGTGCCGAACGCGCTGTGGTTGGGCGGTGAAATGCAGTCGATTCCGATCGGTACCTGGCGGGCTTCCGCGATTTCCGCCGAGACCTTGGGGCCGGGCAGGACACCGCCGTGACCGGGCTTGGCGCCTTGTGAAACCTTGATCTCGATCATCTTCACCTGGTCGAGCCTGGCGGTCTCCGCGAAGCGTTCGGGGGAGAACGTGCCGTCCTCGTTGCGGCATCCGAAATAGCCGCTGCCGATCTCCCAGATAACGTCGCCGCCGAAGGTCCGGTGATGAACCGACAACCCGCCTTCGCCGGTATCGTGGGCGAAATCGCCGAGCTTCGCGCCCCTGTTCAGCGCCAGGATGGCGTTGGCGCTGAGGGCGCCGAAGCTCATGGCCGAGATGTTGAATACCGATGCCGAATAGGGCTGGCGGCAGTCGGGTCCGCCGACCTGCACCCGGAACGGCCCGTTTGGCGGCGTGGTCGCGGCAATCGAGTGGTTCAACCATTCATATCGTGTGCCGTATACGTCGAGCTGGGTCCCAAAGGCCACCTTGTCCAGTTGACCCTTGGCCCGCTGGTAGACAATGGAGCGCTTCTTGCGGGCAAAGGGCATGCCCTGAGTTTCGTCCTCGAGGAAGTACTGGCGGATTTCCGGCCTGATATGCTCCAGGAGAAAACGGATATGGGCGGCGATGGGGTAGGATCGAAGAATGGCGTGGCGTTTTTGCGTTAAATCATGCAGGCCGATGATCGTCAGTGCGCCCAGGGCGGCCGCCGGCGCAAGAAAACCCAGAGAATATTGGGCCAGAGCAAGGCAAATGGCCGTGCCTGTGGCCACGATCGTCAGCAGGAGATAGCACCGCCGAAAGGGCAGAAGGATCACATTCATGGAAGCACCTAGGGAAAGCCCTGATTCCGTCTTCCAGGAAGTTATCCTCCTTCTATTAACAGTTTCTGTTGAACGGCTGATTGCAGGGGCGCCAGAGCCGTATCCAGCCTGCGGGGACCTTGTGGGCCCGTTGAGGTCGGTCTAGGCTTCGAAAAACGGCAAACAGGGAGGAAAGTCATGGCACCGGACACCGCACCCAGCGCATTACTGGGCTCTTATGATCCCAAATCACCAGGCCTGCGCACCTGGCATGACGTGGTTCCGATGTTTCTCGACGGGTCCGATACGCCACGGGCCTATCTGGAACGCTGTCTCGAGACCATTGAGGCACGCGAACCTCAGGTGAGGGCCTTTGTTGCCACCGATTTCAGGGTCGCCCAGAAGGCGGCGGACAAGGCGACCACTCGGTACAAGAAAAATCAGGCGTTGTCGGTGGTCGATGGCATGCCGTTCGTCATCAAGGACTTGTATGAGGTCAAGGGCATGCCCACGGAACTGGGCAGCCCGGCCATGAAGGGATATGGCGGCGACAAGGACTGCGCCCATGCCATGGCATTGAGGTCCGGCGGGGCGGCCATCCTGGCCAAGACCGTGACCACCGAGTTCGGTTCGTCCGATCCCGGTCCGACGCGTAACCCGTTCGACCCGACGCGCACCGCTGGCGGGTCGTCCAGCGGCACGTCCGCGTCCATCGGCGCCGGCATGGTGCCGGCGGGATCGGGCAGTCAGGTGCGCGGCTCCATCCAGCGGCCGGCGGGCTATTGCGGCAATTTCGCACTGAAACCTACATTTGGCGCGCTGAACCGGCTCGGCGGCCATTCCATGTCGCCGTCGCAATCGGTGCTGGGGGTGCAGGGCGGCTCGCTCGACGATGTTTGGAACACCGCCTATTACATTTCATCGACAGCCGGTGGCGACCCCGGTCACCCCGGGCTGTTCGGCGAGGCCCGACTCGGCGCGGCCAGGAAGCCAACCCGTCTGGTACGGCTCGACACGCTGGGATGGGACGGCACCGAGGATGAAACCAAGGCGGAGTTCGAGGATTTTCTGGGCCGTTTGCGGGACGAAGACGTGGACGTGATTTCCCGCAAGGACGATCCCGACATCGAAGCCTTCGAGGTCGCGCTGACCACTATCCCTGACTTCCTGCGCGACATGTTCTGCTGGGAAATGCAGTGGCCCGGCAAGATCCAGCGCGAAAAGGGCGAGCATCTGATTTCCGAGGCGATCCTGGGGCGCATCGCGCGCGGCGAGGAGATGACCATCGAGGATTATCGAGGCTGTCTGGATATGCGCGATTCCCTGCGCGCCGCCTTCGCCAAGGTGGAAGGCAAGGGCGACGGCTTTGTGACGTTGTCGGCCAAGGGACCGCCGCCGGTGGGCTGGGGGATCGGCGATCCGGTCTATGGCGATATCTCTGCCTGTACCGCGGCGCCCGCCTATAACCTGCCGCTGCTGGTCGACCGGGGCCTTCCCATGGGGATTCAGCTTCTTGGCCAGCCCCATCAGGATTATGAGCTGGGTCTTGTCGGCCGCTGGTTGAGCGATCTGTTTCTGGGAGACTGACCATGGCGCCGGATTCCACGGGACCGTCCGGTACCTATCACCCTAAGACGGTTGAGCTGCGTTCGTTCCACGACCATGTGCCGGCCTTTCTCGACGGCAGCGACAATCCGCGGCTTTATCTCGAACGCTGTCTCGAGCACATGGCGGAGCGGGAGCCGCAGGTCAAGGCGTTCGTTGTTCTGGACGCGGACGCGGCGCGCGATGCCGCCGATGCCTCGACCCGGCGTTACCGGGACGGCAAGCCTCTGTCGCCCATCGATGGCATGCCATTCGCGGTCAAGGATCTGTTCAAGACTGCCGACTTCCCCACCGAATTGAACAGCCCGCTGCTGGCGGGCGACCGCCACCGGTTCGATGCCGCCCATGTCTATGCGCTCCGCCAAGGCGGCGCGGTGCTGCTGGGCAAGACCACATTGCCGGAACTTGGCTCGGGCGAACCGGCGGCAACCCGCAATCCGTTCAACCTGGATTACAGTCCCGGCGGCTCATCCACCGGGACCGCGGCGGCGGTGGGCGCCGCCATGGTGCCGGTCGCCATCGGCAATCAGGGGCGGGGCTCCATCCTGCGGCCGGCCAGCTTTTGCGGCAATGTGGCGCTGAAACCCACCTACGGTGCCCTTCATTCGGGCGGCATGCTGTGGCGCTCACCCAGCTACAGCGTGCTGGGCATCCATGGCGGCAACCTGACCGATGTGTGGCGCACGGCCTATCGGATCGCGGCAATCGTCGGTGGCGATCCGGGCCATCCCGGGCTTTATGGCGCGGCGGATCTGGGGCCGGGGAAAAAGCCGGCGCGGCTGATCCGGCTGGACACTGCCGGCTGGGAGACCGCCGAGGGTCCCTGCAAGGACCGCTTTGAAGCCTTTGTTGCGAATCTTCAGGACCATGGCGTGGAAATCCTGTCGCGTCACGACGATCACGACATCGAGACCTTCGAGCGCGCGCTGGCCACCATTCCGAGCTTTCAGCCCGACCTCGCCGCCTGGGAAATAAAATGGCCGGCGCTGCTGCTGCGCGATATGGGGCGGGATCA
>JABJKO010000350.1 GCA_018660305.1 Rhodospirillaceae bacterium
CCCGGCCACCCACAGGATACTCGCGATGGGTGGCCGGGAGGGGGAGAGGGCCGGTACCGTTTTATTAGACCGTGCAACGGTCTACAATCGACCCGACTCTACAAAAGAACAGGGAGAACGGAAAGCCATGGCCAGCTCAAATTCACTGGAAGGTAAGACGGCACTGATCACCGGTTCGGGGGGCGGCATGGGGCGCAGCCACGCGCTGCTTATGTCCGAACGGGGCGCCGATATCATCGTGCATGACATTAAAGAGGACGGCGCCGCCGAGACCGCCGAAATGGTCCAGAAAAACGGTCGCAAGGCCAGCGTGCTTATCGCCGATGTGCGCGACGTGCCGGATTTCACCGCCAAGATCAACGCGGCCGAGGCCGAACACGGCAAGATCGATATTTTGGTGAACAATGCCGGCGTCAGCGGAAAACACCGCATGATAGACGAAATCGACGAAGATATTTTCGATGAAATGTTCGGTATCCAGGTGCGGGGCGCCTTCTTTGCCACCCAGACGGTGGTTGCCGGGATGAAAAAGCGCAAGGCCGGCCGGATCATCACCATTTCATCCATCTATGCCATGGGCGGCAGCGATTTTGCCTGCCACTATAGTGCCGCCAAGGCTGCGCTGTCCGGCTTCACAAAAAGCTGGGCACGGGAGCTTGCCCCCCACCGTATTCAGGTCAACGCGGTTGCGCCCGGTTTCGTCCTGACTGGCATGACGCAGGGCAGCAACACGCCGGAAATGATTGAGGCACGTGGTGAGGGCATGCCGTTGGGACGCCTGACCACACCGGAGGATATTTCCTACGCGGTCGCGTGGCTGGCGTCGGCGGAGACCGAAATGATCACCGGTCAGGTCATCAGCCCCAACTCGGGCGAAGTCATTGTAGGATACTGAGGCGGCTAATTTTTGAGAAAGAACATGTTCCTAAAAAACTGCTGGTATGTGGCCGCGTGGGATCACGAGGTAACCCGGGAACCGCTGGCTCGGACGTTGCTGTGCGAGCCGGTCGTGCTATTTCGTGGCGAGGAGGGCAAAGCCGTGGCGCTGGAAGACCGTTGTTGCCATCGCGCCCTGCCGCTCTCCATGGGCAAAGTGGTCGGGGATTATCTTCAGTGCGGCTATCACGGGCTTGAGTTCGATGCGGCGGGAAATTGTGTCCATGTGCCCGGTCAGGCGCACGTGCCGCCGGATGCGGCGGTGCGGTCCTATCCCCTTGTGGAGCGCTGGAAATGGGTGTGGATCTGGATGGGTGATCCGGCGCTTGCCGACGAGGCGCTTATTCCCAACTATTGGTGGTTCGATCATCCCCAGTGGGAGGTGGTGAAGGGAAAATATCTGCGGATCGACTGTAATTACGAGCTCATCACGGACAATTTGCTGGATCTGTCGCATCTCTCCTATGTGCACCTTCAGACCCTCGGCACCACCGACATTACCGAATTTCCCATCAGGACCGAGCGTGAGAAGAACATGATCCGCATGACCCGCTGGATCATCGACCGGCCGGCACCGCCCATGTTTCAGAAGCTTGGAAATTTCGCCGGAACGGTGGACCGCTGGCAGATCGTCGAAACCTTTTCGCCCTGCCATACCCAGATCATGGCCGGCGCCATCGCTACCGGCACCATCGATCCGGAACAGGGTGAACCGGCGGAGGGCATGCACATAAGAAGCCTGAACGCGCCGACACCGGAGACCGAAAATTCCACTTTCTATTTTTTCGGACACGCCCGGGATTTTGCTCTGGGCGATGAACAGGTATCGGCCGATCTGTTCAAGATGGTGTCGCAGACCTTTGATGAAGACGTAGTGATCCTGGAGGCGCAGCAGAAAATGCTCGACCGTGATCCCGAGAGGGAATTGATCGATATCAATGTGGATGCGCCGGGGCTCGCGGCCCGCCAGATGCTGCGCCACGATATCGAGGCAGAGCAGGGTGCTCCGAAGGCCTGACGTCAGCCGATGGCCTGCTGTACCTGGGGAAAGACCCGCTCGCTCAGGAGCGCCATGGTGTCGAGGGTCAGCGAATGGGGCATGTCGGCCCACTGGATGGACATGATCAGGTGGTTCATGCCGATTTCCTTATGCAGGTTGGCGATCTGCTCGGTCACGTCGTCCGGTGAGCCGATGATGAAACGATCGCCAGCCAGCTCGTCGAAAGCGGCCGCGAGATCGCCGTCACCTTCGGGCATCTGGTCGCCCTGTCCCCATTTGTCGTAGGCGTCGTATTTTTTCTTGATATAGGGCCCGGCCAGACGCAGCGCGTCCTCGCGGGTTTTGGCGACAAACAGCTCCCGGCGCATGGGCTGTTCGGCGGGGAACGGCTTGCCGGCCTCGTCCAGCGCCCGCTTATAGACCTCCATCTGCTCCTTGATGGTGCTGATTTTATTGTGCGGGTTGATGTACCAGCAATCGCCGAGACGGGCCGCGCGTTTGATCGCCACGTCCGCATTGGCGCCGATCCAGATGGGTGGGTGGGGCTGTTGCAGCGGTTTCGGACAGCAGGACGCTTCCAGCAACTCAAAGTGGGAGCCCTTCATGGAGACCGTGTCTTCCGTCCACAGCCGTTTTAACGCGATGAGGTTTTCTTCCAGCAATTTGCCGCGGTTTTTGACGTCGGCGCCGAAGGCGGCGAATTCCACGTCGCGATAGCCCAGCGCGACGCCACAGATCACTCTGCCGCCCGACATGATGTCGATGGTGGCGAGCTGTTCGGCAATATCCAGCGGTTTATGCAGGGACAACAGGATAATCCCCGCATTGAGCCGGACCCGCTTGGTTTCGGCGCTCAGCCGCGCCAGCAGCGGAAATTGCTGAAAGGCCTGAAACGGCGCGGTGCTGTAATGCGAGGTCTTGGTGATGGAATCGAAGCCCAGCGCCTCGGCCTGTCGGCATTCCTCCATCATTTCCTCGAAGCAGATCCTAATATCCTGGTCCTGCGCATATTGCCCGCGGATCGCGAGCCCGAACTGCATCTTTTCTGTGGTCATCGATCTCTTCTAACTAAGCGGACATTAACTAAGGGGCCAGGGGAGTTGGACGAAGTACTGAAGCAGCCCGCCGGGGAAATCCAGCACCATGATCCACGAAAGTCCGGTGATAAAGCCGACCCCGCAAAGGGTCATGGTGAGAATACGCGCCCAGGAGGCATCGGATTGCTGTCTCAGGAAGATGATGAAAAACCCGGAGATGGCGAGCCAGAACCCCACCAGCAGCACGGCGGCAATGAAGCCGGCAAGCCACATGAGGTAATAACCAAGATTGGGCACCCCTTCGCGACCGGCATGATCGCCCTCGACCTCATAATCGTAATTGGCGGCGTGATCCGTCTTGTTCTTGGAGGTTACGTAAAAAAGATAAATCGCAATGGGCAGCATGGTGACGCAGATACCCACCGGGTACACAGCACCCAGGAACGAATGCTGCAGCCCGTCATACAGCCCGTAGGCGAAAAGCAGCACAACGAAGCCGGCGAACATGGCCTGTGGCAGCATGTTGGAGGTCTTCGCGATTGTTGCGTCTGCCGCGTCGGTTTCCCCGGTGGGCGCGTTGCGGGCGCCAAACCAAACCGAAATCACCGTCAGGACGAAAATAATGATGACGCCGGGGCGCAGCAGGAAGCCCCAATCGTAAAACTGGACCGCCTGGTACAAATAGGTTTCCGAATTGTCCGCCAGCACGAAACCGATCAGGAAGGCGGGACGCGGCCATCCGAACCGCTTGAACAGGATGCCGAGGAGGCCAACCGCAAACAGGACGATCAGATCGCCGAGATCGCGGGTCGCCTGGAACGCGGCGAAGCAGATGACCATGATCATGAAGGGCGCCAGATAGACGTATTTGATGGTTGTCAGCATGGCGACGCCACGGGAGATGAACAGGCAGGTGCCGGCGCCGATGATATTGGCCAGGGCCAGGGACCAGATGATCACATAGGTGAGGTTGAGCTTGCCTTCGACCATGCTGGGGCCCGGCTCGAGGCCGATAAGCTCCATGCCGCCGAGGAACACCGCCATGCTGCCGGAGCCGGGGATGGCGAACAGCAATGTGGGGATCAGACCGCCGCCTTCCTTGGCATTGTTGGCCGATTCCGGCGCCAGCACGCCGCGGATATCGCCCTTGCCGAACTGGGACGAATCCTTGGCCGTCTGTTTGACATGGCCATAGGCGATCCAGTCCACCACGCTGCCGCCCAAACCGGGCAGGGCACCGATGATGCAGCCAATGCCGGCGCAGCGTGTACAGAGCCACCGGTAAGCCCACATGTCCTTGAGGCCCTGCATCCAGCCGGTACCGAGGCTGGCGCTTCGCGATATGGCGCCGCCGCCCCGGAGCAAATCGATGATCTCGGGCACGGCGAACATGGCCAGCCCAATAACCACCAGCGGCAACCCATCACCCAGATAGGCGTTGTCGAACGACATGCGATATTCGCCGGTGGCCGGCGCGCCGCCCAGGGCACCGATCAGAAGCCCCATTCCGCACGCGAGAACGCCCTTGGACAGACAGTTGCCCGCCAGCACGCCGACCATGGAGAGGCCGAGAATGGTCAGCATGAACAGCTCGGCCGAGGTGAACAGCAGGATGACCGGCCGCGCGACGAGGATAAAGAAAGTGAGGACGAAGGCGCCGATCACGCCACCATAGAGCGACGCGGAAAATGCGGCGCCAAGGGCGCGGGCGGCTTCGCCCTTTTTGGCCAGCGGAAACCCGTCAAGCACGGTGGCCTGCGACGCGCTCGATCCGGGAATGCCCATGAGAACGGACGTAAAGGTGTCGGAGGTGGGGATGATGGCGACCAGACCCATCAGCATGGCCAGCGCCGACGTTGGTTCGATCCCGTAGAGAAACGGCAACAGCAGGGACAGGCCGACAATGCCACCCAGGCCGGGGAAAATACCGACCACCAGCCCCATGATTACACCGCCGAACAGATACAGCAGGTGTGTGCCGCTGGTGATCTCCGTCAACGCCGCGAGGATCGCTTCAACCATACCAATGATGCCCTCTGCCCCTATCTAAAATAGCCTAACAGGAAAAGGGCGGGGATGCGTATGCTTCCCCGCCCTTTCGTTCGTCAGTGGACTATTGCCTTACGGTACTTTGTTGTACCGGCGCTTCAGCCAGTCGAGAACCCACTGCTTTGCCTTTGGCGGCACCGAGGTGGCGACCTTTTTAAGGGTCTGCGCCTGTGCCCCGACGGCCTGGTCATATTTGCCAAGAGACTTGTTTTTTGCTGCCTCGAAACCAGGCAGGCTGATGGCCTTGGCCGCTGCCGCGCGCCACGCGGCAACAATGTTCTTCGGCGTACCTTTTTTCACGAAGATCATTTTCTGGGCCGGGAAGCCCGCTGCCATGAAGGATTTCCACGCCGTCCAGGCCGGGCCACGGGGGGCCTTGCCATGCATGGATTTATAGACTTCTCCGACGTGTGGCAGGTTGGGGAAGGTCGGGTCGCGAACGACCTGGCCTTTCGAGTTCAACGTGCCCCAGGTCATGAGAGGTATGGCAATACCCTTCTTGACCAGCGGTGTTACCCGCTTGAGGAAGGCCGGCGTGGTCTGGTAGTCGATCCGGACTTCACCGCGTTCGAAGGCGAGACGCGAGGGGCCGCGGCCCTTCATGCCAAAGACCGGCTTGACGTTAAGCCCGAGAATATCAAATGCCAGCAAAGGCACGAGATCGAGCGACGTCGGTCCCTGCGAGCCGAATTTGAGCTTGGCCTTCTGCAGTTTCTTCATGTCGGCGATTGATTTAACGCCGAGGCTTTTATTGACATAGACGACGCCGCCAACCGGGGTGGCCAGGACGACTTCCCAATCCGCATAATTATATTTGACGCGACGGTCACCAAGCAGGAACGGGAACTGGGTCGATCCCGACGTGCCCAGAATTGTCAGCCCGTCCTTGCTGCCACGGCGCGCGAAGTAGTTGGTGCCCTTGGTAGAGCTGGCGCCGGGCATGTTTTTGACGGCGACAACCGGGTTGCCCGGCAGCGCCTTTTGCAGCCATGGCACATAGAACCGTGCCCAGCGGTTTGATCCACCACCGGTGCCATAGGGAATGATCCATTCGATACGCTTGCCGCTGAAATCGACTTTTTGCGCTGCTGCCGGCAATGCTGTGACCAGCATGGCAGCCGCAGCAATCCCGCCGATTGCGAGTGTTGTTACATATGTTTTCGTCATTGGGTTTTTCTCCTGTATCCCCATGTCAATTCTTCTACGACCAGCCTTCCAAATTTCTTATACGTCCCCGTTAAGCCGCTTCGCGACGATGAGTCAACCGGGCGGGCACAAATACTTTTCCGGCGAACAACCGCCGGGCCGTTCAATATCAAATTTTGTCACCGGAAATTTTTCCAGAATTGCAACCTGATCGGCGACGGTACCGGACGCGGCGATGCCATGGGCCAGAGTGATTGCGCCGGTGACCGCATGGGCGGCGTGGGTCCGGTCCGGGACCAGATAGCGTGACGTAATCGTGCCGCCCCGGCGCGGTGGCGCGACCAGCATGATTTTCGGGACCACGCTCCCGGACACCTCTCCCCGCCCCATGCGCTTACCCGCTTCGCGGCGCTGTCGCCGCCATAAGTTATCCACAAGTCGCCATTTTGTGACTCGACAATGCTTGCAGACTCCTCCTAGCCTCTTGGTGGTATACAAAATACCTTATGCATAATTGCAGGGGGAGGCGGCTGAGAGGCATCTGCAGCTCCGCCAAATAATGAAAGCGGGCACATAAAACCCGTTCGAAATAAGAAGCGTCTGCGTTTGATGAACCTGCACTTCGAATTTTGGGAGGAACCTATGACACTATTAGCAAGGACAGGCGTCGCGGCGATCGGCCTCGGGCTGGTTGTCAGCTTCGGTACGGTCACGTATTCGAGCGATGCCGATGCGGCCTGGAAGCCGCGCAAGCCCGTGGAATTCGTCATCATGGCTGGTAAAGGCGGTGGCGCCGACCGGCTGGCCCGCTTTATCCAGGGTATCGTTCAGAAGAATAAGTTTTCGCCACGGCCGTTCGTGCCCGTCAACAAGGGCGGTGGATCGGGTGCCGAGGCATTGCGTCAGCTTAAGGACAGCGGCGGCAATCCTCATATGATCATGGCGACCCTTAACAGCTACTACACCACACCCCTTCGCAATCCGGGACTGGGCGTCGATATCTCGAATTTCACCCCCATTGCCCGACTTGCCGAAGATACGTTCCAACTCTGGGTTACGGTTGATAGCGGCATCAAGTCGGTTGAAGATTATGTGAAGACCGTCAAGAAGGCTGGACGTGCCGGCTGGAAGATGGGCGGCACCGGCAAGGGTCAGGAAGATTCTCTCGTGACCGGGCTGCTCGAACAGAAGTTTGGTTTCCGGGTCACCTACGTCCCGTTCAAGGGCGGAGGAACGGTTGCCAAGCAGTTGATCGGCAAACACATCAACTCCACCGTGAACAACCCGTCCGAGCAGGTCGGTTTCTGGGATGCCGGTAAATCCCGCCCGCTTGCGAGCTTTACGCCAAAGGGCAAACTCAAAGGCAAATGGGGCAAGATCCCGACCTTTGAGGAACTCGGCTATGGCAAGGACATGGTTTATTACATGCAGCGGTCCGTCGTTGGCCCGCCCGGTATGAGCAAGGATGCGCAGGCATTTTATGTCGGCGTTTTCCAGAAGGTCTATCAGTCCTCTCCCTGGCAGAACTATCTGGCCAAGAAGGGTCTGGTCCCAGGCTGGCTCACCGGCAGCAAGCTGCAGTCCTACTTCATTGCCGAGCGCGCCAAGCATGCCGATCTTTTGAAGGCTCTTAAATAAACGGGCGATCAATACGTCCGAGTAACAGCGTAGGGTAGGGGAGACGATCATCATGCGTGTGGCTGAACTTGTTATGGCCCTCGTTTTGGCGGTCTTCTCCCTTGCCATTATGTTTAAGGCGACAGAGCTGCCCATCGGATGGATTCCGAAATCCGGACCGGGCGGCGGCGCCTTTCCCTTCTGGCTTGGCGCCGGCATGCTGGTCTGCTGTTTGTGGATCACGGTGCGCTGGTTCAGGCGGGCAAGCCCCCCCTCACGATCTACCGCGCCCTACATGGATCGCCGCACCGTTCAGCTTTTTGTTGTCGGCGCGTTGCCTCTCGCCATCATGATCGGGCTGATCCACGTGATCGGTGTGTACTTTGCCGTGCCGATCTATCTTTTTTACTATTTACGATTCGTCGGGGGCCATCCCTGGCGGCTTGTCAGCGCCATAACGGCGATCATGCCGGTCGCCACATTCCTGTTTTTTGAAATAGCCCTCACCATAGAGCTGCCCAAGGGGTTTACCGAGCCGCTGTTCTATCCGATCTACGATCTGTTTTATTAGGCGGTTGGACGCACATTCATGCTCGAAACCTTTCAGCTCCTGTCCGATGGTTTTTTAATCGCCTTTGAGCCGCTCAATTTGATGCTGATCGTCCTGGGCTGCGTCGCCGGCCTGTTTATCGGCGCGATGCCGGGGCTGGGGTCGGTCAATGGCGTCGCCATCCTGTTGCCCATGACGTTTCTGGTGCCGCCCACCGGCGCCATCATATTTCTCGGCGCTCTCTATTATGGCGCCATGTATGGTGGGGCGATCAGCTCCGTTATGCTGGGTATCCCCGGTGCGTCGACCGCGGTCGCGACAACCTTCGATGGCCGGCCCATGGCGTTGAACGGTAACGCCGATCGTGCGCTTGTTGCCGCGGCCAGTGCGTCTTTTGTCGGCGGCACCATTTCCATTGTCCTGTTCACCCTGTTCGCGCCGCCCCTCGCCGATGTTGCGCTGGCTTTCGGTCCCCCCGAAGAATTTGCCTTGATGATCCTGGCCTTTGCCACCTTCATCGGTCTTGGCAGCGACGATATTCCGAAGACATTTCTCTCGATCTTTCTGGGTCTTGCCCTGGCGACCGTCGGACTCGATATCGTCAGCGGCAGGCCGCGGCTGATCTTTTTCGATCTTCCGGGCTTCTTCCACGGGGTCAATTTTCTGGTGCTGGCCATCGGCATCTACGGCATCGGTGAAATGTTCTGGACCATCGAACAAAGCAAGGGGGACATGGTCGTCAGCCGGGCACAAGTGTCCGTCGCCGGTATCCTCGATGCGCTGCGGCGCGTGCTGGCAACCTGGAAGACCATGCTGATGGGATCGTTCCTCGGGTATTTCGTCGGAATTCTGCCGGCGGCCGGCGCGACGCCGGGCTCGTTGATGGCTTATGGCGTCGCCAAGACCATGACCAAGGAGCCCGAAACTTTCGGCAAGGGCAATATTCACGGCATCGTTGCGCCGGAAGCCGCCAACAACGCGGCCAGCACCGGCTCCATGTTGCCCATGCTCACGCTGGGGATACCCGGCTCGCCGACCACGGCCATCCTGCTCGGCGGCATGGTCATCTGGGGCCTGGATCCGGGCCCCCGTCTGTTTATCGATCACAAGGATTTTGTCTGGGGGCTGATCGCCAGTCTCTATGCGGCCAATCTGTTTGCCGTTCTGATCAATATCGCCTTCATCCCCGCCTTCGTGGCGGTCCTCAAGATGCCGTTCACCATTCTCGCGCCGATTATTTATGTGCTGTGCGTGGTCGGCGGATATGCGCCAACCAAGGCAATACACGACGTCTGGCTGATGCTGATCTTCGGTGTGATGGGATATCTCATGCGTAAGCTGGATTACCCGCTGGCACCGGCGGTGCTGGCCATTGTGCTGGGACCGCTGGCGGAAGCTTCCATGCGTCAGTCGCTGATCATGGAGCAGGGATCCTTTGCGATCTTTTTCAATCGGCCCATCGCCGGCACCATCATGGTGATCGCGATCGCGTTGCTGCTGTGGCCGTTGGTGACCGTGATCCGGAATCGCCTGAAGACAGTGACCGCGTAGGATGGCGGCTGGCCCTTTTTACAGGTTGGCTGTGGTGGTAAAAGAGGCTCCTGTGGTATACAGTATACCACAGGTTTCAAAGACCGATAACGACCTTCCGATCTGAGTGCAGGAGCACCCCAGTGTCAACCGTTCGCCTCGCTGTTCAACCCATTGATATAAATTTCAGTCTCAAGGATCGCATCTATGAGGCGCTCAAGGAAACCATCGCTGAGATGGATATCTATGAGGGTGAAGGGGAGCCGCGTCTGGATGAACGGCAATTGTCGGAAGATCTCGGCGTCAGCCGCACGCCTGTGCGCGAGGCGATCGCGCGGCTTGAACAGGAAGGGCTGGTTCGAATCGTGCCGCGCCGCGGCGTTTTTGTCGCGCGCAAGACCAAGCAGGAAATCCTTGAAATGATCACCGTGTGGGCGGCGCTGGAAAGCATGGCGGCGCGCCTGATCACGGAAAACGCCAGCAACGAGGAAATAGCCGGGCTGCGGCCATTGTTTACCACCGTGGAAAACGACCGGATCCAGGCCAATATCGACGAATATTCAGGTCTGAACATCCGGTTTCATCAGGCCATTCTGCGGCTCAGTAAGTCCGATCTTCTGGTCGACATGACGGAGACCCTGTTTATTCACATGCGGTCGATCCGGGCGCGCACCATCGGCGAAAAGGACCGGGCGCAGCGATCGATTATCGATCATTTGAACATCATAGAGGCGCTCGAGGCCCGCGATGCGGATCTTGCCGAGCGCCTGTCGCGTGAGCATACGCTCGGGCTCGCCGCGCATGTTGAACAGAACGTACATTATCTGGATTAGGGACTGGTCATCGCCGCGCTGAGCTGGCGACATAACAAAGAGCGCTGGAGTTCAATCCGGCGAAGATCGCAAGGGATGGGGATATGGCTGACACAGCAAGTCAATTAGAGGCCAAAGAGGCACAGGAGGCCGGGGCGCTGACGGATGGATTTCACCTGGTCATCGATGCGCTCAAGCTCAACCACATCGACACCATCTATAATGTACCCGGTATTCCAATCACTGATTTGGGCCGTTATATGCAGGCCGCGGGGATGCGGGTCCTCTCGTTCCGGCATGAGCAAAACGCGGGCTACGCCGCGTCCATCGCCGGTTTCCTGACCAAGAAACCCGGTATCTGCCTCACCGTGTCGGCGCCCGGGTTTCTCAATGGTCTCACCGCGCTGGCGCACGCGACCACCAACTGCTTCCCGATGATCCTGATCAGCGGCTCGTCCGAGCGCGAGATTGTCGATCTGCAGCAGGGCGACTATGAGGAGATGGACCAACTCGCCATCGCCAAGCCGCTTTGTAAGGCCGCCTACCGTGTGCTGCATGCCGAGGACATCGGCATTGGTATCGCGCGCGCCATCCGCGCCGCCGTGTCCGGCCGCCCGGGCGGTGTGTATCTCGATCTGCCGGCAAAGGTTTTCGCCCAGGCGATGGATGCCGAAGCGGGTGAAAAAACGCTGGTAAAAGTCATCGATGCAGCGCCGCGCCAGCTGCCGTCGCCGGACTCGGTGGCGCGTGCGCTCGCGGTGCTCAAAGGCGCCGAGCGACCGCTGATCATCCTCGGCAAGGGGGCCGCCTATGCCCAGGCCGATGACGAAATCCGGGCGCTGGTGGAAAAAAGCGGCATTCCCTATCTGCCCATGAGCATGGCAAAGGGGCTGTTGCCGGATACGCATCCGCAGTCGGCGGGCGCGGCCCGCTCGCTGGTACTGAAGGACGCCGATGTGGTGATGATGATCGGCGCCCGTCTCAACTGGCTCCTGTCCCACGGCAAGGGAAAGACCTGGGGCGATAAACCCAAGAAGTTTGTGCAGATCGATATCGAACCAAGGGAGATGGACAGCAATGTGGAGATCGCGGCTCCCGTGGTCGGCGATATCGGTTCCTGTGTCTCGGCTCTGCTGGACGGTATGGGTGAAGATTGGGCCGGGCCTCCGGACGGCTGGACCAGCGAGATCAGGGCCAAGGTTGAAAGTAACGTTGCCCGCATGGCGCCGCGGCTGCAAAACAACAACGTGCCGATGGATTACCACGGCGCGCTTGGTGCGCTGCGCGCAATCATCAAAGAGCGTCCCGATGCGATCCTCGTCAATGAGGGCGCCAACACGCTCGATTTCGCCCGCAGCATCATCGATATGTACCAGCCCCGCAAACGGCTGGATGTGGGGACCTGGGGCATCATGGGGGTCGGCATGGGGACGGCTATTGCGGCTGCCGTGGAGACCGGCAAGCCGGTGCTGGCCGTCGAAGGCGATAGCGCCTTCGGATTTTCGGGTATGGAGGTTGAGACGATCTGCCGCTACAACCTGCCGATCTGCGTTGTTGTTTTCAATAACGGTGGAATTTATCGCGGCACCGACGTCAATCCCACCGGCGGATCCGATGCCGCGACAACCGTATTCGTCAAGGACGCCCGCTACGACAAGATGATGGAGGCGTTCGGCGGCGTCGGAATCCATGTCACGTCACCCGATGAATTGAGCCGTGCGGTGAACGAGGCCATGGATTCCGGTAAACCGACCCTGGTGAACGCCGTGATCGACGCAGAGGCTGGCACGGAAAGTGGCCGTATCGGCAACCTCAACCCTCAAAGCGTTGTGTCCAAGAAATAGTTAGCTGTATTAGACCAAGGAAAGAGAAGAGGAAATTATGGGAAAAGCGCTGGAGGGCGTCCGTATTCTGGACATGACCCACGTTCAATCAGGTCCGACCTGCACGCAGTTGCTGGCATGGTTCGGCGCAGACGTGATCAAGGTGGAACGTCCCGGGGTTGGCGATGCGACACGCGGCCAGCTGCGCGATATTCCCGATGTGGACAGCCTTTATTTTACGATGCTGAACCACAACAAGCGCAGCGTGACCCTCAACCCCAAGACCGAGGAGGGCAACAAGATTTTCACCAAGCTCATCGAGGAATGCGATGTGATGGTGGAAAATTTTGCGCCCGGTGCCATCGACCGCATGGGATTTCCCTGGGAAAAGATCCAGGAGCTCAACCCGCGCATGATCTATGCGTCGGTCAAGGGATTCGGCCCCGGTCCCTACGAGGATTGCAAGGTCTATGAGAACGTTGCCCAATGTACCGGCGGGGCGGCGTCGACCACAGGCTTTCTTGATGGACCGCCGTTGGTCACCGGCGCCCAGATCGGCGATTCCGGCACCGGGCTCCATCTGGCGTTCGGTATCGTGACGGCGCTCTATCACCGTGAACAATCAGGCAAGGGACAGCGGGTCGAATGCGCCATGCAGGACGGCGTGCTCAACCTGGCCCGGGTGAAGCTGCGCGACCAGCAGCGTCTCGCCCATGGTCCTCTGAATGAATACAGCCAAGCGGGCCAGGATATCCCGTTTGGTGAGGCGACGCCGCGGGCGGGTAACGATTCCGGCGGCGGCCAGCCGGGCTGGATCCTGAAGTGCAAAGGCTGGGAGACGGATCCCAACGCCTATGTCTATTTCATCACCCAGGCGGCGGTATGGGGCAATATCTGCGATCTGATCGGCAAGCCCGAATGGAAGGAAGATCCCGGCTACGCCAAGCCCGACGCCCGGCTCGACAAGATCAAGCCGATTTTCGATGCCATTGAAGAATGGACCATGACGCTCGACAAGTTCGACGTAATGAATCAATGCAACCCGCTCAACATTCCCTGCGGGCCCATATTGTCGATGAAGGAGCTGGCGGAGGAGCCGTCCTTGCGGGCGACCGGTACGGTGGTCGAAGTCGATCACCCGGAGCGCGGCAAATATCTCAGTGTCGGCAATCCGGTCAAGTTGTCGGAGTCGCCTTCCGAGGTCGAGCGATCGCCCTTGCTTGGCGAGCATACGGAGGAGATATTGAAGACGGTCGTCGGGCTGACCGACGATGAGATTGCCGCGGCCCGCGAATCCGGGGCGATTTAAGCGGTAAGCCGGACCGGCAGGCACCGGTAAACCCAGGGAGAACGCGATGCGTGTTGTAGACCTAAGCATGACGGTATCGAACTGGGATCAGAACTCCTTCGCGCCGGAAGAAACCTATTTCAAGTTGCGGCCCATCGTGAACTGGGATGATCATGGTTTTGTTTCCAATATGGTGGAGATGACCGTTCATGCCGGCACCCATGTGGATTCGCCGCATCATTTTTTCCGCGACATGCCCTCCATCGACCAGATTCCCGCCGATGACTTCATGGGCGACGCGGTGGTCGTGGATCTAACCTTCAAGGGTCATGCCAACGCGCGCATCACCCCGGAAGACATGGAACAGGCCGAGGCCGCGCTCGCCAAGGAAGGCATTGCGCTGGAGCCGGGCCTGATTCTGCTTCTGAGGACGGACTGGCCTAACAGCAAGTCGCCCCTCGATCCGTCCTGGTGGAACGAATCGCCCTGTCTGACCAAGGAAGCGGCGGAATGGATCGTTGCCAGGCAACCGCGCGCGGTCGGATTCGATTTTGCGCAGGAGGAAAAAGGCGGCGAGCACGAATACGAGAAGGCCGAGGAAATCCTGTCGGGCGCCATGCGGGTCCACAAGGCTATGCTGCCCAAACTCACCTTCCAGATCGAAAATCTGATCAATCTCGATCAGCTACCGTCGACGCTCAAAATCATTGCGCTTCCCGCCAAATGGAATTCGGAATCGGCGCCGGCGCGGGTGATCGGTCTCATCGACTGAACAGGATTGTACGGCCGCAATGTATGGATGGCGCGCCCGGCTGGGCCGGATAAACCCCTCTCCCGAAACGGTGGGGGACGAAGAATGGCGCCGTCTGTGCCCCGACGGTACGACGGTTGTCAGTACCCGTATGTTTATAGAAGCGGTGGATAGCGACGGGCTGACCGCCATGGTCGGGAACGTGGAGCGGGCCGCAAAAGAGCTCGCGACCGCGCGGCCCGACGTCATTCTGATGGCGGGCACGGCCGGCGCCTTCAATGGCGGACCAGGGTTCGATCGGGAACTTTCCAGGCGCATCGAGGATGCCTCCGGCGTGCCGGGAACCACGACCATGACCGCCGTGCTTGAGGCTCTGGATGCCCTCGATATTCAGCGCATTGCCGTGGCGACATCCTATATCGCGTCGGTCGACGAAAGCCTCGCCGCGGTATTGCGTGCCAGTGGCCGTGACGTGGTCCTGATCCGCGGCATGGATATCCTAAAAAGCATCGACATGGGGGACATCTCACCGGAGGCCGTATATCGCTTCGCCCGCGAGACGGTTGCCGCGGCAGAAGGCGCCGATGGGTGCCTGCTTTCCTGCGGCAACTGGCGCACGCTGGAATCCGTGACACCGCTCGAAGCGGAATTCGGGATACCGGTGATTACCAGTAACCAGGCAGGGATCTGGCAGTCTCTGCGTATGGCCGATGTATCGACGCAGGACGTTAGCGGCGGCGGCCGGCTGTTTTCACTGCCGGGCAAGCGGAAGCAAGGCAAAATCTCATGAAGGCGATCCGTGTGCATGAGTTGGGCGGGCCCGAGGTGCTGCGCTATGAAGACGTTCCCGAACCGGAACCGGCTGCGGGCGAAGCGCTGGTGAGGATCGAGGCGGCGGGGGTCAATTTTCTCGACATCTATTATCGCAGCGGATTTCACTGGGGCGGGCATCACGGCCGAAATCTGCCTTATATACCCGGGGCCGAAGGGGCTGGCACCGTCGTGGCGGTCGGTGATGGTGTGACCGGGTTTACTGTTGGCGACCGTGTCGCCTATGGCATCTCAAACGGTCAGGGCTCCTATGCAGAGCTCAAGCCGGTGCCCGCGTGGCACCTGTTCCAGATTCCCGATGCGGTGGATTTCATGACGGCCGGGGCTGTCATGCAGCAGGGAATGACAGCCCATTATTTGTCCAACAGCGTTTTTCCGCTGGAAAAATCCCACACTGCGCTGGTTCACGCCGCGGCGGGCGGAACCGGATTGCTGCTGGTCCAGATGGCCAAGCGCCGCGGCGCGACGGTCATTGGAACGGTGTCCACCGCGGAAAAGGCCGCCCTGGTCAGCGAGGCCGGCGCCGATGAGGTGATTGTGACCGGCGAACAGGATTTTCTGGCGGCGGTTCGGGATCTGACCGACCATCAAGGGGTCGACGTGGTTTTCGATTCAGTGGGTCTGGATACGTTCGAACGGAGCCTGGACTGTCTGGCGCCCAAGGGCGCCATGGTTCTTTACGGTCAGTCGAGCGGGCCGGTCCCCCCAATGGATACCGCCGTTCTCAACGCCAAGGGATCGCTGTCCCTGTGGCGCCCCAGCTTGACTCATTACGTGGCGGATCGGCACGACGTTCAGCAACGGGCCGGCGATATTTTCCGGTGGATCGAGAGCGGCGACCTGGCGGTGACCATCGGCGGATCGTTTTCGCTCGCCGAAGCGGCCGATGCGCACAGACTGCTGGCGTCCCGCGCATCGACGGGAAAACTCGTTCTCAAACCCGCTTAAGAATTTTTGCCGATCTGGCTCGACTGCGTCTCATCGCGGTGTTTCTTGAGATATGGCATGAAGGGTGTTCCCCCGGTGCCGACGGCGTTGGGGTTGGTACAGCTTTCCTGCGCCTGACGGAAGATATAGCTGGCGGCATATTCCAGGTGGATCGAGCGGAATTCCTCCATACCGCGCAGACAGGCATTATAGGCGTCGGTGAGTGGGGCTTCGCCATCCCCGTCGCCGGTGACGAATTCACGAATTGTCGATTGTCGCTCCACGGCTTGGACAAAAGCGCGATGGCCCGAGGGCATATAGTCCCGCATTTCCATCAGATATTCCCGTAGCTCGTCCTTTTGGTGTGCAACACCGAGCGTGGCGTCGAGCGCCGGGATGATGCCGCTCTGGGCCCCGGTTTCGCCGCGGAATGTCTGCGGCTTGCCCTTAAAATCGTTGACGCCGTCATAGATGACACCGTTGGGCAAGGCCGGGTTGTTCTTCCAACCGTGAATATAGGGACGCACCCGGTGATAGTAGATATAGGGGTCGCAATAGTCGGGCATGCGCTTCAGGGTGGCGGTCATGGCCGTCAGGCTTGCCGATATTTCCGTAAGCTCGGTGGTCAGTGTCGCCGCGTCTTTCTTCGCGGCTGCGGCAATAGCGGTCGGGATGGCGCGGATGGCCTGTGCCGCTTTTGCCTCAATATCCACATGGATCAGGATGAACCAGTCTTCGTCCGCTCCACCAAGAAAATTCTGCAGGATGGTCAGGTTTTCCAGTTCGATGGGTCGCTTGCGGTCGATACGGCCCCAATTGTCGATGGCATAGGACGCATAGGACAGCACCGGCGGGCGGCCAAGCTGGGCGGCGATCTGGAACCAGGGGACCGCGATATTCTCCGGTATTCGTTCCGCCGCGTCGCCGGCGCACCATACATAACCGTGTCCCAGATATGACAGCAGCATCATGGCCCGCCGCATGGCGCGCGGATCGTCCAGGGCACCCGCCGTTAATCGCGGCAGACCGTCGATGGTGCGTCTCAGGCAACCGGCGACGATCAGCTTCGGTAACGCGTGGGCGATCTCTTCCCATGCCGCATAGTGCGACGAGAGTTCGCGCAGCGGGTCGTCTGCCGGAAGGAAACCATGTCCGGGGTCAATGCCGAAAATCGACAAATCGTCCAAAGGCATATCGATGGGCTGGACCAACATAGGCTGTCTCCTCGCGTGCTCGTGCGGCGACGCCGACATTCGAGCGCAGGCTATCCTATAAAGAGTCCGGGAAACCCTATGGGAGTATTGCCTAACAAAACCTTACCAGGGTGAGGTGCGGCACAATGTTCACGTTTCTCCAAATAATCGGTCCTTGCCCTTGCCCTGACGCTCTGGCTGAGGAAAAATCGCGCCACTGTTTGATAGATTACCGGGAGAGGGACGGAGCAACCGTGAGCGACTATCGCGATCTTATCTATAGTGACGATTGGAAAAGCTGGAATGACCCGGACGTGCCGGAATATTTCAATCCGACCACTGTTCTGATCGACAAGCATATGGGCACCGCAAAGGCGGATGCCACGGCGCTCATCGTCGATGAGGAAAGCTATAGCTACGCGGCGTTCCTTGCTCAAATGTGCCGCGTCGCCAACGGTCTGCAGGCGCTCAAGATAGAGGAGGGCTCGCGCATCCTGCTGTTTGGTACCGACAGCGTGGAGTTTCTCGCGACCTGGTTCGGGGCCATCCGCGCCGGGATCGTACCGGTTGTTTTATCCGACGCCTATAAGGCATCCAACCTGTTGTATTTTCTCGACGATACGGCCGCGAAATCGCTGTTTATCGATGCGGAACAGGTGGAAAAGCTTTCGGAGATCGCCGACGAAATTCCCTGGACACTGCAGAATGTGATCGTGCGGGGAGATGATACCGCCGGAGCGCCTGAAGCCGGTGGTCGGGAGACCCTGACTTACAGAGAGATGACCGAGGGACATATCGACAATTTTCCGCCGGTACCGCTGCATCAGAATGACGTCGCCTACATGTTCTATTCCGGTGGCACGACGGGGGCCGCCAAAGGCATTACCCATCTCGCCCATGATTTTTATCTGGTGCCGGAACGGCATGGTAATTTCATGGGCTACACGCCGGACGACATCGTCCACGCGACCTCCAAAAAGTACTTTACCCACGGTATCTGGCCGGCGGTCCTGGTTCCCTTCTATCTCGGGGCGACCAGCGTGATCTCGCGCCTGCCGCCGACCGCCGGGAATGTGGTCGAGGTTATTGAACGCAGCCGTCCGACCAAGCTGATTACCGTCCCCACCATCATCAAGAATATTCTATTGTTTGCGGAACAGGAGCGCGTGCCGGATTTTTCGTCCCTTTCCCTTGTGACGTCGGCGTCCGAGAAAATGCCGCCCGAAGTGTTCGAGAAATTTCACGAGCTGTTCGGCCTCGAAGTACTGGATTCCATCGGAAGCTCCGAGATCACCTATGAATGGATCGCCAATCGCCCGAGTGATTTCCGGCGCGGCAGTCTTGGCAGACCCATCTACGGCATCGAAGTCAAGCTGATGGATTCCGACGACCGGGAAGTCACGGAACCCGGCACAGATGGCGAGGCGTGGATCAAGAGCCGGACGACCTGCTTCTATTATTGGCGCAAGCTGGATAAATCCCGGGAGACCTTTATCGGGGAATGGGCGCGGACCGGCGATACGCTGCAGTTCGATGAGGATGGTTATTTCTGGTTTTCCGGGCGCAGCGACGACGTGTTCAAGGTCAAGGGATTGTGGGTCTCGCCCATCGAGGTGGAAGCGGCCATTACCGAGAACGATTCGGTTCTCGAGGCGGCCGTGGTGTCCTATGAGGATTCGGAAGGCCTCACCCAGGCAAAGGCCTTTATTGTCCTTAAACCAGGAACCGAGGTTTCCGAAACGCTTGTCGATGAGTTGAAGGCCGGTGTGCGCAGGATCGGTGGTTATAAGGTGCCCCAGGAGATGGCGTTCGTCGACGTCCTGCCGCGTACGACACTCATGAAGATCGACCGCCGCGCTCTCCGCATGATGGAAGCGGAAAGCCGCGCCAAAGGCTAAGGCGCCCGTAGTAAAGGATACTCACTTGGATCAGGCAGCCAAGACTGCGGCGGGGGACATCATTACCGCCGCCAAATCTCGGGGCCAGGCGGCCTTGACCGAATATGAGAGCAAGCAGGTGCTGGCGGCTTACGGGTTTCCCGTAACGCAAGAGGCGGTGGTAAGCGATCTTGCAGGGGCGACCGCGGCGGCGGCGGGAATCGGCTGGCCCCTGGTGCTCAAAGCCTGCGCCCATGATGTGACCCACAAGACCGAGCGTGGTCTGGTTCAGGTCGGGATCGCCAATGTCGACCAGTTGGGTGCTGCGTGGAAACGGATGCGCACCGATGGCGCCTATGACGGCGATTTTCTTCTTCAGGAAATGGTGAGCGGCGCACGCGAATTGGTGCTGGGCCTGATCCGCGATCCACAGATGGGGCCGTCCGTGATGTTTGGCATCGGCGGTATCTTCACCGAGATTTTTGAAGATGTCGTATTTCGCGTCGCCCCGTTGTCCGTAGGGGACGCTCTTGAGATGACCGGCGACATTCGGGGCTCGAAAATATTGGATGCGGTGCGGGGCATGCCGTCGGTCAACCGCGAAGCCCTTGCCAAGGCGGCGGTAGCGCTTGGCCAGATCGGGCTGGATCATGACGATATACAGGAAGTGGATATTAATCCGCTGATTATCAGCGGCAGCCAGCCCATCGCCGTCGACGCGCTGATCGTGCTTAAGGAGGCGTCGGGGTGCTAAGACCCTGAGAGACTTCTCGGCGGCGGCTTACGACGCGTTTCGCACGCTGAACCGTTCATTGTAGCTATGAGAGGTGTTCACCGGCGTTCCTATGCCCCGCTGGCTGATCCGCTCCAGGCGCCATTCCAGATAGTCCCAGAGCTCGCCTATCTCCACGGCTGAAGGCGATTTTCGTGAAATCTCCATAACGGTCCGCCCGTCGATCATACTTGAGGCGAAATCCGACCGCTGATGAATGATCGATG
Organism: Rhodospirillaceae bacterium; assembly: GCA_018660305.1. The sequence goes on from JABJKO010000350.1 coordinate 20,367, forward strand.
GTGCCAGGGTGCCGTGCTGCGACAGGGCGACAGCGACATTTAGGGTGATCTTTGCCCGCGAGGACGCGGCGTTGACGACAAAGATCAACGGCTTGTCCATGCGCTCGGCGAGTTCGACAGTGCGCGCCACCGACCGCAGATCGTGCGGGCTCGGCCGTGTCGGCGTCACTACAAGGTCCGCCATGCCGATGACAGTCGCTATTGTCGACGTGATGGCAGGCGGCGTATCGATGATCAGAAGTTCGAAACCCAGGCCCCGCAGCCGGTCGATATCTTCCTGCAGACGGTCCATAGAAGTGCGAACAAAGGCCGGGGTGTCCGCCTTCCTTTCGTTCCACCAATCCGCAAGACTGCCCTGCGGGTCGGCGTCGAGCAGGGCGACGGGTCCTTTCCCCGCTCTTTCAGCCTGGACCGCTACATGGCCCGCCAAGGTGGTTTTTCCTGCGCCGCCTTTTTGCGATGCGAATGCCATGATCTGCATAGTACTTCTCCTCGCTTCGTTCCCGCTTCATAACTGCCATCCGCTTCCACGGGAAATGCGCTCACTGAGCTGATGAGATGGCAGGTAAATACGCGTCGCCGCGCTCCCGATCGCGGCGGCCGTAAAGGCTCTGCGCGATAGAGTGAGCGATAGCGATGGGTGGTCGGTCAGACCAACCGCTTTTTAGGAATGTTGTTCGCATGGTCCGTGCCATGGAAACTACCGCCGTCTCAACGTCCTGTAGGACGACAAAATTGCCGGAATCCATCCATACTTATTGATGAACCCGAATCGTCCTTATCAAGCCACCAATATCAAGTCAAGATATAGTTTTCTATTACCCACTAAGTACAATATGTAGATGTTTCCGTCATTTTGAAAATAAACATGCCTTACCACCTCAAGACGAGGCATCCGATGGTGCATAAATCGAATCGATCAGGGGTGCTGTGTCAGCCTGCGGCGTGGGCGTTTTGACGGTAGCGAATAATACCGTCCCCATCGCGTTGTTTTGTCAGGCGACCGTCCGCCACCAGGTAGTTCGCGTGCGCCAGGGCTTCCCCGATGGCGAAGCCGAGTTGGTGCTGGTCCAGAGTGCGGTGAAACAGATACGGGATAAGGTCCCGGGCGGTCTGAGGCGTCGCACAGGCATCATAGGCCGCATCCAGCCTCTCTTCATGGTGCTGGCCAAGGCCATCGATGCGGTCATGCAGCCCATAAAACGGCCGGTCGTGGGACGGTAGCACCAGCGCATCGGAAGCGACCGGGCGGAACTTTTCCAGGCTTTCCAGATAGAGCCTCAACGGATCGCCATCGGGTTCATTGCATTGCAGGCTTACATTGGTGGAGATACGCGGCAGGATTTGGTCTCCGGAGATGAGAATGTTCCGTTTGGCGCACCACAGGGCGGCATGCTCGGGTGAATGCCCCGCGCCGGTAATCACCTGCCAGTCATCATCGCCGATGGTGACCATATCGCCATCCATCATGCGCCGAAACGCGATGGGCAGCGGCAGGATGATCTTGGAAAAGTCCGGGCGCGTCGCGCGGTACCCGTCAATTCCCTCCTGCTCCATGCCATTTTCCGCATAGAAATCCATACGCGCATCGATATCCGCCGTGGGACCGCCATACCGGTTTAGCTGGGCCTGCATCCATTCCGAATAAGTCATCCAGATTGGGGCGTCCCACCGTTCGGCGAACCAGCCGGCGAGGGATGCATGATCGGGATGAAAATGGGAGACCATAAGCCGCCGGATCGGTCTACCGCCGAGTACGCGGTCGAAAGCGGCATCCCAGAACGCCCGCGTTTCGTCGTTGTTGTACCCGGTGTCGATGGCCGTCCAGCCATCGCCATCGGCAAGCAACCACAGATTTATGTGATTGAGCGCAAACGGCAGCGGCATCCTGACCCAAAAAATTCCGTCCGCGACTTCACGGGTTTCACCATAGTCGAGCTTGTCGAACGGATAATCGGGACCCTGCGCCACGGTCAGTGCCACCGCGCGGCGCGGTCGAACGAACTGGTCATGTCCGGTTTACCTGTCGGTGGGCGGCCACTCGGGAGTCCGCGGTGTCTCTTCGGCCGCCGCCGGAGGGTCCTGTGGATCGGCCGACGGGAGTTCCGCCTCGGCCACATCCGCTGGCGCCGCTTCGCTAAACGGGGTTGCCGCTGCTGGCTCAGCGGCCGGTGCCTCCGCCACGGCGGCTTCTGGCTGAGCGTCCGCGACGCCCGGAATATCGCTCTCCGATTCGATGGGCTTACTCTCCGGGGTCTCAGCAGTCACCGCAGCTTCGGTCTTGGCCTCGGCCTTGGCTTTATCCTTGGCTTTGTCCTTGGCTTTCCGCTTTTCGGCCCGTTCAACCGCGCGGCGGGCCTTGTCGATCGCCGCCGACAGATCTTCGCGTCCGCACAGGCCGAGTGCAACGGGGTCCCGTGGTTTGATATTGGCAATATTCCAGTGCGTCCGGTCGCGGATACCGTTGATGGTTGGTTTTGTCGTTCCCACGAGCCGGGCGATCTGCCCGTCGGACAGCTCCGGGAAATTCCTCAGAAGCCAGGCAATACCGTCAGGGCGATCCTGCCGGCGGGCGACCGGCGTATAGCGCGGGCCCTTGGTGCGTGTGGTTGGGCGCGGCACGTTGACCTCGGCCAATTGCAGCGCCTGGGCCGGATCCGCCGAACAACGGTCGATTTCATCCTGGGTCAGCTGGCCGCTGGATATGGGGTCGAAGCCGGCCATACCGATGGCAACCTCGCCATCGGCGATGCTCTGGACTTCGAGTGGATGCAGACCGCAGAACGCGGCAACCTGGTCGAAGGTCAGCGCGGTATTTTCAATCAGCCAAACGGCTGTTGCCTTGGGCATCAGAACCTGGCCCATGATTCCTCCTCAAACGTTATGGCGGCTGTAATCACGGAAAATCGAAACACCGGCAAACCGGCCCGGCATCCTGTCGCCCGGTCGGGATCGCCCCGTCTCGATTCAATGTATTCAGCGTCCACCATCAAATGGTAACCACGATTTTACCGATATGGGCGCCGCTGTCCATCAAAGCATGCGCTTTCGATATGTCGGTCAGCGGAAATGTCTCATGGATCAGAGGCTTAACTTTGCCCGCTTCGATCAGCGGCCACACCTTTTCCTTGAGATCAGCGGCAATCACCGCTTTTTCGGCCACCGAGCGCGGGCGCAGGGTCGAGCCGGTAAAGACGATCTGCTTGACCATGATCAGATGAACCGGGATCTCCGCTTTGGTGCCCTTCTGGATGGCGATTTGAACCAGCCGGCCCCCTTTGGCCAGGACGTTCAGGTTACGGGCGACATAATCGCCGCCCACCATGTCGAGGACCACATTGACCCCCTTACCGCCGGTGACTTCCTTGGTGACGGCAACGAAATCCTCTTCCCGGTAATTGATGGCGCGCATGGCGCCGAGCTCTTCACAGGCGCGGCATTTCTCTGTCGAGCCCGCGGTGACGATGACCTGCGCGCCAATGGCGCAGGCAAGCTGTATGGCCGTCGTTCCGATGCCGCTGGAGCCGCCATGTATGAGAACGGTCTCATCGGCGGACAGCCCTCCCCGGGTAAACAGATTGTCCCAGACCGTGAAGAAGGTCTCGGGCACCGCGGCGGCCTCAATCATAGTCAGCCCGGCAGGTATGGGCAGGCATTGCGGTGCCGGGGCGACGCAGTAATCTGCATAGCCGCCGCCCGCCACCAGGGCACAAACCGGATCGCCCACCGACCAGCCCGTCACGTTGCCGCCCAGGGCAGCGACCGTTCCGGCCACCTCCAGCCCCGGAATATCCGAGGCGCCGGGCGGTGGCGGATAGTTGCCCTCGCGCTGCATCACGTCGGGCCGGTTGATGCCGGCGGCAGCCGATTTGATCAGAATTTCATCGGCGCCCGGTTGCGGCATGGGCCGTTTGGCAACCTTCAATGCCTCGGGTCCGCCCGGTTCGCCGATCTCGATCACGGTCACCTGATCAGGCAGCGTGTCGCTCATTCTTCTATTCCATCATGTCGATTGAAAATCGGTTGCAGGTCTAATGGCATCGCCGCACACTAGCAAGGAGGAATGCGATGTGTTTTCACTAAGGTGAGCCCATGGAAGACGAAGACGACCTGCCCCGCAAGCTGGACTGGCAACCGAAAAACCTTGAGCCCCTCTCCATCGACCAACTGGAAGACTATGTCAGCGTGCTGGAGGGGGAGATTGCCCGGGTGCGTACCGATATGGCGGCAAAGCAAACCAAACTGCAGGCCGCCGAATCCATCTTCAAGAAATAGCCGTCCGATGGCAGTGTTTCGTCTTACTTTCTAGTTGGAAAGGGGCGGATAAATTCATGGGATCGATCTAATTTTCGGCGGTTTTCTGCTAATTTCCCTCAGAATTTAAAAAAAATGCCTGACGTTAACCTTTCTTTAAGGGCCCAAACGCCATGATGACATTGACGGTTTGGTTCTCCTCACCGTCATGTCAATGGATCCTCATCCCATCCTTTTGACGCCTCCCTGTTGAAACTAGAGCCGCCTTTCGAGGCGGCTCTTTTTTATCTTCAGCCCATCGAAACCCGGCGTTAACAATTCGCTGATTTTTTAACCTCTCGTTAACCATGACTGCCTAGAATCTTTCATGACGGTTGGTCTCCCTGACCGTCACGTCAATGGATCCTCATCCCATCCTTTTGACGCCTCCCTGTTGAAACTAGAGCCGCCTTTCGGGGCGGCTCTTTTTTATGGTAAGCAATTTGTTAACACCGCCCTGTGACAATCCGACCGCATAGACGATGAAGATGTGACGACATGGCCGACGATATTTCACACACCGCCTTTGTTCAGCGCGCTTATGACGACACCTATTCGCTGCTGGTTGCCATGCGTGATTACGTGTCCGGGCCGTCCTCGGCGGATTCCGCGGAGCTGGACCCCAGTGACCGGCTGCGGCTGACCCATGAATTGTCCCGGGTCACCCGTCAGCTAACCGACGTCATGGCGTGGCTCATGGTTCAAAAAGCCGTGGAGGCAGGCGAGATCTCCGAGGAGGATGGCGCCGATGCGCCAGCGGGACAGCTTGACCTGCTGGCAGAGGACGAGGACGACGAAGATATGGAGGGGCTTGGCCGCCTGCCCCTGACTGCCCGTAGCCTCATAGACCGGTCACGACGCATTACCGCCCTGGTCCGGCAGCTGAACAGCAACCTGGCCGCCTGAGCGCGGTTAGAGCGTTACACCGCTCTCTTTAAACTGGATCCCTTCAGAGGGAGCATCAGGCCGGGATCGCACTATTTGAGGCCGAAGCCCTCGAATTTCTTGTTGAATTTGGCGACCTGCGTATCGGCGGCGTTGATGCGCTGGGCCCCACCGGTCCATGCCGGATGGCTGTTCGGATCGATGTCCAGCTTCATGGTATCTCCCGGACTTCCCCAGGTAGAGCGCGTCTGATAGGTCGTGCCGTCGGTCATGACGACGGTGATCTCATGGTAATCGGGGTGAATGTCCGGTTTCATCTTTCTCTCCTCGCGAGCGCGGCGTTATACAGCATTTCGCAGGCGTTTCGCAAGCTTTTCGGGTCAATCAGGCGAATTCGCGGATTCTACAGGATTTTGCCCAGCGCGGTGTCCAGATTCTCGACCGTCCGGTCGATGTTGTGCAGCTTGTCCAATCCGAACAGGCCAAGCCGGAAAGTCCGGTAATCGTCGGGTTCGTCGCACTGCAGCGGCACCCCGGCGGCGATCTGCATCCCCTCGGCGGCGAATTTCTTTCCGTTTTGGATGTCCGGATCGTCGGTATAGCACACCACCACGCCGGGTGCGTCGAAGCCCTTTGCGGCAACGCTCTTGAAGCCTTTCTCGGCGAGGAGCGCGCGAACCCTGTCGCCAAGCTCCTGCTGTTCATCGCGCACCTTGTCGAAGCCATAGGCCTCGGTTTCCTTCATGGCGTCCCGGAAGCTGACAAGGGCATCGGTGGGCATGGTGGCATGATAGGCGTGCGCGCCATTTTCATAGGCCTCCATGATCTCCAGCCATTTCTTGAGATCGCAGGCGAAGCTGGAACTGGTGGTCGCGGCGAGTTTCTCCTTGGCCCCGGCGCTGAGCATCACCAGCCCGCCACAGGGCGAGGCGCTCCAGCCCTTCTGCGGCGCGCTGATGAGAATATCCACACCGGCCTCTTCCATGTCGACCCAGATGGTTCCCGACGCCACGCAATCGAGCACGAAGAGCCCGCCCACGGCATGAACCGCATCGGCGACGGCGCGCAGATAATCCGGCGGCAGGATCATGCCCGACGCGGTCTCCACATGGGGTGCGAAAACCAGATCGGGCATTTCCGATTTGATGGTCGCAACCACCTCGTCGATGGGGGCCGGCGCCATGGCCGCCTGCCGGCCATTCTCCACCGCGCGGGCTTTGAGAACTGTTGAGGCTGACGGAATCTTTCCGGCGTCGAAGATCTGGGTCCATCGGAAGCTGAACCAGCCATTGCGGATTACCAGGCATTTCTTGTCGGTGGCGAACTGGCGCGCCACCGCTTCCATGGCATAGGTCCCGCCACCGGGAACGATGGCGACACCCTCGGCGTTATAGACCTTCTTGAGGGTCGTCGAGATGTCGTTCATCACACCCTGGAAAGAACCCGACATGTGATTGAGCGACCGGTCGGTGAAGACCACCGAATATTCCAGTAGTCCGTCGGGATCTATGTCGGGATTAATACCTGCCATGGTCAGCTCCACATCTTATGTATTTGAGTGGTCCCTTCACTATTGGAATAGGCCTGGCAGAACAAGTGTTGAATGGCCTGAAGAGGCAAATGGGGGCCTCTCACGGAGGGGCTTGCTGGTCGCCGTTAATACCGCGTTGACGCGCCCGCCCCGGGATGGTTGTTAAGGGCCGCATCAGCGTCTGGATAGGCACAAATTGGCACGTCGGGAACGGGATATGGAGGCCGGGGAAGAAAGGCCGCGCGCGCAAATCGGCGCCTTGCGCGGTCTGTTGCCGTATTTCGCCCCCTATAAGGCGGCGATTGCCGGCGCGCTTGTGGCACTGACCGTTGCCGCCTCAGCGGTCCTTGTCATGGGGGTCGGCCTGCGGTCCCTGGTCGATGAGGGTTTCAGCAGCGGCAATGCCGGCCTGCTGGACGATGCGCTGATCGCTCTTCTGGTGGTGATTATCCTCCTCACAGGCGCGACCTACGCCCGGTTTTTTCTGGTTTCCTGGATCGGCGAGAAGGTGGTCGCCGATATACGGCGCGACGTCTTCAACAAAGTCATCGGATTAAGCCCTGGGTTTTTCGAGATCACCCGGGTCGGCGAGGTGCTGTCGCGGCTGACGGCGGACGCGACGCTTCTGCAGTCGGTGGTGGGCTCTCAGGTTTCCGTCGCGCTGCGCAACATTCTCCTGTTCATGGGCGGCACCGTCATGCTCATGGTCACCTCTCCGCGCCTGACCGGTTTCGTCTTTCTGGTGGTGCCGCTGGTGGTGGTTCCCATCATCATCTTCGGCCGTCAGGTGAGACGCCTGTCGCGGGACAGTCAGGACCGGGTTGCCGATGTGGGCGCTTATCTGGAGGAGACTCTCAACGCCGTGCGCACCGTGCAGGCCTTTGTCCATGAGCCGGTCGATCGCGACCGCTTCGGCGGACGGGTGTCCGATGCGCTGGCGACCGCCATCCGGCGTATCCGGTCGCGCGCCTTTCTGACTGCAATCGTCATGATGCTGGTGTTCGGCTCGGTGGGCGTGATCCTGTGGCTGGGCGGTCATGATGTGCTGTCGGGCCGCATTACCGCCGGCGAGCTGTCGGCCTTTGTCTTCTATGCCATCGTCGTGGCCGGATCGGTGGGCGCCATCAGCGAGATGATCGGCGATTTGCAGCGTGCCGCCGGCGCCAGCGAACGACTCATCGAGTTGCTGGCCATCGAGCCCGATATCAAGGCGCCCGACAATCCGACGCCGCTGCCGGATCCGGCAGCGGGTCACATCCGCTTTGACGCGGTGACGTTCCGTTACCCGTCGCGGCCGGACAGTGCCGCGCTGGAGGATTTCTCCCTTGAGGTGACGCCCGGCGAGACCATCGCCCTCGTTGGCCCCTCCGGTGCGGGAAAATCCACGGTCTTCCAGCTCATCCTGCGGTTTTACGATCCCCAGTCGGGGCAGGTGACCATGGATGGGGTGGATGTGCGCGAGGCCGATCCCGCCGCCGTGCGGTCGCGGGCCGCTCTGGTGCCCCAGGATCCCGTGGTCTTCGCATCCGACGCCTGGGAAAATATTGGCTATGGCCAGCCTGGCACGTCCAGGGAGGAGATCCGCGCCGCCGCCGATGCCGCGTCGGCCACTGAATTTATCGACCCGTTACCCGAGGGATTCGAGACGTTTCTCGGTGAAAAAGGCCTGCGCCTGTCCGGCGGCCAGCGCCAGCGCATCGCCATTGCCCGCGCCATCCTGCGCAATGCGCCCCTGTTGCTGCTCGATGAGGCGACCAGCGCCCTTGATGCCGAAAGCGAGCGCGCCGTGCAAAAGGCTCTGGAAACGCTGATGGAAGGGCGGACCACCATTGTCATCGCCCACCGGCTCGCCACCGTCCAGAAGGCCGACCGCATCATTGTCATGGATCAGGGACGCATCGTCGCCACCGGACGTCACGAAGAACTCGTGGAGCAGGAAGGCTTATACGCGCGTCTAGCGGCGCTCCAGTTCGACCGCGATCCCGGCACCCGCGACGCGGCGGAGTAACCTACGCCGCCTTGCCGTCCGCGTTGTGAATAGCCTGCCAGACCTTCTCCGGCGTTGCCGGCATGGACAGATTGCGCACACCCAGCGGCGCCAGCGCATCGTTGATGGCATTCATCATGACCGCCACCGCGCCCACCGTGCCGCATTCCCCGGCGCCCTTGACGCCCATCGGGTTGGTCGCCGTCGGCACCGGGTGCCGGTCGAGATCGAAATTGCAGAAATCACTGGCCCGCGGCATGCAGTAATCCATGAAGGAGCCCGACAGGATCTGGCCGCTGTCCTGGTCATAGGCCACGTCTTCCATCAGCGCCTGGCCGACGCCTTGCGCGATGCCGCCATGGACTTGGCCGTCCACCAGAAGCGGATTGATCTCCACACCCACATCGTGGACCGACGTGTAGCGAATAGTTTCCGTGATGCCCGTATCCGGATCGATTTCCACTTCGCAGATGTGACAGCTATTGGGAACGTTGCCGGTATCCGGCGACCAGGTGGCGGTCTCATAGAGCCCGATTTCGATATCCTTCGGTAGTTGGTTGGGTTTGAAGGCGGTTTTCGCGACCTCGACGAATTCAACCGTGCGGTCGGTACCCGCCACCGTGAAGGTCCCGTCAGCGAATTCAATATCGGCTTCCGCGGCTTCGAGCAGATGGGCGGCGATGCGCGTGGTTTTTTCGATGACCTTATCGACCGCCTTATAAACCGCCGTCCCCGCGATGGTGGCGGTGCGCGCGCCGCCGGTGCCGGTGCCCCAGGACAATCTGCTGGTATCGCCTTCGACCACCTCGATTGTTTCCGCTTCCAGACCCAGCCGGTCGGAAATGATCTGGGTGTAGATGGTCTCATGGCTCTGCCCACCGGCGGTGGAGCCGACGATGATGGTCGCCGAACCGCCGGGATCGAAGCGCAGTTCGGCGGTTTCCGGCGACGGTCCGGCGGACGGATCGACGCTGGTGGAAATGCCGATTCCGTGCAGCTTGCCGCGCGCCCTGGCTTCTTCCTTACGTGCCGGTGCGCCGGCGTAATCCGCCTTGGCGATACATTTGTCCATGACGGCTTCGAACTCGCCGCAATCATAGCCGCCGCCGGTGGGCAGCCGGTAGGGCATGGCGTCTGCCGGAATCAGGTTCTTGCGCCGTATTTCGGCCGGATCCATGCCGAGCTGGCGCGCCGCCATGTCGATGATGCGCTCGATCACGTAAGTGCCCGGCACGCCGCCCGGCGCGCGGTAATTGGACACCGGTACCGTGTTGGTCAGCACCGAGGACGCCTGACCGTGGGCCGCTGGTGTCCTGTAGACGCCACAGGGCGTGGTCGCGATGCCGTTGGTGGAGATAAACCCGATCATGGTCACGTAGGCGCCCACATTGTTGTTGGAGGTCAGCCGGACGCCGGTGAACGTACCGTCGTCCTCCAGCGCCAGCGCCACCTCCACATGCATGTCGCGCGCCTGATCGTCGCAGATCAACGCCTCGCTGCGTTCGCAGGTCCATTTGACCGGCCGGCCGGTCTTTTTCGCCGCCCAGGCGGTCAGTGGCACTTCCGGGTACAGCCCGCCTTTCATACCGTAGGAGCCGCCCACATCGCCGGCGATGATGGTCATCTTGTTTTCCGGAATATGGAACACGTGGTCGCACATCATCTGGCGCCAGATATAGGGGCGCTGGTGACAGGCATGGATGGTGTAGTGGTCGCGGCCCTCGTCATACTCGCCGACCACCGAGCGCGGCTCCATGGTGCAGCCAGCCACCCGGTTGACCACGAAGGTCTCGCGCAGCACATGGGGGGCGGCGGCCAGCGCCGCATCGACGGCGTCGGCATCGCCGTGGTTCACGTGCACAGGCTCGTTGTTCAGACAATCGTCATAGAGCTGGGGCACGCCCCCCTGGTTCGCCTCGGCGGTGGAAAAATGCGCCGGCAGCGGGCTGTAGTCGACCTCGATTGCCTCGGTGGCGTCCTTGCCCTGGTTGATGGTCTCGGCGATGACCAGCGCCACCCCTTGCCCCACATGGCGCACCCGGTCGCTGATCAGCGCCGGGCGCGGCGGCCGGTACATGGGCGATCCGTCGCGCCTTTTAAGCGGCGAGACGCCCCGCACCACCCCGAGTCCATCGGCCTCGTAATCCGCGCCGGTCAGGATGGCGATCACGCCGGGCATGGCGCTGGCCGCGCTTGTGTCGATGGAGACGATATCGGCATGGGCGTGCGGCGAGCGCAGGAACACACCGTGCGCCATCTGGGGCAGGGTGATGTCGTCGGTGAAGCGGCCCTTGCCGGACACCAGACGCGGCGCTTCCACTTGCGTGACGGGCTGGCTGATGGAATAGCGGGTCATGAAGCGTTTCTCCCCGAAAAACAAAAAGCGCTGGCGCGGCGCCAACGCGGATGGATGAATTGTAACGAATGTTCGCGGGCTGGCAATCGCGCCGGGCCATGACAAAAGCGCTAGCCAGAATTTGTGTTATTTGCGTGCGCGGAGATCCAAGGGATGTCCGTTCATCAGAGAAAAGCGGACGTCAATTTTGTTCATGGCGATTTCCGGGATTAGCCAATAGGGGACATTGGCAATACGTCCACGATACCAACCATTGAAGAAAGTCGAGAGCCGTCCACAGCATCGGGAGGGGCGTCGCAGACAGTGTCTTCGGCGCTTTTTCACCGGAGGCCCTTCCGCCGAGACATCATGTCTTTTAGTGCCGGAAAGAACTCGAGAATTTCATCGACCGGAAAGAGGCCGTCCGCAAGGTTTCCATTGCTGTCAATCTTGAAGAATCCCTTGTGAAACAGGCCGGCCACGGCCATCTCCTGCGCGTCTCCGACGTCGATCCTGCGCTTTGTAGCTGTCCACCACTTGCCCGCCATGCCCCCGAAGAATTGGCCTGGCTGGCGGCCGGGCCTTGGTGACGCGACCGGGCCCATCCTGTCGGTATCGAGGATTCCTGCACGGGGTGGTCCCCGAGTATCCATCTGGTAGAAGATGTTTCCCAGATGCCCGTCTTCCCAGCCGATACCGGCGCGGGCCAAGTCCTGACGCAGCTTCAAGTAGGCCTTGCGGAAGGCCTTTAACCGGCCGTCCCGCCAACTTCCCGCTCTGGACCGGGTAAAAATTTCGTCCGGCGTTCGCTCGGCAATGATGCCATCCGGCATGTCGTGGCCGAGCCGGCGCTGAAACATCACGGGATACTCGCCAGTATAATCGACGCCCCGCAACTCCAGCTGGAGAATATCATGGCGCTCCAATAATCCGGCGCCGAACTCTATATCGTCGGCCATCTCCCAATCCTGCGCCCGGCTGGTATCCAGAGACGGCCGGCGCCCGGTACCGCGCCAGGGTTCGCGGGTGCCGTATCGTTTGCCCATGATCGGCGCGATATTGTCCGCGTCGTCGACCATCTCGAAGACATCCGCGAATAGTCCCGGGCTGGTTTGGGCGGGCGGTGTCGAAGAAACCGGGTTTATCAGCTTACCGTGGCGATAGCGTTGGCCATTGATGTCCCAGGTCCGGCCCAGAGTTTCCCCGGGCTGAACGTCGAGGTCGTAACTAGGTCTGGTATGAAAGCGCGGGTCGCGAAGGGGGACATTATCCAAATTGCGGTTTTGGGCGATATTGGGTTCCAGGCGACGGGCGAGATCCTCCGGGGATCCGGTGCGTCCTGTATTAGCGCGGGCCGACGGCGGGGCATTGGCGCCACCGCCGAGTTCCTCGACCGGCCGTGGCCGGTTGGGGACGTAATCGGGCGGGTTCGACCGTGCTATGTTGGGGGCCGACCGGGGACGCGACGGTGCAGGCGCCGGATCCAGCCGCGACACGTCCGTCTCACTTCCCCGCGCATCAGTCCGGGGGCGTCGCGAGGGCGGCGAGACCCGCGGGTCAGTCGAACCACTGCCGTCCAGCCGTTCGGTTCGGGGCCGGGACGGCTCCGGCCGGGCGGTTTCTGAAGCTGGCGTCAGCGGCTCGGTGCGGCGACGCGGCGGCGGGGCGGAATTCGGATCCGTGGCGCTGGGATCGATCCTTTCCGTCGCTGGACGGGACGGCTCCGGCCGGGCGGTTTCTGAAGCTGGCGTCAGCGGCTCGGTGCGGCGACGCGGCGGCGGGGCGGAATTCGGATCCGTGGCGCTGGGATCGATCCTTTCCGTTGTTGGACGGGACGGCTCCGGCCGGGCGGTTTCTGAAGCCGGCGTCAGCGGCTCGGTGCGGTGAGGTGTCGGCGTAGCAGGGTTCGGGTCGGTGGCGCTGGGATCGATCCTTTCCGTCGCCGGACGGGACGGCTCCGGCCGGGCGGTCTCCGAGGCCGGCGCCAAAGGCTCTGTGGCGGGCCGGGACGGGTCAAGCATCGCCGTTTCCGTGGTTGTCGAGTCAGGCGTCGAGCCAGCAGTGGGTTGGTTCACAGGATCACTGGAAGTGTCCCCGCTGTCTCCGCGGGCGGGCGGAACAGTCTCCGTATTGTCCGCTGTGCTGGTCGCTGGCGGATCACCGCCCGTGGGTTCGCGTGGTGGTGTGGATGGGGCGGCATCGCCGGTCTCAGTGCCTGCCGAAGCGCCGTCCCGGGATGGAACACGGGCAGGAGGCGCTGTTGCGTCAGCTGTTCGACGCGCCTCCGCCGCATCCGCGATCTGCAATGCGAGCCGGTCCGCGGGGCTCACGTCGCCCAGCCGGTCGGAGCCGGCTGCCCGGCGTGCCCGGCGTGCCATGTGCTCAAAAACCAGTCGCTCCCCGCGACCGAGAGACTCTACGCCGCTCCGTGCCGCCTGGCGGGTGACATGAGACTGGACGGATTGCGGAATAACGTCGAGATCCAGGCGTCCGGAAGCAATCCCGTCAACCAGGGGTGGCGCGATGGACATGGCCCCGCCCAGAGCGGCCTTGAGCGCGGCAGCACGCCGTTCCTCTTGCGCAACGGTCAACCGCTCGGTCCCCGCCACACTGGAGGCCCCCCAGGCAAAATCGGTGTCGCGCACCGCGGTGCGCCAGTCGTTCATGTCCTTGTAGACCTGGTAGGCGTCATAGATCTCCATGGCGGTCATGCCGGATCGGACCATCGCCGCAACGGTGGACGATGTCAGGCTGGTGGCCGCTGAGGCCGCGGTCGCGGCGCGATGCGCCCGCAAGGCCGCATTGGCCTTGATACCGACAATGGCCCCGATCGCCAGCAGCACATCGGTATCGGCCGAGGCATAATCCTCCTGTGCCTGCAGCGCCTGGGCAAGAATGTGCACCCCGGCGACATTGGCGCGGGCGACCCTGTCGGGCACATGGCGCGGATAGGCTGGTTCGTCGCCGCGGCGCGGGCGCATGAGCTTGGGAGTCAGCCGCTGAACCACCGGCTCCATCCCGGCGCGAATCTGATACAGCAATTGCTTTATGTCGCAGTCATCGACATTGCGGACGGTCGGCAGGGTCTGGCTGCTGCGCTGCAGCAACTTGCCTTCGGCTTGTGAAATCAGGAGCCGCGCTGTATCCAGGAAGGCACGCTTGGTGGCCGGAAGCCGGTCGTCATATTGCCAGATGTCGTCCACCAGGAACCGGCGTAGTTCGCTCTCAATCGATCCGTGTCTGTGCATCACGGGAATGTGGAAAAGAGCGTGGTTGCCACCCTGCTCGGCCAGACGGATCAGTGTTTCCGCCTCCGCCTCCTTGATCCGGATCCAGCGCCGCCGGTCCGCCTCGGGCGCGTCGCTGGCGACCGCGTTCGGACCCCCGTGACCGCGAATGTAGCGCTGCAGCGAAAACTTCAACTCGTCGTGCACCAGGATCGCGGCTGCATGCGCCGGGAGTTTGACGTTGATCTGCTGAGCGTAATCACCGTCATCGCGCGTGTCGGCATCGCCGATGCCGATGGGGGCGAGTACCGGATTGTCCCTCCAAAGGTTCGACAGGCCCTTGAGGTTGGGCCGATAGACAGTGAAACCGCGGATGGTCATCACCTTCTCGCCGTCGACGAAGGTGTAGTTGGTGAATTCCGTCTGGCTCTGTCCGGATTCCCAGCAGCGCCGGGCCCGCCGTAAGGCGCCGTCCCACAGGGATGGCGGCGCTTGCCGCACCTTCGCCTCCGCGACCATTTTGTCCGTGCCGCTATCGGGTTCGTCCAGTTCAGCGGTTTCCAGCTTGGCATTCGGCCAGGCGCGTAAGACAACCGCATCGCCCTTGGCAAGACCGGTTTCATTGAGCGCCCTGACGTTCGACTGGTCCGGGTCCGGATCGCCGGGCTTTAGCAACAACAACCGTGGGGAGCGGTAAATGACAGCATCCGAGTCCAGCGACGTGCCGGCGAATTCGCCGCTCTCGATGGAGAATTTCCGCTCCAGATGAAAACGGACGCCATCGCCCGATCCGGTTCTCGTCAGATAGAGCTGGCGCTGGGCGGCGGGCGGCTCTTCGTATTCCGCCTCGACATAGAAGACATCGCCGATATTTATCGAGTCGGCCGTCTCGAATTCCGTTTCGCTCGCCTTGCGGATATAGCGGATCGCTATGGGATCGAACTCAGGCAGGTCGGGCGACCAGATTCCGGGCGCGCCGTTCAGCCAGAATTTCTTGGCGGTCCCGTCAATTTGCCTGCGCAGGACAACCTGGATGTCGAGGACGAAAGGATATTTTTCGTTGGGCCGTGTGCGGCCGGTCCATTCGACGGTCTTGATCTTCTCGCCGGTGACTGGCATTTCCTCCGGCAGGAACTCGATCTCCATTTTTCGGCCGGGCGCGACAGGCAAATTTTGGCCTACGACGGAAAGCCAGTAGGTACCGATGGCGTCCGCTCCGTGTTCGCGCCGCGTATCCTCGGTTGAGAGGTAATGCGGCTCGTCGTCGCGGGAAGAACGGAAGCGTCTGGTAGAAAGTTCCTTGATCGACGGCTGG
Source organism: Rhodospirillaceae bacterium (assembly GCA_018660305.1). The sequence continues at coordinate 35,940 of JABJKO010000350.1, forward strand.
AATCGGTCGCCCGCGACATAAGCGATGGTGGCCGCTACACGGCGCCAGCTCTCCCGTCCTTCGATTTTTCGGGCAGCCCGGTCGAATGAGCCGGCACGGCGGGACCGCATCTCCGTGGGACTGTTCGCGCCATAGCGCCAAATGCCTTCCAGACTGTCGTTTTCCCCGGGGGGCAGGATCGGGAAGACGATCGAAAGGCTATGGCGCGCCGCCGTGGCGCCGGGCGGTGTGTGCGCCGTGGTTGTGGCGTCCTCCAGCTTCAGGGTTATTTCCTGGCCCGCCGGCAATTCCAGCGCCTTGGCATCCACCGACAGCGCCTGCGCCGGCGAAAACCGGCTGGGCGGGCTTGTGCCAATCAGGTCAATTCTGACCTTGCCGTCCTCGATCTCGAACCTGCCTCCACGCAGATTGTGGACCACGCCGGTCTCAGGGTGAATGAGCTCTAATTCGGCGCGGCGCGGCTCATAAGGGTCGCCCGGTTTCAGATCGGCGGTGATGCTGGCGAAGCCTTGGACCGTACCGAGAATCCTATCTTCGTAGGAAATCTCCCACTCGCCCAGCAGCCAACCCAGACCGGTGTTTTGTGCAGGCACGGGCGGGGCGGCGAAGCATACCAGCAGCCATATCAGGAAGACCGCGCCTAAACCGCGGCCGGGCAGGTATTGACGGCTTGGGAGCGCGAATTGCCTTCGCACGGCCATTCACCGTCCTCCATTTTCGGGAACGGGATCGGGTGCGGCGGACGCATTGTCCGCTGGAAATACGCCGTAATAGGGGCCGGCCAGATAGAACCTGGGAAATTCGGTGCTCCGGGTCAGGGTAATTTCGCGGCTGCTGCCTTGCCACCGGATCACCAGGGTTTTTGTTTTTGGCGCGTCAGCGCCGGGACCGCTGACATATTCCGCCCGGAACCAGAATATACCCTCATCGGGAATAAGGCTGATCACCCGCGCCTTTACCGCGTCCGATTCCTTGATTGCGGCGACCACGCCAATTCGCGGTAAGTCAGGATGGCCGTTGACGACGAAGTCGAAAGGGACCCTGTTGCGGTCGACGATGATCTGCTTGCGTCCATACTTGGCGTCGCGCCAGACGGCAATACGGAATTGCAGGCCGATCCGACGCGTCCTGCTGTCGTCATCGGGAACCGGTTCGACGATCGGTCTGCGGTCATAAATCTCGAGCATTCTTTCGGTGGTCGTGCCCTTGAGAAGCCCGATATACCGTTTGCCCCAGAGTTCCGTTCCATAGACTTCGACGGCGATGGTGGGGCGCCCTTCACGATAGCCGCGCCGGCTGGTCCAGACATCGTCATAGCTCAGTCTGGCTTCTGCGACCTCGCCGGGCCGCACGATTGATCGGATTTCGCTGTTGAACACGACCCGGCTGATCTGCGTCTTCGATCGCCGCCATGTCACTGTCCCCGCGGCCCTGCGGGGTCCGCGTTGGTATCGCCACGAGCCCTCCGCGGTGTCCGCATCAAGGAACCGGATTTTCGTTGTCCCGCCAAAGGACCCGAGAACATGCGCCGGCTCCTTAATAGTTATGCCGCCATCCTCGACACGTGCCTGACCGTTCCTGTACCGCCAGCCGCAGTAGGCCTTACGCCGGCCATCGGGGGCGGCCGGCGACCGATATACGGTGTGACACCCGCTGACGTGATAGCGGTTGTTTCGGAAAACCACGTGGATCCGGGCGCTGTCGTAGGGCTGTTGTTCCCCGGCCCGGCGCCATTCGACATTCCAGAATCCGTAGACCAGTCGTGAGGGGTCATTCGACTGCGCTGACGACGGAATGGGTACAAGGACGGCCGCGCCTATGACCGCGGTGAAGACCGACTTCAGGAAATATCCGGAGGCACCCGGTACATGCATGCAGATTCACCGTTTCGCGTTTGGGATCCCGGCGAGCCAGCCCGAACCGTTCGACGCGACAATGCGCAGTGGGCATAGTCTAGCGGGGCGCTGGACGACCTGCCAATCAATAAAAAGGGAACGCTGGATTCTACCGGGTCGGTTTCCGGAACGGGGTCAGAAGCGAAGCGTGGATGAAGCCGGTCTCGTTCGACATGCGGCGAATGCGGAACCAGTCGCCCTGGGTCGCAAGCCGCTCGACCAGCGTTCCGCGAAGCGCATAGCCGGTTTTTCGCGACCCCATATCCGCACCTGCGCGGATGTTGGCGCCGGATACGGTTACCACGTACCACGCCTTCACCGCCGTATCTGACGGACAGTTGGAGCGGCCAAGCGCAGCGGTCAGCCCGGCATAACCCTGCTGGTCCCGGCTGCCCATGAGACACCAGTAGGCCTCGAAGCTTTTCCGGATGATCGCTCTTTCAATATTCCGGGCGAGGGCGTCGCGAAAAATTGCCAACAGGATGGCGTCCGATTCGTATGCTACATAGTCGCCGCATACGCCAGCCAGCGCCTTTATTACCCGCCGGCGCGTCTCGTTGGAGGTCTGCACATCCCAGTACCTGTCCGATAGACCCTGCAGGGTGCCGCAGGCGCGCGCCGCCTCGCCGCTTGAGAGCAGCAGCGCGCAGACGAGCCCGACCAAAGCCATCAACCGGAACCGTTTTTTGCCACTGCGGTAAAGAATCATGTCGAACCAGCTATGCAATCACGAAGACTGTGTACCATACCGGATATCAACCCCAGCGATAGACCAAACGCAAAAGCGGCAATCGTTAGGGGCGGCCGTTTTCTGCCCCTTCATGTCGCCTTAGGATCACAAGCAGACATCAAGAGGCGTCATTGGAATGTCCGTTAACTGTATAACAGCGGACGCGAAGGGAAAACGGGCGGTTCAAGGCTCTCTATGAAGCCCGGACCGGCCCTGCGATCTACCGTCCGGTCAGCTTGAATTCGATGCGGCGGTTGCGGCGCAGCGCGGTCTGACTGTTGCCCGGCTCAAGGGGACGGTATTCGCCGAACCCGGCGGCCGCCAACCGGTGCGGCGGCAGGCCGTCTTCGATCAGCAACTTGACCACGGCCACCGCGCGGGCGGTGGAGAGCTCCCAGTTGGAAGGGAATTTGGCGTTCTTGATGGGGATGCGGTCGGTATGGCCGTCGACCCGCAGAACCCAGTCGATATTCTTGGGGATACGGCTGGCGATGTCCTTGAGCGTGGTGGAAAGCTGGCTGATCTGCCGCCGTCCGAGCCCGACCATATCGGCTGACCCTGACGAGAACAGCACTTCCGACTGGAACACGAAGCGGTCGCCTTCGACCCTTATGTCGTCGCGGTTGCCCAGCACTTCGCGGAGCTTGCCAAAGAATTCCGAGCGGTAGCGGGCCAACTCCTCGACCTTGCTGGCCAGCGCCGCGTTGAGCCGGCTGCCGAGATTGACGATCTGGACGTTCTGTTCCTTGGCCTTGGCCTCCGAGGCTTCGAGCGCTTCCGAAATGCCGGCCAGCTGCCTACGAAGCGCGGCGAGTTGCTGGTTCAGCAGGGCCACCTGCCGTTGTGCCCGGGCGGACACTTTTTGTTCGTTGGTCAGCGCCTTGGTTGTTTTGGACGAATCGTCCTGGAGCCGGGCGAGCTGGACTTCGTTTTCCTTGATGGTCTTCTGCGCCAGCGCGGTGCGCTCCTGTGCCGAACTGAGCGAGGCGGCCAGCGCCTTCGAGCGGTCCCGCGTCGCCGTCAAGGAGCTGTCCAGTTTTTTGCTCTTATCGCGCTCGGCGTTCAAAGAATTATCCAGTTGCTTGCTCTTCTCCTGTGCGGCGATCAGGTCTTCCTTCGTGGTGTCCAGCGTCGAGGCGAGCTTGGTCACTCGTGTCTCCAAATCGCCCCGTACTTTCCGCAAGGCCGAAATATCCCGTTTCAGGCTCTCCAGTGTCGCCAGTTGAACACGGATTTTCTCGCGGTCGGCGGAAATGGTCTTGAACGCGTCCTCCAGCTCTTTTTCGACCTGCACGGTCCGGGTTTCGCTCTCGTCGATCCGGGCGCCGGTTTCCTTGAGCGCGGCCGCCAGCCGCGCCTTTTCCCGGTCGCGGAGGATAAGAGCGCTGGCGAGGTCGTCCCGTTCCAGGCTCAGCGCCGAGACCTGCGCGGAAAGGGTGTCGCGGGCGGCGATGGAGCTTTGCAGTTCCGAAGAGAGCGCCGCCAGATCGCCGCGCAGATTGGTATTGGAATCACGCTCCAGCGACAGCATATCCGCAAGCTCGGTGACCTGCCGGTTCAACCGGTCGAGGGCTTCGTTCCGGCCCGACAGAATTTCCGACAGGAACGATTGCGCCAGCGTGAAGACCATCAGCAGGAAGATGACGATGATCAGCAGGGCGGAGATAGCGTCGACAAAGCCGGGCCATATGTCGGGAACTGTTCGGCGGCGTACGCGGGCGGGCATCGATTTGTCCCAGTCCTGGCCGGTTACTGTTTCGAGCGCTCGGCGATGGCCGCCATGGTGCGCGACAGGACCCTGATCTCGCTGCGCAGCTCAGACACCAATTCGCCGCGGCCGGTGGCAAGCTCCTCGATCAGGCGGGCCATCTGAATATCGATATTACGGATATTGTGCGCCATGGCGTCATCGACGGGCGCGCCGGAACCGTTCGCACTGCTGTTCTGCGCCAATTGAGCGATCAGCGGTTTGATCTCCAGCTGTGTTTCGGCGAGCTTGATCATGAGGGATTGTTCGGTTCGCATCTGGTCGGTCAGGGTCGACAGCTTTTCGGTCAGGTTAGTGATGTTGCTGTTGGCGGTGGACCGGCCTTCCTCGCCCCGTTCCATGGTGCGCTGCAGGTTTTCGAGAGAATCCGCGGTCTGCTCCAGCAGGGCCTGGACATAGGCCGGGACACTCTGTTCGCCGCCTTCGCTGACCGCGAGAGAGCCCGACGAGAGGCGTGTCTGACTGGCCAGCCAGTCTTCCAGCTGATTGAAGAAATGGTTCTGGGCCTGCCCGGCCTGTAGCTCGAGAAATCCCAGGATCAGAGATCCGGCGAGCCCGAACAGGGACGAGCTGAACGCGGTCCCCATGCCCGACAGGGGCGCCTGGAGCCCGGCTTTGAGATTGCCGAAGACGGAGGCGAGTTCTCCGCTGCCCATGGAAAGCCCACCAATAACATCGCCCACCGACCGGATAGTCTGCAGTAGCCCCCAGAAGGTGCCGAGAAGTCCCAGAAAAATGAGCAAACCGATGAGATATCGGGACAGATCGCGGGATTCCTCGAGCCGGGAGGAAATACCGTCCAGCAGGGAGCGGAGGGACAGGGCGGACAGGCTGAACCGGCCCTGACGATCGCCGAGCATGGCGGCCATGGGCGCCAGCAGGCGGGGCGCCTCGGTGACCGAAAACCCGGGTCGGTTGCTGCGGAAGCTGTCGATCCATTTTTCTTCCGCCATCAGGCCGATGACCTGCCGGAAAATATAGATGATGCCCAGGATCAGGACGCCGATAATCAGCCCGTTCAGAGCGACGTTGGCCCGGAACGAATGCAGGAGGGGCTGGTAGAGCGCTGCGATCATGACCATGACGGCGATCAGGAATACGATCATTCGCGTCAGATAGCGTCGGGAACCGTTCATCGGATTTTCTTTATTACCGCTTTCTGATTGGCGCTCATGGTAAATGCGCCTGTTCCGACAGTCACCGCTTGGTGACGATGATATCCACCCGGTCCGCTGGTCCACCGGCGGATTTGTTGCCCAGGGCCCGAACGTCGATGCGTGTGCTGCGTATGCCCCGCTCGATCAGTTTGGACCGGGCGGCGAGAGCCCGCGACAGGGAGAGCCGCCGCGACTGGCTGGCGGAATCACCGGCCTGACCGGCATAGGCCAGAAGCTGAATTCGGAGCGCCTTATCCGCGGACATGGCTTTCGCGATGTTGGTCAGCTCCGATGCCGCCCCGCCCGCCAATTTTGCGGTACCGGCGGCGAATTGGATGCGGCGCATGGATCCCGACTTCACCCGCGCTTCACCCCCGGACCGCGCCGTGATCCGGCGGGGCTTCTTGGGCGTCCGCCGGGCGGTTTTTCGCACCGTGGGCGGCGCAGGCTTTTTCACTCTTGGCGCCGTCGACGCTATCGCCGGCGGCGGCGGCGGCGGGGCCGCAATTCTTGGTGTTCTGGGCTTCTTAGGCGGCTCGGGTGCCGGTAGGGGCGAAATCATCGGCGGCGGTGGTGGGGCGACCTGCAGGGGTGTGCGTGCGACCGGCGGTGGCGGCACCGAGACCCGCGGTTTGCGCGGTCGCGTCTGTCGAGCGGTAGGCGGCGTGCGCCGGGCGGTCCGGGTTGCCTTCCTGGGCACCCGCGGTGTGGCCATTTTTTTGCGGGGCGTTCTCACCGCCTGTTGCCTGACGGATTTGGGAGGCGTCAGAACGACACGGGGCGCCGCGCTATAGCTGTCATTTCCCCTTACGACGGGAAAGCGGGGCTGCACATTGTAATTATAAGGGTAGGGGCGGGCCTGCTGCTGGTAGAGCTGCGGCAGGTTGGGCGCGCGCCCCAACTCCTCGAGAACACTCAGATCGACGGTCACGCTGGGGTAGCTGTTCCTGCCCACGACCTGTTGGGCGGCCGTTTGCTGCCCGATTCCGGCCACAACAACCGACAGACAGCTTAACAGCAGGCCCACAAACATGCTGCGGATCCGGTGTGATAGACGCGACAGCAAGGGTGTCGTCATCAAACCGATTGTCCTCGTTTAGTCATGAAATACTTTATAAACATGGTTAATTTCATTCGCCACCAAAAACAAATGAGGCCAAATTGCTAAGATTTGGTAACGTTTTGGGTTTTGGGCCGCTTTTCAGGGCGTTTTGGCCTTAATCGCCTCTCTCAGCATACGTCCTACGGGGTCATATAAAGCATCATTTGCGGCGAGAATGGTGTCGCCGTTTAGCGGATCGTTGCCGCCATCGAGTTCGGTGACGAAGCCGCCGGCCTCGCGGATGAGCAAAATTCCGGCGGCCACATCCCAGGGCGACAGGCCAAATTCCCAAAACGCGTCAAACCGTCCCGCCGCCACATAGGCGAGATCCAGCGATGCGGCGCCGAACCGGCGCAGACCCGCGGTCCCGGCCATGACGGGCTCTAAGGTCGCCAGCGCTTCCTGTTTTCCCGGCCGGTCCCCAAAGGGTAAGCCGGTTGCCAGAACGGCGTCTCCCATATCCTTGCGGGCGGATACCCTGAGCCGGTGATTGTTCAGAAAGGCGCCGGATCCGCGCACCGACCAGAAGGATTCGTCCCGCAACGGATCGTAGATCATTCCCGCGACCAGCTCGCCGTCCTCTTCATGGGCGATGGATATGGCGAAATGCGGAATGCCATGCAAAAAATTCGTCGTGCCGTCCAGCGGGTCGACGATCCAGCGATTGGCGCTCGCGCTATCGCCGACCGCGCCGGCTTCTTCCAGCAGCATGGAGAAACCCGGCCGCGCCTTACCCAGCTCACGGCGCAGGATCTCCTCGGCGCGCCGGTCGGCCTCGGACACGAAATCGGCGGGTCCCTTGCGCGAGACCTGCAGCTGCTCGACTTCGCCGAAATCGTGAATAAGGCTGCGCGCGGCCTTGCGGGCGGCGCCGTCCATAACATTGATGATTGCGGGTCTCATTGCCGGCCTTTTCCAATAATCCGGCGGTGCGGCCGGGTCAGTCCTTCGCCCGTTCGACGTAGGTTGCATCCGCGGTGCTGACCACGACCCTTGTGCCGGCTTCGATGTGGGGCGGCACCATGACCTTGACCCCATTTTCCATGATCGCCGGTTTGTAGGATGAAGATGCGGTCTGGCCCTTTACCACGGCGTCGGCCTCGGCCACTTCGAGGGTGACATGCTGCGGCGGACGCACGCCCACCGGCGATCCTTCGACGGTATCGACCAGGACTTCCATGCCGTCGGCGAGGAAAACCGCGGCGTCGCCGGCCATGTCCCGCGGGACCGTGAACTGGTCATAGGTCTCCGTATCCATCAGCGTGATCTGATCGTCTTCGGAAAAGAGCAGGGTGCTGGCGCGCTCATCGGTATTGAGCTTTTCGACCGTTTCCTGCGTGCGCCAGCGTTCGTTTGTTTTAACGCCGGTGCGAACGTCGCGCATGTCGACCGCGATAAACGCATTGCCCTTGCCGGGCAGGATAAGCTCGTATTTCAGCACGCTGTATTGCTTGCCCTGGTGCTCGATAACGTGCCCCGGTCTGAGCGTGTTTGCCTGGACCTTCATGACCTGAGAGACCTCAATTTCGGAAGATTGATTTTGTGGCCAAGTCCTAACAGGTTGGCCGGTGGGATTCAACGCATTGGATCGTTGTAACGATGGGCCTGCCCCTGCCAATCCTCGACCATCCAGCCCTCACCGTTTTTTGCGGGCTCGATATAGCTGTGGCCGACCGGGACCTTGCCATGACCGCCCGGAATATCGAGGACATAGGTTGGCTGCGCAATCCCTGAAAGCCGGCCCCGCAAAGCCTTCATGAGGGCGCGGCCGGCCGCCAGATCCGTACGGAAATGGCCGGTCCCACGGGCCAGATCGCCGTGATGCAGGTAATAGGGCTTGATGCGGTGCCGGATCAGCGACCGCATGAGCGCCTCCATGGTCTTGGGGTCGTCGTTGACGCCTTTGAGCAGCACGGTCTGGCTTAACAGCGGCAGGCCCGCATCGGCGAGCCGGGCGACGGCGGCGCCCGATTCCGCGTTCAGCTCATTTGCGTGATTGCAATGGATCGTCACGTAGACCGGTGTCTCGCGTTTCAGAGCGGCGACAAGATCGTCCGTGATCCGCGGCGGATCGGCGACCGGCACACGGGTGTGAATTCGTATGATGCCCACGTGGTCGATGGCATCCAGCCTATGGATCAGGGCGCCGAGGCGCCGGGGCGACAGGATCAGCGGGTCGCCGCCTGACAAAATCACCTCCCAGATTTCATCATGATCGCGGATATAGGTTATGGCATCGTCCAGCTCCGCTTCGCTCACCATGCCATCGCCCACCACCGTGCGCCGGAAACAGAACCGGCAATAAACCGGGCAGGTCAAAACCGGGGTCAGCAGGACGCGGTCGGGATAGCGGTGGATGATCCCTTTGACGGGCGCGTGTGTCTGGTCGCCAATCGGATCAGTCAGTTCCTCCGGCGCAAAGAGGGCTTCGCGGGCATCGGGGACGAACTGACGCGCGATGGGATCATCAGCGTCGGTTGTATCGATCAGCCCGGTAAGATGCGGCGAGATGGCGATCGGCAAATGTTGCGCCACCGCGTCTATGGCGGCTTTGTCGCCTGATTCGATCAGCCCCACTTCGGCGAGGTCGTCGGCGGTTCGAAGAGACCGCCCGCGCCCGCTCTGGACAAGATTTCTGACCACATTCATGGTGTGCCTTCGCAAATGTGAGATGTGATATCCCGGATGAATGACACCCCCAACTCTCCCGCGCAATCCCCCTGGTGGCGGCCGGACCGGCTGGCTGAGCGCCTGCCGCGTCTACGCGCCCGAAATGACATGGCCGCCGCGGTGCGCGCTTATTTCCTTGCCCAGGATTTTATCGAGGTGGAAACGCCGGCGCTGCAGGTCTCGCCGGGGATGGAACCGCATTTGATGGCCTTTTCCACGGATTTGCAGGAGCCGTTCGAGACCGCGACGGCGCGGCGGCTTTATCTCCATACGTCGCCTGAATTCGCCATGAAGAAGCTGTTGGTCGGCGGTGTGCCCCGAATTTTTCAGCTCGCGCGGACCTGGCGCAACGGGGAGCGGTCGGCACTTCATCATCCTGAATTCACCATGCTTGAATGGTATCGCGCGGATGCCGGCTGGCGCGAAATTGCCGCCGATTGCGAAGCGTTGGTCCGCGCTGCCCACGCCGCCGCGCGTAAAAACAGCGTCGGTGGAGACCGGCGGATGCGGTTCGGCGATCTGCGGTGCGATCCCGATAAACCCTGGCATTATATAAGTGTGGCCGGCGCCTTCGATCGCTATTGCCATATCGATTTGATGGCGACCATGGCCGATCCGATGAGCCCCGACGGGTCCGCCCTGGCGGCCGAGGCGGCACGGATCGGGGTACGCACCGGTGATGGTGACGATTGGGAAGCCGTATTCTTCAGGCTGCTCCTGGATAGGGTAGAACCCAATCTCGGGGTGGAGGCGCCCACTGTACTCTATGATTGGCCCCTCTCCATGGCGGCGCTGGCCCGGCAGAACCCGGCGGACAGGCGGGTTGCCGAGCGGTTCGAGGTCTTTGTCTGTGGGGTGGAACTGGCTAACGGGTTCGGCGAACTGACCGATGCGGCGGAGCAGCGTCGCCGTTTTGAGGCCGATTCGGCGCGAAAACAGACGCTATATGACCATAGCTACCCGATCGACGAGGATTTTTTGGCCGCTCTTGCCCATGGAATGCCCGAAAGTGCCGGCATTGCGCTGGGATTCGACCGCCTGGTCATGCTGTGTACCGGTGCGGCCTCCATAGAAGAGGTGCTTTGGGCGCCGGTAGTCACGGCCTGTTAACGAAAGACTAACTAGAGTATCGCGCAGATAGCGTAAAGCGCGCCGCAGGTCGGCGCCAAAAGGGTATTTCCGCGATGGCCGGTATTCGGACGTTCACAGCGTCTGTTCTTACATACGTTGCAGCTTCGGTGACGCCGGCGCTGGCTGAGATCGATGTGACGGAGTTCTATACCGGTAAGACGCTGACGTTCATCATCGGGACCGAAAGCGCGTCCTACGCCAGGACCATCGGCCGTCACTTGGTAAAATACATTCCCGGCAACCCGTCCATCACCTTCCAGAGCATGGTCGGCCAGCGGAGCCGCAAAGCCGCCATCGCGCTGTACCACATGGCCCCCGGCGACGGGCTGACCATCGCCGCCCTTTCGCCCGATGCGATCATGGCGCCACTCATCGACCCCTTTGTCAAAAAACAAAAATTCGACCCCCTGAAATTTCACTATCTGGGAAGTGCATCCAGTTCGGTATTTGTCTGCATGGTGGATCGCGAAGCACCGGCGACGACCTTTGAGCAGGCGCTGAAACACCCCTTGATCATGGGGGCCAGTGAGTCCGGCGGAGTGACACGGGATTCCGTGCTGATTCTTAAAAACCTGCTGGGGGCTAATTTTCGGCTGGTCGCCCGATACCGGGATCGAGCTCAGATTCTGGAGGCGCTGCAGCATGGCGAGGTCCACGGGCTATGCGGCTATAGCTGGTCGGAGCTGAAACGCCAGCGTTTCGATCTGGTCGCCGACAAGAAAGTGACTCTCCTGCTTCAGTTCGGTCTCGATGCCAACAAGGAGCTTACCAAACAGGGCGTCCCCACCATCTGGGATTACGTAAAGGACCCGCGTGATCGGGCGGCCCTCGGTATGCTGGCGTCGTCGATGGTGTTCGCGCGCCCATTTGCCGCGCCACCCGGTACGCCGCGGGCCCAGGTAAATGCCCTTCGCGTTGCGTTTGAACGCACCATGCGTGACGTGGATTTCCGTTCCGACGCCCACAAGAACCAGCTCAATATCACGCCGACCACCGGCGAGGCGGTTCAGCGCTTGATCCAGAAGGTCTATAAGACCCCGGCCGATGTGGTCAAGCGCGCCAGGGCGGCTCGCGAGGGTTAGGGCCCTTTACAGGTAAATTGAACCCTTTGATGACGCGTATGCGGCTTGCGGTCCGGTGGCGCAAGGTCCCATAATCAAGTCATAAAGTTCGTTGCGAAGAGAGCTGCGAAATGGCGACAGGACTCCCGGATCTTCAACAGATCGAGACTGTTCCCCTGAGCGACGCCATCGGCGTCGAAGTCCGCGGGCTGGATTTACGCCGTGAACTGGATTCCAGGACTGTCGACGCCATCAGACAGATCTGGGCCGAGCACTCTATCATGCTGCTGCGTGATCAGGACCTCACGGAGGCGGACCAGCTTCGGTTTGCCCGCCAGTTCGGCAGCATTGCCCAACGCTCGCGGCCGCCGGTCGAGAAACGCGACTATGTTCCCGATCCGGAAAACCCCATGCATCTGGTAACCGATCGGGTGGATGAAGACGGCCGCCGTCTCGGATCATTGGGACATGGCGAGATGTGGTTCCATACCGACAAGTGCTATGAGGAAAAACCGCACCGGGCATCGTTGCTCTATGCCATTGAAATTCCATCGAGCGGCGGTGAAACCAGATTCGCCAACCTTTACGCAGCCTATGACCGGCTTCCCGACGCGCTGAGGAACCGGCTCGCGGGCCGGCGGGTGCTGCAGGTTTATGATTTTACCACCAGTACGGTCGCGCGGGTTGATGACCGGCTTGATGAGCTGATGCATCACTGGCAGCCGATTTTTGTCACCAATCCCGATACCGGACGTAAGGCCGTCTATGTCAGCCGCCTGATGTCGGCCCGCATAGAGGGCATGGATGCAGATGAGAGCGACGAAACGCTGGCGGCGCTGTGTGAAATCATCGAGCATCCCGTCAATGTCTACGAGCATCGCTGGCGGCCCGGCGATCTCATTATCTGGGATAATCTGTCATCGCTGCACGCCCGCAACACCTGGCCGGACGCCGAACGGCGCACTTTGAGGCGCTGCACAATCGAGGGTCAGGCGCTCGTTTGAATTTAGATGACTCCGCTGAAATAAGGTGACCCTGGCGGTCAGGGCGCGTTAAAATACCGGCCAAATTTGAGGATCGTGACCATGGCGACCCAGCTTCAGCAAACGTCAAAATTCGAGCTCGTTCCTCTGTCGCCGGCGATCGGCGTCGAGGCCAGGGGGCTGGATATCACCAAGCCGCTCGATGGCGAGACCAGGCAGTTGCTGCGCCAGGCATGGGCGGAGAACAGTATCCTGCTGGTCCGCACGGACGGGCTGACCGAAGATGAGCAGTTCGCCTATGCCCGTAATTTTGGCGATATTGCCGACCGGGTCCAGCCGCCGGTGGAAAAGCGCTCGTTCCGTGCCGATCCGACCAATCGGATGCAGCTGGTGACCGATGAGGTCGACGAAGAAGGCAAGCCCAAGGGCTCGCTCGGGCACAGTGAAATGTGGTTTCACACGGACAAGTGCTATATCGAAAAACCGCATCGCGCGTCGTTTCTCTACGCCGTCGATATCCCCACCGAGGGCGGCCATACGAAATTCGCAAGCCTCTATAACGCTTATGACCGGCTGCCGCCGGATCTGAAGAACAAGCTCGATGGCCGCAAGGTCCTGCAGCTCTATGACTACACGTCGAATGACTTCCCCGACCTGAACCAGAACCTCGACGATCTGCTGCATTACTGGCAGCCGCTCTTCGTGACCAACCCTGATACAGGTCGAAAAGCGGTCTATGTCAGCCGCCTGATGTCGGTCCGCATCGAGGGGATGGATGACGATGAAGGCCGGGCCGTGCTCGATGAGATCTGTGACATCATAGAGGCGCCGGACAACATCTATGACCATCGCTGGATTCCAGGCGATATTATGCTGTGGGACAATCTGTCGAGCCTGCATGCGCGCACCGATTGGCCACAGGACCAGCGCCGTACGCTGCGACGGGTGACCATCAAGGGCGACAGGCTGTCCTGAAGGATGGCGACGGCAGACCCAACAGACCGGATCAACGTGACACCACTTGAGGCGCCGCTCGGCGCGTCGGTGACCGGTGTGGATTTGTCCCGGCCGCTCTCCGAGGACCTCAAGGCGGCGATCACCAAGGCATGGCATGACAATATAGTGCTGGTCTTTCCCGACCAGGATCTCTCTGGATCGCAGCAAATTGCTTTTGCCCGGCTCTTTGGACCGATTAAGGAGCGCGGCCGGCCGAAGGAGCGCCGCCCGGAGATAGAGGTCAACGATTACGAATCCCAGGTCATGTACATCTCCAACGTCAAGGAGGACGGCAAGGCGATCGGCTCCCTGCCCGATGGCGAGATGTGGTTTCATCACGATGGCTGTTACAAGGAGCACCCGCAGCGGGCCTCGTTTCTCTATGCTATCGAGCTGCCGTCAGTGGGCGGCAATACAAAATTCGCCAATATGTACAAGGCGTACGACGCCGTGCCCGAGGCGCTGAAGAAGCTGCTCGCCGACAAGACGGCGTTGCATGTCTACGATTATGAATTGCGCGCTCAGTTCGACATCAAGACCGGGCTCGATGGCGTCGCGCACTGGTCGCAGCCGCTTTTTATTCGCCATCCCGACACCGGTCGGACCGCGCTCTATACCAACCGCCTCATGACGGCACGGATCAATGAACTGTCTGAGGACGAAAGCAAGGATGTGCTGGCCGAGCTATTTGCCATCGGTGAAGATCCCTCAGTGGTCTACGAGCATGTCTGGACCGTGGGCGATTTCGTCATGTGGGACAATTTGTGCTCCATGCACGCCCGCACCGATTTTCCCGCCGAAGAGCGCCGCCTGCTGCGCCGCTGTGTCATCGAAGGCGAACCGACCATCGCGGGCTGAGGCGCCTTAGCCCGCCGCGACCTCTTCAAATATTTTGTTAAACGCTTTTACCGCGGCGGCGGGGCCGTCGGGGTGCGCCCAGACACCGCCGGCGACGGCGATGAAGTCGGCCCCGGCTTCGACGATGGGCCTGCAGTTTTCCACCGTGATGCCGCCGATGGCGACGCAGGGGACCGTGGTCATGTCCTGCCAGCGGGTCAGAATGTCGGGATCGGCGGCGAATTTGCGTTGCTTGGTGTTGCTCTCGAAAAAGGCGCCGAACGCCACATAATCCGCGTTGGCCTCGGCGGCGGATATGGCGAGGTGGATGGAATCGTGGCAGGTGACGCCGACAATGGCATCGTCTCCCACCGCCTTGCGCGCGTCCTCATAGGCGGCGTCGTCCTGGCCCACATGAACGCCGTCGCAGCCAGTCTCCACAGCCAGATCGGGCCGGTCATTCATGATAAGGGCGACATCGCGCTCCTGCACCACGGGAAGCAGGATTTGGGTACTGCGCCGGATCACATCGTCGTCCACGTCCTTGAGCCGGAGCTGCAGGCAGGCCACGTCCCCTCCGTCCAGCGCCGACGCCACCGCGTCAGAAAAGGCCGCGGTGGCGTCGCCGCCGATATCCGGTGGTGAGATGAGGTAGAGACGGCAGGGTGGTTTATTCATGATCCAAACGATATCAGCCCTCCGGCCGGTTAGGCCAGAGGGCTGATAAAATTACGCTCAGAGGAGCAGGATTCTTACAGTTTTCCCTGATAGATCTTAATGATCGAATCGAGCATGGCCAACGCATCCTCACGGGGACGCTGGAAGGTGTTGCGGCCGATGATGGAGCCGTTGCCGCCGCCATCGCGGATGGCGCGGGCTTCGTTGAAGATGCCGTCGAGATCCTTGGCCTCGCCTCCGGAAAACACGACGATGCGGCGACCGGCATAACAGCTCTGCACCACGTGGGCGATGCGGGCGGTCATGGTCGAGACATCGATCTTCTGGTCCTCGTACACTTTCTTGGCGGCGTCGAGGAACATGGCGTCGGTCGGTGGCTTGACCT
Organism: Rhodospirillaceae bacterium; assembly: GCA_018660305.1. The sequence continues at coordinate 51,333 of JABJKO010000350.1, forward strand.
TGATGATGTGGGCGCCGATCTGACAGGCCAGGTGCGCGGCGTAGGCGCAGACATCCATGGCGGTTTCGGCCTCGCGGGTCACCATGCCGCCGCGTGGGTACGACCAGACAACCACGGCAAGCCCGACCGTTTTGGCTTCCTCGGCCAGTTCGCGGATTTCCTCGATCAGCTCATATTGATCCTCGGAACCGGGATAGATGGTAAAGCCGATGGCGGCGCAGCCGAGGCGGAGCGCATCGTTCACCGAGGCGGTGACCGCCTGATCCTTGTTGGACGACAGCGAATTTGCGCTGTTGCATTTGAGGATGGTCGGTATGGCCCCCGCGAAACTGTCGGCACCGGCCTCCAGCATGCCCAGCGTCGAGGCATAGGCCGACAGGCCGGCATCCACCGCGAGCTGGAAGTGATAATGCGGATCGTAGCCCGCCGGATTGGGCGCGAAGCTGCGCGCCGGACCATGTTCGAAGCCCTGATCCACTGGCAGAATGACCATCTTGCCGGTGCCGCCGAGACGCCCATGCATCAGAATGCGGGCGAGATTTCCCTTGGTCCCCGGATTATCAGATTCGTATGCGGCAAGGATCTTCTTGACGCGTTGCGTGACCTTCATTTTTCCAACCCCGAAAAAATTGTTCGATATTAAGCACTTGCACCAGCCAACCCGGTGCCGGAACAGATCTTATGATTAGTAAATTAACAGATTGGAATCATGAAAGGAATTCTTCTGTCATGGAGAATTTTCAAACCAGTGACGGCAGGCATTGGCGGGATCAGCCTCATGGCCGAGATCGAGAATGTCCGGCCATCCCTTATGGAGCACGGCTTTTTGCTGGCGTGCCATATCGCGGATTTTCTCCGTGGTGATTTTGGGGCCGGAAAACCGGATGTGTTTTAGTCCCTGACGGAGAGCGGCGAGGGCATATCCGGCGGCATCGCCACAATCGAGAACCATTTCGATATCCAGATCCGGGAACTCCGCGTCGATCTCCTCCAGTATTTTCTGAAACCAGAGAGGCCCGAGACTGGCAACGGCGTCGGGTGCGCTGTGGAGCTCAAGGGGGACGCCGACTTCCCGTGCGGCGATACAGGCAGCCCGCGCGTGCGTCAGGCCATGGATCATGACGGCGCGTGGCCGTTTGTTTGTTTTGTCGCTCCGTTTCACCATCGACGGGCAGTGTGCCATGCCTTGTCAGCGATGAACACGTTCTGGAAAATACGCTTATCTACCCCCAAAGGATGGGGGTCGGGCGTTGACGGTTCGGCGATGCTCATCCTATTCTCGGGTAACTGCGGAAAAGTTATAAGAATTGGGAGAGACGAGGGCACCTGATGGGACGCATCGAGGAAGCTCAGGGACGATTGGATCGCGCGCTTGCGCGACTGGAGGAAGCGACGGCCCGGCCGGCAAACGGGGAATCTTCTGCCGTGGCTGAAAATGAGCTTGCCACCATGCGGATCCGATGCCAGACCCTCGAAGCCCGATCGCAGGAAGTGTCCGAACGCCTCGACGCGGCGATCGAACGCCTCCATGCCATATTGAGTGAGGACAATGGCGCAGGTTGAAGTCACCATCAATAACCGGGCCTATCGCATCGCCTGCGATGACGGCCAGGACGAACACCTCACGCAACTCGCCGACTATATCGACGCCCGCGTGCAGGAATTGGTCGCGACCGTTGGCCAGGTCGGTGATGCGCGGCTTCTGGTCATGGCAAGCCTGTTGATCGCCGATGAACTCTCGGAGACGCTGGATGCGTTGGAGAGGAAAGAGAGCAAGCCGGACAATTCCCCCACCGTTGAACATGTCGCTCAATCGATGGATTCGCTGGCCGACCGCATCGAACGCATTGCGGAGCAGCTTGAGCCGGCCTAAGTTGACTCGCGGTGCTGCGCGGCGCGCGAGACACTTCATCCCCGGGGCCAGTATCTACCTATAGGGAGCTGTCCCTGCCGGAGCCCTGGTTTCGGTATATGGCGCCCACCTGCGAAAGCGGGCCTTAGGTGGATGACATCGTCGGACGGCCGTGCGGCATCGTCTGCACCAGGTTCGTTTCCAAAAATTAAAATGCCGAGGGGCCGTGTCCCAATCCTATATCGACGACGCAAAAAGCCGCCTCGCCGAAAACATGCGCGCTGTTCGCCGGGAGGCGCACCGGGGCGCCGGCCGGGACGCGGCAGAGGCGATCCGGCAAAGTCTGGGCGATGCCCGGAAACAGGGGTTAGTGATCGATGCCGATTACATCGTCTCGGGCTACTGGCCGATCCGCGATGAACTGGATATCCGGCGGCTTCTGACGGGGCTGCATGAGGAAGGGATGGTTTGTGCCCTGCCACTGGTCGAAGGCCCCGACAGACCGTTGCAATTCCGGCGATGGCGTCCCGGCGATATTCTGGAACAAAGACCCTTTGGCCTTTCCGAACCGTCGATTGCCGCTCCGGAAATGACACCGAGGATCGTTCTGACACCGTTATTGGCGGTCGATCCCGGTGGCAACCGGCTGGGATATGGCGGTGGATATTACGACCGGACCCTCCATGAGCTGCGCCAGAGGGAGCCGGTGACGGCGGTGGGCATTTGTTTCGAGGCACAGCGCGTCGCCGATGTGCCGCACGACCGAAATGATCAGCCATTGGACTGGATCGTGACCGAGAAAGGCGTATACCGTGCGCAGCGTTAACGGAGTGCCTGAATGAATATCCTGATTTGCGGCGACGTGGTGGGGCGGTCGGGCCGGCGCGCGGTGTGCGAGGCGTTGCCCCATCTGCGCCGCGACCTCGGTCTCGACTTTATCGTCGTCAATGGCGAGAACGCAGCAGGCGGCTTCGGGATCACGCCTAAGATCTGCGATCAGCTACTGGAGGCCGGCGCAGATGTGATAACCACCGGTAATCACGCCTGGGATCAGAAGGAAATCGTGCCGCATTTCGATCGCGAGAAACGACTGTTGCGGCCGCAGAACTATCCCGAGGGTACACCCGGTACCGGCGTTGCCCTGTTTCCCGATCATCAGGGACGGCAGGTTCTGATGCTTCACTTCATGGCGCTGCTGTTTATGCAGACCCTCGACGATCCGTTTGCCGGTGTCGATCTCGCTCTTCTGAACCGGCATCTGGGCACCGATATTTCTGCCATCATCCTGGATTTTCACGGCGAGGCGACCAGCGAGAAAATGGCCATGGGGCACATGCTGGATGGGCGGGTGTCTGCCGTGGTGGGCACCCATTCACACGTGCCCACCGCCGATGCCCAGGTGCTGCCCGGCGGCACCGCCTATATCAGCGATATCGGCATGTGCGGCGACTACGATTCGGTCATCGGCATGAAAAAAGAAGGGTCGATCCAGCGGTTTCGCCGCAAGCTTCCCGGCCCCCGGCTGGAGGCTGCCCAGGGTGAGGCGACGCTCTGCGCTGTTCTTATTGAAACCGACGACGAAACGGGACTGGCCAAACGCATCGAGCCCCTTCGCATGGGCGGCCGGTTGTCGCAGGCCTTGCCGGCCGCGACAGGGGTTTAACGCGCCTCAGGAAATTGCCGCGAAGACCAGGCCGAGTACCGCGGCCAACGCCATGACCCGTAGGATCGTCAAGGCTATCCGGATTCCTGACCTCGTGGGCAAAAGAAAACCTGCTCCCGGCGCCGGTTCGATGATCTCGTCGGGTTTGAACGGGTCGTCCGCGACCACCATCAGGAACGGCTTTCGGGGCCGGTACGGCGCGGTCTCAAATTGCAATCTTCCGGTTGACGAAAAATAGCTAACGGGCATCCAGTCCAATCCGACTTCGATGTTTGCAGACAGGCAATACCGGTACCCGAATAAGTTCTAATCAGCCGTTAACGGCACCAAAAAAGCCGCCCCGGTTTTAGCCGGGGCGGCTTTGTCTGGAGTAGAAGGAAGACCGGTCAGGCGGCGCGGACCGATTCCAGGAACTGGTTGACCTCCGTCCTCAGCACATTGCCCTGCTCGGCTAGTTCCTTGGCGGCATCGAGCATCTGGCCGGAGGCGGATTGGGCTTCGCTGGCCGCCTGGGTGACCTGGGTGATGTTGCTCGAGACCTCCTGGGTGCCGGCCGCGGCCTGCTGGACAGAGCC